>CAZOUM010000059.1:0-17055 GCA_964582985.1 uncultured Pirellulales bacterium | reverse complement strand
ACATCGGATGGGAAAGTGCACACTGTCTACACCTGGAAGCGGCGGAAGGTAAAGCACGTGGTGATTGACCCCTCGAAACTCGTGCTGAGTGACATTGTCGACGGTAAATGGCCCAAGTAGCAAAAACGAATAGATGAAGGACTTTGATTCACGATAGGTCATAATCCGGTTCTCGCTTTGGACCGGTTCGAATTTGCAAGACACAGGAGTCGCTGCCGTGCCCCTACTGAGCACTGAAAGCTCTCTGGAAATCGTTGATTGGCTGATTATCGCCGCATACTTTATTTTTGTCATTTACCTTGGCTCACACTTCGGCAAGAAGCAGACGAGTTCCGACCGTTACTTTCTGGGCAATCGCAGGCTGCCGGGCTGGGCAGTAGGTATGTCGATTTTTGCCACCATTATCTCGAGCTGGGCCTTCCTGGGATTGCCGGGCAAATCTTTTAAGAGTGACATGCAGTATCTTATGACTATTGTCACTATCCCCATAACAGTGTGCATTGTGACCTTTCTTCTGATTCCGCTGTTTCGGCGTAAGGTGCGGCTGAGCGCTTACGAATATCTGGAACGGCGGTTTGGCTTGTTTGCCCGCTTTTATGGGGACATTTTATTCATTGCCGGGCATTTTTTCAAAATGAGCATGGTGCTGTATCTGATGTGCCTTGCCCTTGAGGGGGTGACAGGGTGGGACGTGCTTGTGCTGATGGTTGTCGTCGGCGTTGCCACGATGGTCTATACTTTCTTTGGGGGGATTGAGGGAGTTGTCTGGACGGATGTCACGCAAGGTTTTTTGCTGTTGGGCGGCGGCATTCTTTTGCTTTGCTTTCTGCTGTTCGGCACACAGGCCGGGCCGGGAGAGGTGGTGACGGCTGCATACGAGGCGGGGAAGTTCAAACTGGTGTCATTCGATTTTGACTGGAGCAAGGTATCAGTGATTGTTTTGCTTTGCTTTGGTTTTAATCATTATCTGGCCAAGTATGCAACAGACCAGACAGTGGTGCAGCGATATTTGGTGGCACCTTCGTCCAAACAGGCGGCTCGTGCGCTTTGGATATCAGTTCTGTTTTTAGGCGTGGTCTGGGTCCTGTTTATGACGGTCGGTGTGTTACTCTGGGTCTTTTACCAGATGCAACCTGAATTACTGCCGGAAGCCGTGAGAGCCAAGCCCGACCAGGTCCTGGCGTACTTCATTGGGCATCAGCTTCCTGCTGGAGTGACGGGGCTGATTCTTGCGGGGATTTTTGCAGCGTCGATGTCGACACTTTCATCGGACCTGAATAGTCTGGCGTCAGTTCTGGCTGAGGATTTTTATAGCAAGGTCGTCAAGAGCGGCAGTGACCGGCAGCGCCTTCTCTTTTCCCGCGCCAGTGTTCTGGCGGCAGGTATTCTTTCGATTTTTTTTGCGATGCTGCTAACAAAAGTTCAGTCGATAGTCGACGCTTTCTTTACGTTCAGCGCCATAATAGCCGGCGGGATGATAGGAATGTTTTTCCTGGGACTCTTTACAAAGCGCTGCAGCAGAAAAGGGCTGTATATTGGGTTGGCCGTGGGCGTCGCGTTCATTATATGGGCAGCTCTTACAAACCTGGAAAAAGTAAGCGTTTTGCTTCCCTGGTGGATGCCGAAGTTTCGAATTCATATTTACTGGGTTGGGCTGCTCGGCAATATTGTCGTATTTGTCGCGGGCTATTTGGCCAGTCTCATCTTTACTCCCGGACACAGGGCCGAAGATGGGCTGACAATCTACGGAAAGACTGTGCCCAATGTCGCAGAAGCATGATTGACAGCCGAGTTCTCGGTTCGAGCTATTACGTTGAAAATGTCGGTTATATCGCATAGACTGTTGCAAAAGAATATTTCAGTTTAAGAGTGAGGGTAATATGATTAAAAAAAGAACGAAATGGCTCCCAAGATTAGGAGCCGGCCTGCTTTTGACGGTGGTGTTACATGTCCTGAACAGTTCTGTCGAATGCACGGCTGAGAGTTGTGCTGGCAAGACGATAACTCTGACGCTGCCGGGGGATGTGAAGTTGGAGATGGTGCGCATACGTGCAGGCGTTTTCCAAATGGGGTCGCCTAAGAAGGAGCGGGGCCGGTCAAGTGACGAGGGGCCCGTCCGTAAGGTAACCATCAACTATGATTTCTATATGGGCAAATATGAAGTGACGCAGGCACAGTGGAAGGCGGTTATGGGTCGCAATCCTGTTTATCGATGCGGCATCGGTGACAATTATCCGGTGTCTCACATTTCTTGGGATTCCTGCCAGGCATTTATTAGCAAGCTGAATCAACTGGGTAAGGGGACGTTTCGGCTGCCGAGCGAGGCGGAGTGGGAATATGCCTGCCGGGCCGGGAGCCGGCAGCGATTTTATTTTGGTGACTCATTAGAATGTGGTGACACAAGTGAGGACTGCAAGGCGGGGACGCTGTCGGGTAAACGCTCGGACTATATGTGGTATTGCGGAAACAACAGTCCCTGGGGCGACCCGGACTTCGGCGCCAAACCGGTGGGGCAGAAGCTACCTAACGTTTTTGGCTTGTATGATATGCACGGCAATGTATGGGAATGGTGCCTGGACGAGTATCACCCTAACTATAAAGGTGCGCCGACGGACAGCAGCGTCTGGCAAACAAAGGCGGGGACACCTCGTGTGCTTCGCGGCGGCGCGTGGGACTACTATGCGTGGAAATGCCGTTCGGCTGTTCGCTGCGGCTACACGCCTGGCAAGGGCTACACGTTCCACGGGCTGCGTTTGGTGTGGTTGCCGTATGCGAGAAAATCGGCTCAGTGGTATGGAAGCTGGGAGGCAGTGGCGATTGGGGACAATATGATTTCGTATCAGTCGAAGTTTGGGGGCTGGCCCAAGAATGTAGATATGATGTCCCACGGTTTTCAAGGTGAAAAGTTCACAAAGAACTGGGGGACGACCATAGACAACAGCGCCACTTATACGCAGATGGATTTTCTTGGTCGCGTCCATCATGCCACAAAAAAGAAACGGTTCAAGAACTCTTTCATTCGAGGTCTGGACTTTCTTTTGAAGATGCAGTACGGCAACGGCGGCTGGCCACAGCGCTATCCCCCGGCCGGCGATTACGGTGACTATATCACCTTCAATGATGACGCTATGGTTGGCGTAATGAGGCTTATGCGCAACATCCTGGAAAAGCCGGAATTCGCATGGGTGGATGCCAGACATCGCAAGAAGGTGAGGAAAGCCTATGAAAATGGACTTGAGTGTATTCTTGACTGCCAGGTTGTCATAGAAGGAAAACGAACCGTTTGGGGTCAGCAACACGACCCTAAGACTCTGGAGCCGCGTCCAGCCCGGGCCTATGAGCCGCCTGCACTTTGTGGGCGTGAAAGTGTCGGCGTTGTCTTTTTCCTAATGAGTATTGAGAATCCCTCTCCAGAAATCATCGAGGCAATCGAAGCCGCCGTCGATTGGTACGAGCGCAGCAAAATCACCGGTATTCGTGTGGTAAGCAAAGACGGCGGCAGGGCCATTGTGAGAGACCCCAAAGCGCCGCCACTTTGGGCACGTTTCTACGAACCTAAAACGGGTCGTCCAATCTTCGCCGGCCGGGACGGCGTAATCAGGTACAGCCTCGAAGAGATTGAGAAAGAGCGCACCACGGGTTATCAATGGTATTCCCGCGCGGGAGAGAGAGTCCTCGAAGAATATGCCAAGTGGAAAAAGGGCATAAAGATAAAGAAATAAGGCTTGTCATATTCCTTGATGACGCAACGGCGCAAATCAGCACCGAACACGGCATACAAGCGCTCAGATTGTAATTTCCAATTCAGTTCTTGCTATTTCTTTTATTTTAGAGTAGTCTATTACCTGGGTGTTTTAAGTACGGTCTTGACAGCATATCATTGGTATAGGCGGCAAAACCGCGATGATAGCATTTGGCTGCTGTGGAGCTGGGTGGTTTTTGTTGTACGGTAATTGAAGGGGTGTGTTTATGAGAGGTATTACACGACGGGGTTTTATGAAGAGTTCCGTGGCTGCCGGGGTCGCAGCAGTGTTGCCATTTTCTCGTGCTCTGGGCGCAAATGGCGATATCCGTGTGGCGGTGGTAGGCTTCAAAAGCAAGGGTGCGCAACATATCGACGTTTTTAACAAGCTTGAGGGCGTGCGGGTTGTGGCGCTTTGCGACCCGGACAGGGAGATTCTGAGCCGGGAAGTTGCAAAATTCAAAGAGCGTAACCAAAAAGTAGATGAATATGCGGATGTTCGTGAGCTTCTGGATGATAAGAAGATTGATGCGGTTGTCACCGGTTCGCCTAATCACTGGCACGCGCTGATAACGGTATGGGCGTGCCAAGCAGGTAAGGACGTTTATGTTGAAAAGCCGGCCTCGCACAACGTCTGGGAAGGACAGAAGATGATTGAAGCGGCCCGGAAGCACGGGCGAATCGTGCAGGTCGGGACGCAGAACCGCTCTGATGTGGGACTTCAGGCAGCAATCAAATACATTCGGCAAGGCAATCTTGGCAAAATTCTATGGGTACATGGATTATGGTTTAAGCGTCGTCCAAGTATCGGCAAGGTCAGCGGTCCTGTGAAGGTGCCGTCGCATATTGACTATAATTTGTGGACCGGCCCGGCACCACTCGTACCTCTTATGCGCCAGAGGCTGCACTACGACTGGCATTGGGTATGGTCGACAGGCAATGGTGATATGGGCAACCTCGGAACTCATCAGATTGATGACTGTCGATGGGCAGCGGGGTACTCAGGGTTACCACGTCGCGTGATGAGCGTCGGTGGGAGGTTCGGGTACGTTGACGATGGTGAGACGCCGAACACGCAGCTTGTGATATTTGATTACAAGCCAGCTCCGATTATCATCGAAATTCGCGGTCTGCCGCGAGGGAAAGATTTACGGCAAATGGACCATTACAGGGGTGTTCGTTCCGGCAACATTATTCAATGCGAGCACGGATACTTTGCCGGCGGTCGAGGCGGCGGCTGGGCGTACGACAATAACGGCAAGAAAATCAAGCAGTTCCCAGGTGATGGTGGTGGGGGTCATCAGGCCAACTTTATCAAGGCGATGCGCAGCCGAAAGGCCAGTGACCTAAACGCTGATGTACTCGAAGGACACCTCTCCGCCGCGCTTTGTCATATGGCGAATATCTCCTACCGGCTTGGGCAGCAGTCGTCGCCGGAACAAATCAGAGAAATCATTCGAGGGAACAAGGAAGCCCTGGAAACATTCGAGCGTTTGCAGACACATTTGGCGGCCAACGAAGTGGACCTGAAGGAGACACCTGCCGTTCTCGGTCCCTGGCTCAAGTGGGATTCAGGGAAAGAGAAATTTGTGGGTGATTTTCCCGCTCGCTGGGCGAACGAACTTTTGAGGCGGGACTATCGTGAGCCGTTTACAGTACCAAAGAAAGTATAGGAAAGGACCGGTCACGTCGGCGGAGACGGAGCGGGCAAGGCAATTTACGGGAAGTTTCAAGAACACATCTTTTATTGGTTCTTTGAGGTTTGTCGTGATGTCTAAGGGGCAGGTGGCGATTTTGCTTTCGGGGTTATTGCTGCTTTTTGCGGGCTGTGGCCGGACAAAGATGGGCGTGCGAGATTCGGAGAGGTCAGCATCTCCACCTGTACGGGTCGTCGAAACAGAGGAGGGCTTCGCATTTTTTGAGTCGCAGACCCCATCTTACCGGGGGGGCGAAGAAAAAGTCTTATTTTATCAGCGCAAGCCAAAATCCCTTGACGGTAAATACTCGCGATGTCACTATATACACCCTCTTTACAGTCTTGACGGGCAAATCTTAACGGAGGATTTCCCGAAGGACCACCTTCATCACCGGGGGATTTTCTGGGCCTGGCATCAGGTGCTGGTCGGTAAAAAAGAGGTGGGTGACGGATGGAGTTTGAAAGATACTTCCTGGGATGTGTATGATGCAAAAATCTTAGCACTTGATGACGGCTCTTCCTTTCTGAAGGTGAAGGTATTTTGGAAGTCGCCTCTCTGGACCGATTCCGAAGGTCGGCCTAAGCCGTTTGTCAAGGAAACGACGGTCATACGCGTACATCCTGCTTCTGGGGCTGGGGACATTCGCAAAATAGACTTTGAGATTAGTCTGCTGGCTCTGGAGGATGGGGTTCGCATTGGCGGGGCCAAGAACAAGAGGGCCTACGGAGGGTTTTCAGCGAGAATACGACTGCCGAACGACATACGTTTCGCCAGCCAAGGCGGTGACGTGGCACCTATTAGGACGCCTATGGAAGAAGGTCCCTGGCTCGACTTTTCCGGTGATTTCCAAGAAGATGGCGAAGTGAGCGGTTTGGCAATTCTGTGTCATCGTTCGCTGCCTGGATATCCGCAGCGGTGGATACTGAGGCGGGCAGGGAGCATGCAGAACGCAGTTTACCCCGGCCAAGAGCCTGTTTTGTTATCGCGTGAAAAACCCCTTGTTCTACGTTACCGCCTGATTGTACATCGTGGTAACGCACAGCAGGTAGAACTCAATAAACTGCAAGCTCAATACAATGCAGAATATCATTAGGCGGGCCCCGCCCGTCTGCGACGGGTCGGGGCGGGTAGTGACATTCGGCGGTTAAGGCCGGCTGGGGCCGCTGAGGTCATAGGCGATATAATCCACCAGTGCTTCGACTCCGTGGCCGGCACCGAACTGGAGGTATGGGGCACGGGGCGTTCGGTACTCGTAGCGCCGCATACCGAGCAGTTTCTCATCACGATAGATTTGGACAACACGGTCCTCGCGAACGGCCAGACGGTATGTGTGCATCATATCAGTGTTATCCAGACCTTCAGCAACAAGGGTATATTGGTCAAAGTCGAGGAACGCCGAGCCGCGAACGAGACCCTCATACCAGTAGACGCCGGTATCGGTGATTGTGATAGCGTAACGGCTGCCAAAACCATCGTAGAGTTCAAGGTCAACGCCGCGTCGGCCTAGTGTGGACTTGATTATCTGCGTCTTAATTTCCGCCGAGAAACCCTTCTTCCGGTCAACTGCATCGTATCCATCGGCTTTCTCACTTCTCCACCAGCATTGTTGATTGTCAGCGGTATGTATCTTCGGAGGATTTCCTGGGGAAAGAGTAATTACGTCATCTTCTTTAGGGCCGCCCCTGAATCCCCACTTCCATTCATCCATGCTGGGTAATCCTTTTGGTCTGTAGATTTTGGCCAGACTGTGCCTCGCGGGTAACTGGCGCGCCTTGGGGGATGATGGGGCAGGAGCCGCAGGAGGCCGGGTCGTGAGCCACTTCAGATTGAAGGTATAATGCTGTTGGCTGCTGATAAGATGTACGAGGTCATCAGCGGTCTGGCATACGGAGAGATATCCCACGAGTTCGGAATTGTGAGCGTCCATAGTGACGGGGTGCCCGTCCATGGTCTCAATGTCCTTAGGGGGGCCATCATCGGAAATCAATCGCTTGTATTGCCATGTTTTCACTTCATCTGTTGAGACCGCGGCAAACAGCCCGGTTACGGGTCTCTGGCTGCCGGAGGCGTCAGTAATCATAACGTTTTTACCGAAGGAGGCGAAGAAGAGAGGGCCTTGTCGGAGGCGCATCAGAGCAACCCTTTGGCCGAGGTCAAGGGGTTGGAATTCACAGGGGGAATATTCCCAGGATTTGCCCATGTCGTCGGAGACGCTCATTGGCATTTTGCCGTCAATTGGTCTGCGGCGGCCGAATGCGATAAGTCGCCTATCATTTAGTTGTGCGACACCAGCATGAATGCCTCGAATGTTTCCACCGGGGTCGACCCAGGTTTTGCCTTCGTCACGGCTGATTGAAATGATAGAGCCTCCACGGCCGTCGGAGGGTACGATGATTTCTCCGCCTTGGGCACGGAAGACAGATTCGACAACGGAACAGCCTGAGCTGGTATGGTCGGGATAGATGAGGTGGGCCCTGGACCAGGTGGCGCCATTGTCGTTGGACTTTCGCAGTAGAAGCGTATAGTGATGGCTGGATACACCCAATCCGTTGAAATGAAAGATGGTACCTTTACCATCGTGCCAAAGTGTATGGGTGTGGTCATTGCGGTCGGGAGCGTCCCAAAATGGCGATGCCGGCTCCCATTCTTCGTGGCCATAACGTAAACGGCTGGCGGCGATTGCGTGTTCACGGCCTCTTTCCCTTATGCAAGTGAACCAGGCGGCCAGCAAGTCGCCGTTGGGGCATTCTGTAATGGCGGTGAAGTGGTTGTGATATCCATAGAGAGGTCCCTCTGCATCCTTGGGTATCTTGACGAAGAGGCGAGGTCCTTTGAAATAGGGTTCGGCCGGGTCGGGAGCTTTCTTTATGTCGTGAGGGACGTTCTGCTTTACGTAACGCTGGTAATCTTGAGTCATCGCAGGCAGGGGTATTGTCCGCGGCATTTCGTCGATGACGACGCGAAAGCCAATCAGCCAGTGCCGGTCATCGGGGAGTGTACCCGACCGATTGGAGCTGCGCAGGTAATAAGGCGCGGTAGAATGACTTCCGCCGCGCGTGACTTTGAAATCGCCATCTGCACGTCCGACGGGGTTAACCTGGTTGGTAGGTTCGTAGGGGCCGTACCAGTCGCAGCACCACTCCTCGACATTGCCGTGCATGTCGTGGAGGCCCCATCTGTTAGGTCTTGTCCGGCCAACTGTAAGCGATGTTCCTGCATCTTTGGAAAATTCTTTCGGCAGCGTTTGGCCCATGAAAAATGGAGTGGTGGTCCCCGCCCGGCAGGCGTATTCCCATTCGGCTTCGGTTGGCAGGCGGTAGGGCATGCCCTCTTTTTTCGAGAGCCACTGACAGAAACGAACGCCATCGTGCCAACTGACAAAGATTGCCGGTTCGTTGTCCTCTTTTGAGTAGTTGCTGCGGCCTCTCCATTTTTTGTGAGAAGAGTCGAACTGTTCATATTCGGCGTTGGTTACTTCGAAGATACCCATCCAGAAAGGCTCTGTTATTTCGACCTGGTGGGTGGGATGCTCATCAAAGTCGCCGTAAGGGAAGTACGACGTTGTTGTTAAGAGTTCCGACGGCAATGGTTTGTCGCCGAAACCCATTGTGAAGCGGCCGGGCTTGATGCGGACAAATCTCATACCGATGGAGTTAGTATAGACGCGACCGGTAGGCATCTTAGCCAATGAATACTGGCAAATAAGTGCGTTCAAAGCGAGTATTATCAGAATACGCTTCATATCTCTGCCCCACAATTATGCTTTAATTCTTCGTTAATGTAGCCGCTCTTAACCATCGCCGGGAGGTTGATAGGCTCCCGTGAGGTCGTAGGCCATATACTCGACCAAAGCTTCCAGGCCCGAACCGGCGCCGAACTGGATGTATGCGTCGCGCGGCGTACGGTACTCGGTGGGCCGTACACCAATCAATTTTCCATCACGATAGATTTGGACGACGCGGTCCTCGCGGACGGCTATGCGATAGTTATGCATTGTATCGGTGTTGTCCAGACCTTCGGCAACCGGGGTGAATTGGTCAAAATTCAGCAGGGCCGAACCCAGGACGAGCCCTTCGTACCAGTAGATACCGGTGTTGGTGATGGTAATCGCATAACGGCTGCCTGCCCCATCATAAAGTTCGATGTCCATGCCGCGCTGATTCGTGGAACTTTTTAGTACCTGGGTTTTAATCTCCACTGTGAAGCCCTTTTTTTGCTCGACGGCTGCAAATCCATCAGGCCGGTCACTTCTGAAATAGAATCCCTGCCCGCGGCTGTTGTCGATTCGCAGAAGTCCCTGGGGAGAGGGACTTAGCATCCCTGACTCTTTGGCACCGGTGATTTGCGGGCCCCATATATCTTCGCTGAGTAATTCACGCGCCGTGTACGTGTTGGGCAGATGGCGCCTGGTGTGTAACTGGCGCGGCTTTGGCGGGGTTGGCGCTGCCGGTGCCGCGGGTGGTGGTGTCATAAGCCATTTTAGGTTGAAGGCGAAGTGCTGGCGGCTGGTGAGCAGATGAATGACACCGTCGGGGCTTTGGCACACGGTTAAGTATCCCACGGATTCGGTGTTATGAGCATCCATAGTGACGGGGTCGCCGTCCATAGTCTCGATTTCGCGGCCGGGGCCGTCGTCGGTAACGAGCCGCTGGTAAGGCCAGGTTTTTCCTTCATCCAGCGAGATTGCGCCGAACAGGCCCGAGACGGTATGCTGCTTGCCCAATGCGCTGGTGACCATCATCTTCTTACAGAAGGAAGCAAAGAACAGCGGTCCTTCCTTGAGCCTTAACAGGACAGACCTTTGTCCCCAACTGACCGGTTGAAAAATGCTTGGCAGGTATTGCCACGTTTTGCCCATATCGTCGGAGATGCTCATCGGCATTTTGCCGTTGACATTTCTCTCGCGTCCGAGGCCCATAAGACGTCCATCTGTTAGCTGGACGGCGGCGGCGTGTTTGCCTCGTATGGAGCCTTCGGATTTGTGCCAGCTCAGGCCCTGGTCGCGGCTAATCCAGAGCACATTGGGCCCCTTGTCACAGGAGATTGCATAGAAGCCCTCTTTTGTTCGAAAGACCGACTCTACCGGCATTCGGCTTGGGCCGTGTCCTGCAATCATTCTTGGCTGTGACCAGGTGACGGCGTTGTCACTGGATGTGCGCATTACCAGGGCCACATTCCTTGCCTGAATTGCGAGTCCCTGGAAATGATAAATCTTGTCTTTGCCGTCGAACCAAAGGGCGTGGCCGTGGTCGTTGCGGTCAGGCGCATCCCAAAATAGCGAGGCTGGGTCCCACTCTTCCCGGCCATAGCGCAATCGACTGCCGGCGACGGTAAGCTCTCTTCCCGATTCACCGATGCAAGTATGCCAGATTGCCAGCAGGTCGCCGTTGGGACATTCGACGACTGAGATGAAATGGTTGTGTCTGGTGAATAAAGGTCCCCTGTTGGTGTTCGGCATCTTGATGAACTTTCGTGGGCCGTGAAAGTAAGGTTCAGTGCCGTCTGGTCCCTGGCTAATATCAGTCGGGATTTGCTGGTTGACGCCTATTTGGTAAGGTTGGGGCGGGGGCTCAGGCAGTGGCTTGGTCGCTGGCATTTCGCCGAGCACCACGCGAAAGCCTATCAACAAATGCTTATCTTCCGGTATTGTTCCGAGGCGATTGGCCGACCGCAGGTAGTATGATGGCGTCGAGTGGCTGCCGCCGCGGGTGACGCGGAAGTCACCGGTGACTCGACCCACAGGGTCAATCTGAAGCTTTGCTTCATAAGGGCCGTACCAGTCGTAACACCACTCCTCCACATTTCCGTGCATATCATAAAGACCCCATTTATTTGGTTGGGTTTGGCCGACGGTCAAAGACGCTCTTGATTTTTCAGTAAATTCCTCCGGCAGCACTTGTCCTGTGTAGTAAGGCGTAGCTGTTCCTGCCCTGCAGGCGTATTCCCACTCAGCTTCGGTCGGTAAGCGGTAGGGCAGTCTGTCCTTATCGGATAGCCATTGGCAAAAGGCCCGGGCTTCGTACCAGTTTACATTGATTACGGCATCATTGTCACCGACCGAAGGTCCGCTGCGCAGCTTTCTGTGTTCGGGGTCGAACATCTCATACTGTTTGTTGGTAACTTCGTACATACCAATGTAGAAAGGTCTCGTGATTTTTACCTGATGTGTCGGATGCTCATCGAAGTCGCCGTTGGTAAATTGCTCCTTTCCTGTTGTAACTTCTTTTGAGAGGTTTTTTTCGCCGAAGCCCATTGCGAAACGGCCGGGCTCGATGCGAACCATATTCATACCAATAGAGTTTGTGTAAACGTGCTCGGTCGGCAGCACCAGTTGAGCGTCTTGCGAGAATCCCCAGCCGTGATTTGACAGGACAAGTATGCTAAAGCATGTTATCACGACGATCAGGACAAGGCGTGACGTCTGTGAGCCCACTTTAGAAACTTGAAGTTTCTGATTCTTTCTCATTGTTCTCCTTTCTTCCCCCGGTAAGATGGGGTCTGCGACTGCTCGTGATACGGATTACGGATTCAGTGGCACGACCTCATAGTGGTCTATGTCCATGCTTCCATTGCTCATCAGGAAAAAGGCGGCCGAGGATTCGGTCAAAGGGCTTTTGTAATAGTACCCGGCCTTGCTTATAGGAAGCTCAGTGGTTGGGTCTGCGCCATTTAGGCCGTAAAAAATTCTCCATTGCAGTGTTTTCCTGTTCCAAACGAACTTTACTTTCGCTGAGGTTGTCGGTTTTGAATATTTCACCTTCTTAAAAGCACGTTCGCCTTCGGCTCCAGCTATCCCATCTTCTCTTATTCTTACGAGCATCGATGGGTCATGGTCGAAAGGGTCCTTGAAGCCAAGCGTGACACCTTCTGATTGGTGCTTGCCGGCCGGATTGAAACGGATGTTTTTGACAGCAAACAGCGCCTCGAATGAGCCCTCGCCGACGACACGATTCAGGCCATTGTAATGAACCGGCGAGTTGACCGTGTATTGGCCTTTACCGTTGAAGCCTCCCCAAAAGCCTTTGTATTTGTGCCAACCTTTGGCGTCAAAATCATCCGGGCCTGTAAAAGTCTCTACCACGTGTTCGACCTTGCGTGGGGGCGCCAGAGGTGACGGCGGTGGCGTCCTTAACCAATTGAGGTTGAAGGCATAATGATTACGGCTGCTGATAAGATGTATCAGCCGGTCGGCGCTTTGACAGACCGAAAGGTAGCCCCGATACTCTGCGCTGTGGGCGCTGAGAGTGACTGCTCCGCCGTCCGTGCATTCAATAGTTCGGCCGGGACCATCGTCGCTGATTAGGCGCTTGTAAGGCCAGGTTTTGCCTTCGTCTTCCGAGATGGCACCGAACAAGCCGTACACACTGCGTTCCTGGCCTGTAGAATCGGTGATGATAATTCCATCGTTGGCAAAGGAAGCGAAGAACAGCGGGCCTTCTTGGAGCCGCAGCAGCACCAGTCGCTGTCCGCCGCCAATCGGAGGGAATTCGCTTGGTTTATAAGTAAAGGTCTTTCCACCGTCGCGGGAAATACTTATTGGCATTTTTTCGCGGTCACCGTTGCTTCGGCTCATGGTAAAGATGCTCTCATCTCTTAATTGAGTCACGCCTGCATGTATACCCAATATGTCACCGCCGGGATTGGTCCAGGTCAGGCCTTCGTCCCGGCTCATCCACAACGTTCGCCTACCATCAACCGTGAGGACGATGGTACCGTCATGCATACGGAAGACGGGCTCGCTGAGTTGATGGCCGCCGGCGAAATCAGGCAGAATTGCTCTGGGCGCGGACCAGGTTGCGCCACTGTCCCTGGAAGTTCGCATGACCATAGCCATCCGGCCACGACCACCAGCCGCTGCCACGCCGGTAAAGTGATATACGGTTTTTTTGCCGTCGAACCAAAGGGCCGGAGCGTGGTTGTTGCGGTCGGGAACACCAAAAAATGGTGAGGCAGGCTCCCATTCAACTTCGCGCCATCGCAGGCGGCTCGCGGCCTGCACCAGCTCCCGTGCTCCCTCGTCAACAGAGGTATACCAGCAGGCAAGCAGGTCGCCGTTAGGACACTCCACGATAGCGGGGTCATGGTTGTGACCGGCATACACAGGACCCATGGCGTCGGTCGGTATCTTCACGTACTTGTATGGTCCCCTGAAGTAGGGCTTGTTTGGGTTCGGGCCTTTGCGAACTTGTTCAGGCTCGCGCGCCATCACATTCTGTTGGTGAAGCGGCGCAGGAGGCTTAGGTAAGGGTTTCGTGTCGGGTAACTCGCCCAGCACGACACGAAATCCCGTAATCCAGT
Organism: uncultured Pirellulales bacterium; assembly: GCA_964582985.1. Lineage (GTDB taxonomy): Bacteria > Planctomycetota > Phycisphaerae > Sedimentisphaerales > Anaerobacaceae > CAZQYB01. Next base: position 3,318 of record CAZOUM010000059.1, on the reverse strand, counting down.
TTCTGGTTTCGGGCAGCGCGCCCATACGATTGGCTGAGCGCAGATAATAACTCGGGGTGCTGTGGCTGCCGCTGCGCAAAACTCGGAAGTCACCGTGGATGTATCCAACCGGGTCAAGCTGGCATTCGGCCTTGTAAGGACCATACCAGTCGCAGCACCACTCCTCGACATTGCCGTGCATGTCGTAGAGCCCCCAGTTGTTGGGCGGAGTCTTTCCTACGTCAAGTGAAACTCTGCCGCTCTTGTTAAACTTCTCAGGTAAGATGTCACCGGCGTAGTAGTTGCTGGTGGTGCCTGCCCGGCAGGCGTATTCCCACTCGGACTCGGTCGGCAGACGATAGCGTAGTCCCTCCTGGTAGGATAGCCATTGACAGAAGGCCTGGGCATCATACCAATTGACATTGATAACAGCTTCGTCATCGTCCCTGGAAAAACCTTCCTTGCCTCGCAATTTCCTGTGCTCGGGGTCGAACAACTCGTATTGAAAGTTCGTTACCTCATAGACACCCATATAAAAAGGCCTGGTAATCTTGACGGTATGGGTTGGCTTTTCGTCGAAGTCACCCTCGCTGAGCAGGTCAAACTTGCCCCGACCGCGAAAGACCGGCAATATTTCCCAAGGCAGCGGGGTCTTCAACTGGCCCATTTGAAAAGAGCCGGGCTGAACCCGAACAAACTTCATACCAATTGAGCTGGTATACTCGCTTCCAGCAGGCATCTCAACCGCACCGGAGCTTTTAGACGCAAGCCCCATTAGTATATAGATTGCGCTCAGTGTCAGCACTACTCTCGGCATTCTTATATTCTCCTGAATCGTATTAGCTTTGAATCCCCTGAACAATTCGAGGTTCACAGCGCTTGCGAGTTTTTCGCAGAAAGACACCCGACCCAATTGACTTTTGCGTTTGCCTTAAGTGCAGTAATTATAACGGCAGCGTTTCTTTTGGCCAGAAATTTTTCAACTCTTCACGTCTACCTGCAAGAGTCGCGGAACTCCAGATTGACTACAGAAGAGAGCCCCGGAATTGTTATTGCTTACGTTTGGGCATAAAGACCTTTTTGTCTTGACCCGTAGCCACTATCAGGGTACTCGAATAACCTTTATTCCATTGCGGCCCCCGGTAAGATGGGGTCTGCGACTGAGTAATTCCCCTGTAACCCCCGCTTTATCGCACGAAGGACTTCCGCCCTTCAAATAAGCCCGGCGGACACTTGCAGATAATGCGCAGATACCTAAACTTATCCGGCAACAAGCTGGATGCTGTTTTGCCCCATCATATTTTTTGGAGTTATCCCAGCTCGCCTTTCTCTCTGAAGAAGATGCAGGTTGTGCCGGAGATGAAATAAATCAGGGTTATGTACTTGAGTGCCGTCTTAACGAACTCAAGCCGGTCGCTATATGCATCCGCGGCCGAGACAGCTACCCAAATGGCCATACCAAAGCAGACCACAAGCGATACCAGTGCAATAAGGCCGGAAATATAGTATGCTGTCGGCTTCTTGACCGGTTTGCCTCTTTCTTTGGTACTTTCTGTTGTAGTTTCAGCGGCTCCGGTCTCATCCGGCAAGTCGGGTAGCTTTTTGCCGGCACCAAACGCATAGGAAAGAATCATATAAATAATAGCTGTGGCAAGCCACACGGGGATAATCAGAAAGAACAGATGAATAGATTTGGCGATAAAAGTAGCGTAAAAACCAACAATTATCGTTACCCCCCAGGCAATCATCGCCGGCCAGTTAATCAGTTTCCCTTTGCGCCATACCCAGAACCTCGTAAGTCCGATGCGCGGAAATATCCAGTACTCCACAAAGACAATGGTGCCTACGGGCACAAGTAGCAGACCATAAATGCCAACAAAATCCAGCAGCTTGGTAAACACAAACGGCGAGCAGGCAACAACGGTGGTAATGACGCCGGCAATGAGTGTTACAAACCAGCGCGGCCAGTTTGGAGTCACAACTTGCAGTGCTAATCCTGCCCGGTAAATGGTAGGGTTGGCGGTGGTCCAGCCGGCAATAACAACGGCAAGAGCACCGACGGCGCCGAGAGCATTATATGCCACCGAGCCAGAATCCAATTGAGTAAGATGGGTGTTCAGAACGATAGCTGCGCCTGCGCCCATTATACCCGCGCATATCCAGGCCAAGTAATGTCCCAGGAACATACCAAAGGCCGAATAGAATCCATAGCTGGACCGTTTGGCATATCTAAACAGTGCCATGTCCGACAGCCCCACATGCATGGCCAAGTTGCAAATCCAGGCAAAGAAGACTATGTGCAGGAAACCCAGAGCATCCTTTTGTCCCGGCTGTGGTCCAGGCCATATTCTGACATTGGCTACTTTCCAGAAATCGCCGAAGCTGCGTATAGACTCAACTTTGGGCACACTCGCCACTATAGTAGGTATCAGCACCAGAGCGCCGGTAATAAACATCAGGAACATCCAGGGTGAGCAGACCACGGCAAACTGGGCCAATCTCTTGAATCCCCAAATAGCGAGGGTCACCACGACCGCACCAACGACCAGAACAATAAAGACAAATCTTATATCCGTCGGATACCATTTTACCTGGTCCGGAATGCCAAACGGTATGCGCACCGCCGAGGCGGAAACGGTAATCATCGCCCCAGCCAGAATACAGTACATAAGCGCATTGAGGATATTATAGATGACCGTCATTACGGGCCCGCCAATCTTCCGCAGATACCAGTAAAGAGTCAGACGGGTCTCAACCGCGATGGGCGCGCAAATCAGAGCCCACGACAAAACTGCCAAAAGGTTACCAAAGATTAGACCTACAATGACATCAAAGGCATGCGCCCCCTTGCTGACAAACAACGCTCCGATAACAAACTCCGTGGCCGCAACATGCTCGCCGGCAAAAACCCCGGCAAAATGCTGCCCGCTCTGCAATTTGTCAGGAGAAACCGGCTGTCGTTCAAACTCATTTAGTTTGTCCAGCCGGGCGATGATACCGGAAGCTTTGGGTTCGGACATTCGTTTCTCCTTTCACGTAAGACGGTTTTCAATAACGCCTGCTGAGAACTTTAGCTTCGTATTCCTTAACTTCTTTGAGCCACGCGTCACCTACTGGAACGCCGGACTTCTCGCAATAGTAGTCCCAGACGGCACCGAAAGGCAGAGTCTTTAGCTCCTCGAGCATAGCCAGTCGGCCCGTGTAGTCGCCGGTGCTCTCCATCTGACGCAGCCGTTCGGTCGGCTCAAGAAGTGCAATCAACAGAGCCTTTATCATACAACGTGTCCCTATCACCCACGCTGCTATGCGATTGATACTCGCATCAAAAAAGTCAAGGCC
>CAZOUM010000058.1:0-17083 GCA_964582985.1 uncultured Pirellulales bacterium | reverse complement strand
GCGTTGGTACACACATGCCAAAACGCGATCCCGGTTATTGCGGTGGTACTGAGCAGTTAGGATGGCCAACAAGACGTTCCACGCGACGGCTTGAAAGCCGTGCGTGAATGCAATGTTATGCGCGGTTCAACGGAATTCAATAGAATACACGAAGTTCCCTGCTGATTAGGGGAAAAAGCACACTTTACCAGAAATAATGGTGGGGCGAGCCCCACCCTACCAAAGAACAACTTATTGATTTTGGGCAGAGGGGTGTTATGCTGACACTCGGAGAGGTAAGGAGTTTTATGCGGAAACCATATAAACATAGTTAGGCGAAAGGTGGGAACATGAAAAGCGCGCTATCGGTCGTGCTACCTGCTATCGTTCTTGTTGGCTGTGCCGCTGTCCCTCGACAGCAAACCGGTTCCGGGCTACCGCCTGCAACGGAGTCTGCACAGAGCAAGACGCCGCAGGCACAGCCTCAGGTCATCATTGTAGAGCCAAAGGAACCCGATGCGGTCTTCCCACACATCAAGCCAACAGTGTACAGAGCAGGCAATCTTGAGGTGATCGAAACGTACTGCAGGCAGCGTGGTATTCGGCGACTTGACAGAGATTGTATCCGCCTCTTTTGTCAACCTATGGGGGTTGTTTCCGAAGCGATCGAGATTGACCTGAGAAATCGACAACTGACCGTGTATCCCGGGACTCATAGCAAGAAAGAGATATTGCAGACGCCACTTGATGAGGGACAGATTGCAGAGGTCAGAGTGCTCGTGACCTCTGACGAATTCAAAGAAATCCCCAGAGAGAACAAGACAATAGGACTTGATGGCACTTCGTATTTGGTGGAGGTGCGCATCGACAACCTCTATTCCTGGAAGCTACACTATTCCTGGAAGCCACACTGGTCTCCTGACGACAAAGAACTTATTAAGGTCGTAAAACAAATCCAAGCCATAGCAAGGAAGCCCGGATGCAGCGCGCCTGTACGTATCAATGTACCGCTATCGGACACAGAGAAGGGTTTTGTTGGCGAATGGGAGTACGTTCAGAGTGACTTGTACTATGGCAAGGTTGTTCACACGAGGGTTGTGTTGATAATTCGCGCTGACAGATCTGCTCGTGTCTTCCGCCGTGACATTGGTGAAACACGTTGGCAAGAGGTCACAACACGCCACAGCCAATGGTACTACGACAAGAAAAGGTCAGGCCTGTGGATTACCGGCCGTCGCGATCGACCACAGGGCAAAGGCGGCTACAATGCGTGGTGGAGTAATGGCATCCTATGGGTTGACGACATGAACGAGGTTGACCGTATGCGACCGAGAACATCGGTCATCCCTGGGTATGATTGAAATGAATGCTCTAACCAGTCGGTACAGGGGACACGCTAACGCGCGCCCCTGACCTAAACGTTACGCGCGGTTCAACGGAATTCAATAGAATACACGAAGTTCCCTGCTGATTAGGGGAAAGAGTACACTTTGCCAGAACAGTATGAATCGGCCTTGGCTTTCCTGGGATAGTGAGTGACGAACACGGGCTTGTCGTGCATTTGCGAGATTATGGTTTCGTCCGAGCCGCCCATGTGACCTTCAGTGGCTCAAGCCCCACGAACAAGCAAATTAGGAATATTATTACCCATGCTCTTTTCATTTTTGACCTCTTTCTCGTTCAACTAACCAACTCATTCTACGGTAAAACGCATAAAGATATTTGGAAAATAATCCCGACTCGGCCTGATTATTTCATTTTATTCATCACTGCCGCTTTGTAATTGTTTTTAATACAAGCACTTACGGCGCTGCAAAGGAATTTTTCCCAGTGCAACACCGCTGACTTTGTTTTGCAATTATAGCCGGCGGCAGCTAACCGGCAACTCAAAACTTCTCCGAAACTGCCACATCAAATCTGTGTGGGAATCTGCGTGTCGCAGACCCCATCTTACCGGGGGTTGATACCAATAGGTTTTTCTCTTATAATTGTTCTTTCTGGGTAAGCAGCGCGACAGTCGCAGACTCCATCTTACCGGGAGATGACGTGACCTGTAACAATTCTCATGTGACAGGAGGTTGGCAGGCCTGGAAAAATTAAGAATTCGAATTATCAGGATAGTCGCTAATGGTTAATAAAGATAATATCAACCGTCGTCAGTTTCTAAAAAGGGCAGCGGGCCTGGCCGCAGGTGCGATAGGATTTCCTTATGTCGTTGCTTCGTCGGCTTTGGGTAAGGCCCGTACAATTGCTCCAAGTAATCGTATTGTGATGGGCGCTATCGGCATCGGCTGGCAGGGCATGGGCAACATGCGCGGGTTTCTCGCGAAAGATGAAGTCCAGTTTGTGGCTGTTTGCGACGTGGACAGGAACCATCTCGATAAAGCAAAGAAAACAGTAGATGAGAAGTACGGGAACAAGGACTGCGCAACGTACGATAACTTCCGGGAGTTGATTGCTCGCGGTGACCTGGACGCGGTTTGCATTGCTTTGCCTGACCATTGGCATGCCATCCCTGTCATTGCCGCTGCGCGAGCCGGGCTCGATATTCACGGCGAAAAACCACTGTCGCACAGTCTGGCCGAAGGCCGGGCGATGTACGAGGCGGTTAGCCAGTACGGCCGTGTATGGCAGACGGGCAGCTGGCAGCGGTCGGTGGCCAATTTTCATCATGCGTGCGAACTGGTGCGCAACGGGCGAATCGGCAAGGTTTACAAAGTCGAGGTCGGCTTGGGAAGTGGGCATAAAGATTATGCCAAGACCAAAGACCAGCAGACCCTCGGTCCACCACCCGAAAACCTGGACTATGAGTTCTGGCTTGGCCCGGCCCCGTGGGCGCCGTATTGTCCTGCCCGCGTGCACAAAAACTGGCGCTGGCACCTCGATTATGGCGGCGGAAGAATCATGGACTGGGTCGGCCATCATGTTGATATCGCGCATTGGGGCCTCGGGCTGGACTACACGGGTCCGGTGGAGGTCGAGGGCTGGGGCGACTATCCCAAAGAAGGACTGTGGAACGCCCCGACCGAGTACGAGTTTACCTGTAAGTACGCCAACGGTGTGCAGATGGTCGTATCCAGCAGCGTTGCCGGCGGCGCAAAGTGGTATGGTGACCGGGGCTGGGTCTATGTCAATCGCGGCAGCTTAGATTCGAATCCCAAAAGCGTTCTAAAAGAAGTCATCGGCCCCGATGAAATCCGGCTTTATAAAAGCCGGGACCACCTGCAGAACTTCCTGGATTGTGTTAAGAGCCGGCAGTTGACTATCACGCCGTGTGAGGTGGCTCACCGTTCAGCCAGCGTCGGTCATCTCGGCCAGATTGCCATGGCACTGGGGCGTAAGATACGCTTTGACCCTGATACGGAACAGATACTTGACGACCCAACCGCAACCAGAATGCTTGGTAACGCTATGCGCAGCCCCTGGCACTTGTAATATAGCAATAAAGCAAAGCAAGAGAGCTGTAACACAATAACGAACCGGAAATTGAGAAAGGGGAAATTATGAATCGCTGGACAAAAGTTTTTACAGCTTCGTTAATTACCGTTTTGTGTTTTGTCCTGGTCGGAAAAATATCGTCAGCGCAGACACAAGCAGCATCGTTGGATGAAGTGCTGTCAAAGATTGTCACCTACGATTACGGCCAAAGTCGTCAGCCGCTTACCCAGCTTACCGATATTATTCGTGACGCGTCCGACTCGGCCAAGGAATTAAGACGAATTGAGAAACGTCTTCTGGAAGTGTTGGACTCGGATGCAACGCTTGCCTGCAAACAGTTTATCTGTCGAAAGCTCAGTATCATCGGCACTGAAGTCGCAGACCCCTTCTTACCGGGGGAGGCCGTACCCACGCTGACTAAAATGCTGGTTGACGCGCAGACATCAGATATGTCGCGATATGCTTTGGAGCGTATACCGGGCTCGGCCGTTGATAAGGCACTGCGCAGAGCTTTGGATTATACCAGCGGCAAAGTGAAGGTCGGGATAATCAATTCAATAGGCGAGCGGCGCGACAAAGAAGCAGTAGAAAAACTTGGTAGTCTGCTGGCGACCCATGTTGATAGAGAGATTGCACTTGCAGGATTATCAGCATTAGGCAAGATTGGCAGCAGGGAAGCGGTCAAGGCGTTAGGCGGAGTCAACCCGAAAATGCGCAGTGAGCTACACTCGGCCTGGGTGGATGCGAAGCTGATGTGCGCGGAAAGGTTTTTGGCTGAGGGTAATACGAGATGGGCAATGAGGACTTACAGGCGGCTGTATACCCCTATAGAACCTGTGCAGATTCGTATTGCTGCGCTGCGAGGTATTATTACCGCCGAGCCACGAAGGGGCGCCGCTTTTGTCATTGACGCCCTTAAGTACGGCCGGCCGGAAATGAAGACTCTGGTCATTGGTCTTTTGAGGGAAATACCAGGGACGGAGGTGACAAAAGCTGTAGCCGCGGAACTGCCGAATCTTAAGGTCGCAGGACAGGTTCAGCTTCTTTCTGCGCTGGCTGGCCGCGGCGACAGTGCTGCGCTGCCTGCAGTTATCAATGCCACTAAAAGCGCTGAATCCGACGTTCGCAGCGCTGCTTTTAGTACACTGGGCGTATTAGGTGACGCTTCAACCGTTGATTTGCTGGCCAAGGCGGCTGCAACTGCAACGGGTCCCGAACGCGAAGCCGCCCGCGAGAGTCTCTATCGCCTGCGCGACCCAAAAGTTGACCAAAGGATTTTGGCCGGCATCCCGAAGGCTGGTTCTAAAGTCAAAGTTGAATTGATTCGCAGTATTGGTGAGCGCAATGCGGTGACGGGGATAAAGACGCTGTTAAAAACAGCAAGTGATTCTGAAGGTAAGGTTCGGCTTGAATCGTTTAAGGTTTTAAGGGTTGTTGCCGGACAGAAGGATTTGCCGGCGTTGATACAACTCTTGACGAATGTTCAGACCGAAGCGGAGCGTAAACAGGCCGAGCGATGCGTAGCTGTCGTTGCCCGCAGGATTGTTGATAAGGGCCGACGGGCCGAAGCGGTACTGGCTGCACTGCCTTCGGTCAAAGATATCAAGAGTCGCTGTTCTCTACTGAGTGTACTGGGCAAAATAGGTGATAACAGTGCGCTGCCGGCGCTTCGGGCAGCTTTGAAGGACGAAGATGCTAAAGTGCGTGACGCTGCTGTTCGCGCGCTTGCAGGCTGGCCGGAAGCAGAACCGGCGGAGATATTGATTGAACTTGCCCGCACCGCGCCGGAGCAAATCCACCGCGTGTTAGCCCTTCGCGGATACATACGGATGATGGGACTTCCCAGCGACCGTTCGGCTGAGGAGACACTGAAGCTATACAAGGCTGCAATGGAGGCGGCGAGTAGGCCGGAAGAAAAGAGGTTGGTCCTGGCCAGAATTCCCAAGCTGCAGACGGTTGAGGCGCTTAAGTTTGTGGAACCATATCTCGAAGATAAAGCTGTTAAAGCCGAAGCAGAAGTTGCCTATATGGCAATTGCGGTGGCGATAAAGAAGGAACATGCGCAAGAAGCAAATGCGGCCCTTGACAAGATGCGAAAAGTCGGCGACAGTGGGCCGGCGGTAGTAACCGTAGAAAAGCAAATACTGCTGAAGCCGCTCAAAGCAATACTGACACCGCCTATGGAGCTTACGTCGGATAAGGACGGTGTCATATATATCGTTGTACCAGGCGAGGGCCAACGGCTCGAAGAGCCCGGTAAAGGTGGCAGAGCAATTTATAGTTTTAATACAGCTCAGAAGGGAATTTTACATTTGGATTTCTTCATAAGCTGTGCTTCTAACGATGACGATTCCTGGCATGTAAAACTTGATGACAATCCCTATTTCAAATGGAATGACAACATTACGAAAGACTGGGAGTGGAAAGAGTTTGCTCAGGAATATCCGGTTGAGAAAGGAAAACATATTCTTATCATAGACCAGCGTGAAGACGGGGCCAAGATGAGCGAAATAAGACTGAAGCTTAAAGAATAGTGTTCATTGTTCATTGTAATTAGTTCATCGATGAACTACGAACACACAACTATGAACTTTTTTGAGGGATATCGATATGAAAGACCAGAAAAAAAATATCAAAAGAAAAGACAGGTCGCAGACCCCATCTTACCGGGGGCAGATTTCCCGGCGCAGCTTTTTGGGCAGTACCGCTGCGGCAGTGGCGCTATCGACTGTAGCGGCTAAAGGACAGGTGGCGGAAAAATCAGCAGGCAAGGGGAAATTCAAGCTCAAATACGCACCGCATTTCGGGATGTTTAGGCACCACGCCGGCAAAGACCTCATAGACCAGTTGAAGTTTATGGCCGATGAAGGTTTTACCGCGCTGGAAGACAATGGCATGATGAAAAAGTCCAGGGAAATACAGGAAAAGATTGCGCGCGAAATGGGCCGACTGGGGATGACTATGGGCGTCTTTGTCGCTTATGGTCTCGGTGAATTCGGCAAGCAAACCTTTGTTCGAAAAGACAAAACTATTCGAGAAAGACTGGTCAAGAATATGAAGGAGGCCGTTGAAGTAGCCAGGCGGGTCAACGCCAAGTGGGGCACGGTGGTGCCGGCCGCCTATGACAACAACGTGGAGTGGGACTATCAGACCGCAAATGCAATCGAGAACCTCAAGTATTGTGCCGAGGTGTGCGAGCCTTCCGGTTTCGTGATGGTGCTCGAACCGCTTAACTGGTGGAGAAATCATCCAGGTCTGTTTTTGACCAAAATTCCCCAGGCCTATCAGATTTGCCGGGCGGTAGGCAGTCCTTCCTGCAAGATACTTGACGACATTTATCATCAGCAGGTTACCGAGGGTAATCTTATTCCCAACTTAGATATGGCGTGGGAGGAAATCGCCTATTTCCAGGTGGGTGATAATCCCGGGCGCAAAGAGCCAACCACCGGCGAAATCAACTATAAGAACATCTTCAAGCACCTCTACAAGAAAGGTTACAAAGATGTTGTGGGTATGGAGCATGGCAACAGCAAGCGCGGCAAAGAAGGTGAAAGGGCGGTGATAGAAGCCTATCGGGCCTGCGATGACTTCTAATAGTTTCTGAAAAATCGAATTTAAGGAATTTGAAGGATGAGAAAAATTACAGTTGGATTGGTCGCAGACCTTGGGCCCAAGGACCCCATCTTACCGGGGGTGGCGGCAGTTGTACTATCAGCCGTTTTGGCAACGGCCGGATGTGCCTCGCAGAAGAGAGTTGCTCTCTGGAACGGTAAAGACTTTAGCGGGTGGAAGCTTTTTGTTCCCGACAGTCGAAGACCCCATCTTACCGGGAGAAGCGTGGATGTACATTCGGTATGGTCGGTAAAAGATGGTGTTATCCATTGCAGGGGACGGCCCAATTGCTACATGAGGACGCAAGCGGACTACTCCGACTACAAGCTGCATCTCGAATGGCGGTGGGTCGAACAGCCCACCAACAGCGGAGTGCTGCTGCACGCCAGCGGGCCGGATAAGGTCTGGCCCAGATGCATCGAGTCTCAGTTGAAGTCTGGCAATGCGGGAGACTTCGTGCTTATCGGCGGGACCGGCATCAGTGTTGGCGGCAGGTTTATACAGGACGTTAGCGAGCAGTACGTGATTGTGCCGAAGAAACAGGAAAGCAGCGAAAAAGCCCCCGGCCAGTGGAATACTTACGACATAATTTGCCGAGGCGACACAATCCTCAACTATGTTAACGGTGAGCTGCAGAACAAAGGCACCAGCGCAACGGAAACTTCCGGCAGGATATGTCTCCAGAGCGAAGGCTCGCCCATCGAGTTCCGCAACATCTACATTGAGTCCTTGGGCCCGAGGTCGCTGGATTGATTCTGAAGGTGTCATATAAATAAGAGGAGCAGGTTATGAAACAAACAAGAGAGCATGACAGTTCGGGACATGGGCGACGAATCTCGCGTCGCGATTTTGTTAAGAGCTCCGCGGCATTGTCGCTGGCGGCATTGACTTCGGGCGGTTCCAGCCGGGTCTTTGCCGCAGGCTCGGACAAAATACGAGTAGGATTAATAGGCTGCGGCAGTCGTGGAACGGGAGACGCCATAAACTGCATCAAATCGGCTGACGGAGTTGAGATAGTTGCCATGGCCGATGTCTTCCGCGACCGTCTGGACGAGTCGCTTGGCAAACTCAGCAGAGAGGCCGATGATAAGGTAAGCGTCACCAACGATAAATGCTTTATCGGATTCGACGCTTATAAGAAAGTCATCGAGTCGGATGTCGACCTGGTTTTGCTGACCGCGCCGCCCGGCTTTCGACCCGAGCATCTAAAGGCCGCCGTCGAAGCGGGAAAACACGTGTTTATGGAAAAACCTGTCGCCGTTGACCCGGTCGGCATACGCTCGATAATCGCAAGCTCTGAACTCGCCAAGCAAAAGGGTCTGTCTATCGTTGCCGGCACGCAGCAGCGCCGCATGGCCCAGTATATAGAGGTCATCAAGCGTGTCCACCGGGGCCAAATAGGACAAATCGTCGGCGGACAATGCTACTGGAACTGGGGCGAGCAGGATTGGCACTTTGCGAAAAGACAATCTAACTGGTCTGACATGGAATGGCAGATTCGATGCTGGCCATATTTCACCTGGCTCTCCGGCGACCACATTAATGAACAGCACGTCCACAACCTCGACATCATCAACTGGGCAATTGGCTCGCATCCGGTCAAGTGCCTGGGTATGGGTGGTCGGCAGGCGCGAACGGGTCCTGAGTACGGCAATATCTTCGACCATTTCGCTGTCGAGTACGAGTATCCGGGCGGCGTCCGCATACTGAGTATGTGCAGCCAGATTAAGGGTACAACCAACCGGGTCTCTGAGAGAGTGGTTGGCACAAAAGGTACCACCTATACAACACGAGGATTGGGCTACATCGAGGGACAAAATCCCTACAAATACGACGGCCCGGGCATAAGGGCAAGTGTCCGCCAGCACGCTGACCATATAAGCAGCATTCGAGCCGGCGAGCCCATAAACGAAGGCAGGCAGGTCGCGGAGAGTACGATGACGGCAATTATGGGTCGTATTAGTGCCTACACCGGTCGCGAGCTGAGCTGGGAGTGGGTGATGAATAAGTCCACGCTGGACCTGACCCTGCCAAAATATGAAATGGGTGATTTGCCGGTGCCAGCAGTGGCGATTCCAGGCCAGACAGAATTAATCTGATAGCTTTTAGTCGACATATGTTAGCTTTGATAGAATCGAAAGGGGCGATTTATGAAAAAGAATAAAGACGAGAAAGGAAACGGGATTTCCCGGCGTAGCTTCCTAAAAGCATCAGGTGCCGTTTCTCTTGCGGCATTAGCTTCAAGCTGCGCCACCAGCAGTGCTTTTGCCGCAGGCTCGGACAAGCTGCGTGTAGGTTTAATTGGCTGCGGCGGCCGCGGTACGGGCGCGGCAAGAGACTGCATAAGGTCGTCGGATAACGTGCAGATTGTTGCATTAGGCGACATGTTCCGGGACCGGGTGGATAAATCGCTCAATAATCTCAAAGAAGAACTGCCCGCTGAAAACGTTAAGGTCAGCGAGGATACATGCTTTGTTGGTTTTGACGCCTACGAGAAAGTGATTGCCTCTGACGTCGATAGCGTGATACTTGCGACACCACCGCATTTTCGCCCGGCACATCTCAAGGCAGCCATAGAGGCGGGCAAACACGTGTTTATGGAAAAACCAGTGGCGGTGGATCCTGTTGGCATACGGTCGGTAATCGCCTCGTCCGAATTAGCCGAGCAAAAAGGCCTGGCTATAGTGGCCGGTACGCAGCGACGGCATCAGGACCATTACCTGCAGGTTATGAAGCGCATTCATAATAGGGCCATCGGCGAAATTGTGAGCGGCCAGTGTTATTGGAACCAGGGGGCATTATGGGTCAGCGCGGCGAAAAAGAATCTTAGAAAGAAAAAAGAACTCGGCTGGTCGGATATGGAGTACCAGTGTCGCAGCTGGCTGTTCTTCACCTGGCTTTCCGGCGACCATATTGTCGAACAGCACGTTCACAACCTGGATGTTATCAACTGGGCGATTGGCTCGCATCCGGTCAAGTGCCTGGGTATGGGTGGTCGACAGGCCCGAACGCAGCCGCAGTACGGCAACATCTATGACCACTTCGCGGTCGAGTATGAGTATCCCAACGGCGCGCGCGTCCTGAGCATGTGCCGACAGACAGAGGGATGCAGCAGCCGGGTATCAGAGAGAGTAGTCGGCACAAAGGGCTCTGTTTATACCGACGGTTCTAACGCTTCCATTGAGGGGCCAAACGCGTACAAATATGAAGGTAAGTCTCCCAGCCCATACGTGCAGGAGCATTCCGACCTTATCAGGAGCATTCGTGAAGGTAAACCATTGAACGAAGGCCGGCGTATCGCTGAAAGTACGCTGACGGCGATTATGGGCCGTATGAGCGCCTATACAGGCCGCGAACTGAGCTGGGAGTGGGTGATGAACAAATCCGAGCTGGACCTGACTCCGTCCGCATATCAAATGGGCGCCGACCCTGTAGCGGTTCCGGGTCAGACAAAACTAATCTAAACGATTTGATATACCGTATCGAGAGTGGTTAACGTAATTTTAGTTAGGAGAACAGAATTATGAGTAATGGAATGCTGCCAAATTATTTGAAGATGGCGTCACCGAATCCTCTGGAGAATCGGGCGCCCTGGTACAAGAACACGGCCCCCACATACGCGGGTATCTTTTTGTGGTTTGTCTTTTGGAACAAGATGGCCAGCGGGGGAACGGACGCGCCGGGCGGTGTGCTGGGCCGGGGTCTTGGCGTGGCCTTTCTTGGGCTGATTGTTGCCGCCCTGCTGTGCCACTTTCTGTTTTATCTGGTTCCCGGCCTTTTCGGGATGAAGACGGGTCTGCCGCTGTATGTTGTTGGGACCTCTACTTATGGTACGCAAGGCGGGTTTTTGATGCCGGGCTTTCTGATGGGAGTACTGCAATTCGGGTGGCTCGGAGTCAACGCCTATTTTTCATCGATGGCGTTGGCGCCGCTTTTCGGCGGTAGTACGGCAGCCCAGATAATCATCGCCATCGTTTGGGCGGCCGTGGCAGCGTTTGTCGGATTGAAAGGCATTCAATACGTTGCCAAAGTAGCTACTTTTCTTCCACTGATTCCGTTAGTCATATTGGTGATAATGATGGCGAAAACTATTGGTGGAATAGGGGACTTTGAGGCTGAGAAGTTAGTTGCGGCCGGCGCCGTGGAGGGTAGTGAAGCGGTTGGTCTGAGTTTCTTCGGAGTGATAGCCTTGTGCATCACGTATATCGTGGGTTTCTTTGCCACAGCAGGAGCAGCGGGTGTGGACTTCGGAATGAACAACAAGGATGAGAAAAACGTCCAGATGGGCGGCCTGGTTGGCATTGCTCTGGCCACTATCGTTGCCGGCGGAGGAGCTATCCTGATTGCGGCGGGAGCTTTCGGTAAAGGCCTCGGGACAGGGCTCGACACAGCTGATATAGGTTTTATGAGCACTATCATGGGCTCAGAGGGCGCCGGTAAGACCCTGGGCTTGCTGCTCGCGGTTGCAGCCTTCCCACCGGCGTGCTTCTCGTCGTTCATCGCGGCCAACAGTTTCAAGACGACCTTGCCTAAGGTGAATCCCTTCATCTCGGTTGGCGTCGGAACTGCTGTGAGTATTGTCCTTGCCGTGACGGGCTGGGCAGGGGACGTGATGGGTGTTTTCACAATTATCGGTGCTTCCTTCGGTCCGGTCTGTGGCGCTATGATGGTGGATTACCTTCTGGCCGGCAAGAAGTGGGCTGGTCCTCGGGCCGGTTGGAACCTGGCGGGCTGGATTTCCTGGGTGGTTGGCTTTATCGTTGGAATGCTGCCCCTGGTCAGTAGTGTCAAAATTCCTGCGGCGCCGCTGATGGCCTTTATCGTAGGTGCTGTGCTCTACTTTGTCCTTGCTAAGGCAGGACTCGAGCCGGAAGTGGTTGAGCTAAGTTCGGCCGAAAGCGCATAAAAACTTGATGTCAAATTATTAGCCAGTTAGATAGGTTGTCTGGTGGGGCAGGGATTTGCCTATTCCTGCCCCTCGTGATATTGCGTAAAGAAAGGGATATGTAGGTGGCGCTTTTGTTAGGATACGATGTAGGGAGCTCTTCAATAAAAGCGACGTTGATGGAAGCTGAAACGGGCAAAGTGCTCGCGACCGCGACTTCACCCGGAAAAGAGCTGGAGATTATCGCGCACAAACCCGGCTGGGCTGAGCAGCATCCTCATATCTGGTGGGACAATGTCAAGTCAGCCACGCAGAAGATTAACTCCAAAGCGAGTTTCAATGCCGGTGACATAAATGCAATCGGCATTTCTTACCAGATGCATGGATTGGTTGTTGTTGATAAAAACCAGAAGGTGCTAAGACCTTCAATAATCTGGTGTGACAGCAGGGCGGTGCAAACTGGTGAGCAGGCGGCACGGGACATCGGAGAAGAAAAATGCCTGAAGAGCTTGCTCAATCTGCCCGGTAATTTCACGGCTTCGAAACTAAAGTGGGTCAAGGAAAACGAGCCCGATATCTATTCCAGGATTCATAAGATAATGCTGCCCGGCGATTATATCGCAATGAAAATGACAGGGCGGATAGTAACAACTCCGTCAGGTTTGTCGGAAGGAATAATGTGGGATTTCGAAAATGACAAGATAGCGGACTTTGTTCTTGATAATTACGGCATCTCCGCCGATGTGACTGCCGAAACTGTGCCTACCTTTTCCGGCCAGGGCCAACTGACCGCCGAAGCCGCCGACGAACTGGGACTCAAGGCCGGAACCAAAGTGACGTACAGGGCGGGAGACCAGCCTAATAATGCCTTGTCGCTCGGCGTGTTACAGCCCGGTGAAATTGCCGTCACCGCCGGCACTTCGGGCGTGGTCTACGGAATCAGTGACAAGAAAAATTATGACAAGTATTCGAGAGTGAATATATTCGTTCATGTTAATCATTCACCGCAAAGTCCGAGGTACGGTGTGCTGCTGTGCCTTAACGGTGCGGGAATCTTGAACAGTTGGTTGAAGCACCATTTTGTTAGCGGCAATGGGGACGGCTTAACGTATGACCAGATGAACAAACTCGCCTCGCAGGCCCCTGTCGGCTCCGACGGTCTATTGATATTCCCATACGGCAACGGTGCTGAAAGAACCCTGGAAAATAAAGATGCAGGCGCATCTGTTTGTGGCTGGAATTTTAACGTACATAAAAAAGCTCACTTTCTCAGGGCCGCCCAGGAGGGAATCATCTTTGCACTAAATTACGGCCTCGCAATTATGCGCGATATGGGAATCGAGTTAGCGACCGTCAAGGCAGGTTATGCGAATATGTTTTTGAGCCCCTTGTTTGCCGAAGTTTTTGCAACTGTAACGCAAACGACGGTAGAGCTATACAACACCGACGGTTCGCAAGGCGCAGCCAGGGGTGCAGGTATCGGTGCGGGCGTTTATCCGAATTTGGAAGATGCTTTTGTCGGCTTAAAGCCTATTAAGACCATTGAGCCTAATGATAAATTAGCAACAGAGTATTCTAAAGTGTATAATAAATGGGAAGACATTTTGAATCATAGTTTGGAAAGGAACAGTTGAAATGGCGTTTGGTAAATCTTTTCGCACATGTAGCAGATACTTTGCAATAAACAACATGCGGTATTTGGTTGTGGTCTCGATGCTGCTAATACTCTCTTCGGCCGCGTGCGCCAAGTGGAAACCGGCGAAAGGGCCGTTGATGACCAAATGGGCAAAGGACGTATCGCCGCGTAAGGTTCACACCGAGTATCCCCGCCCGCAGATGGTCCGCAAACAATGGAAGCGTCTTAATGGTCTTTGGGAATACGCTATTCGGCCGAAGGACGAGCCGCAGCCGCAGAGCTTTGACGGCAAGATTCTTGTGCCGTTTCCGATTGAGTCGGCCCTGTCAGGAGTGATGAAGCGAGTTGGCGAACAAAACCGATTGTGGTATCGGCGCAAGTTTAGTATCCCCAAGAAATGGGCGGGCAAGCGTGTACTTGTTCATTTTGGCGCCGTCGACTGGGAAGCTAACGTCCGGGTCAACGGCAAGCAAGTCGGCACGCACCGCGGCGGATACGACCCTTTCACATTCGATATTACCGATGCACTCAAGAAAAAAGGTTCCCAGGAAATCGTTCTTTCCGTTTGGGACCCGACGGATAAGGGATACCAGCCACGCGGCAAGCAAGTCTCCAAACCTCACGCGATTTGGTACACCCCGACAACCGGTATTTGGCAAACTGCATGGCTGGAGCCAGTGCCCCAATCTTATATCAGTTCGATCCAGATACGACCGGATGTAGACAACAATTGCGTGTGGGTAGTGGTTGACATAGTGGGCGACCGCAGTAGCCACTATGTACACGCTCTCACGTGGCCACCGATGAAGGGCAGCAACATACCCGATACTGTAGGTGCCACGGGCGAGCCTGGGAGACCTCTGCGTATCTCCCTGCCGAAGAGTCGCAAGACTAAGCTTTGGTCGCCCGATTCACCACATCTTTACGACCTACAGATCCTCCTCCACAGGAAGAAGAGCGGCCAGAAACTGCCACTCGAGAAGATCAAGGGCGAGCTGGTCGGCACCAAGTTAGTCCACGAATTGCTCGGCGGCGAGCAGCTGGTCGACGACGTTAGGAGCTACTTTGGTATGCGCAAAATCTCGCTCGGCAAGGACGAAAAAGGCATAATGCGGATTATGCTGAATAATAAGCCGCAGTTTATGTATGGCCCCCTCGACCAGGGCTTCTGGCCTGACGGCATCTATACCGCTCCAACCGATAAGGCCCTGCGCTACGACATCGAGGTACTCAAGAAGCTCGGCTGCAACATGATGCGAAAGCACGTCAAGGTTGAGTCCGCCCGTTTCTACTATTGGTGCGACAAGCTCGGCCTGCTCGTCTGGCAGGACATGCCCAACGGCGAAAAACACGTCGGCAGAAAAGACCCTGATATTGAACGGCCCCCGGAATCCGCCAAACAGTTCGAGCTGGAATTAAGCCGTGTTATCGATGCTCATCGAAACCATCCCTGCATCGTTATGTGGGTTCCGTTCAACGAGGGCTGGGGACAGTACGATACGCCCCGCATAGTCAACCTGATAAAGAAGTGGGACCCAACCCGTCTGGTCGACAACGCCAGCGGCTGGGCGGACCGCAAGGTCGGCGATGTGCACGATGTTCACAAGTACCCCGGCCCCATAGCTCCGGAAAACGAACCAGGTCGCGCCGCGGTCCTCGGCGAATTCGGCGGCCTCGGCCTGCCTGTCAAGGGTCACACCTGGCAGGATAAAAAGAACTGGGGCTACCGCAAGTATGAGACACAGCAGGAGCTTACCGATGCCTATCTGGCCTTGCTGGAAAAGCTGAAGCCGCTGATAACAAATGGCCTCTCTGCCGCAGTATACACTCAGACTACCGATGTCGAAATTGAAGTGAACGGTCTTATGACCTACGACCGCGCCATGATAAAGATGGACGCCAAGAAAATCACCGCGGCCAACAAGAGTCTGTACCAGGCGATGGTCGCCAAAACCACCACCGCTAATAATGGGGAGTCAGTCCCGCTTGATATCAAGCTTCCCAGGCCGATGTTTGTCGGCACACCCCAGGACCGGAAGGTGCCTTTTCTCGAAAAACCGCTGGGCAAATTGCGCCCACCATTCTATGCGCCCGTCGGAACAAAAAATGTCGCCTTCGAAAAGCCCGTCACCAGTACCGACGACGAACCCGTCATCGGCGAGCTTGAATACGTAACCGACGGGGACAAGGAAGCGGCCGACGGCAGTTATGTTGAGTTGGGACCTTTCCCTCAAAGCGTCACCATCGACCTCGGAGCCCCGTACACCATATACGCCATCCTGTGCTGGCACTACCACAAACAGGCCCACATATATTATGACGTAGTGGTACAGGTTGCTGATGACCCTGACTTTTTCACGAATGTCACGACGCTGTTTAACAATGACCGTGACAACTCCGCCGGTCAGGGTATAGGTAAGGACCTGCATTATACCGAGACCAACGAGGGCAAGCTCATTGACGCCAAGGGTGTCAAGGCCCGCTATGTCCGGTTGTACAGCAACGGCAGTAACTACGACGATTTCAACCACTATATAGAAGTTGAAGTTTACGGCAAACCCGCAGGATGAAATGTCTCGAGAAATGCTGCCTCCTGATTCTGGCTGCGACAATTGCTGCCGTAGCGCTGCGCCTGCCGCGGCTTGAACAGCGGCCGATGCACACCGATGAGGCGGTTCACGCAGTCAAATTCGGCACACTACTGGAGGAGGGTCAATATACCTACAACCCCAATGAGTATCACGGCCCGACACTTAACTACTTAACTTTGATTCCAGCCTGGCTCAGTTCGGCCGAGAGGTTGACAGAAGTGAGTGAGTTCACGTTGCGGATTGTGCCTGTTTTTTTCGGCGTGCTGCTGGTGCTGCTGACTTTTATGCTGGTAGACGGTTTGGGGTGGGCTGCGGTTTGTGCCGCTGTACTGACTGCTGTCTCGCCAGCCATGGTTTTCTATAGTCGTTATTACATTCAGGAAATGCTGCTGGTTTGCTTCACCTTCGCGGTAATCGCCTACGGTTATCGATATACAAAGAGCAAGAGCATAAAATGGGCTTTATCGACGGGGATATTCGTCGGGCTCTGTCACGCCACCAAGGAAACATCAATCATTGCTTTCGGTTCGATGCTTTTGGCCCTTTTGCTTACGCTCTTGTTGCATCGCCGGCAGCGCGGTCCTGCTTTTGATATCAAAAGAATAGTCAATCCCTGGCACGTTATCGCAGCCGCAGCAACCGCTGTAATTGTTTCAGCCCTGTTTTACTCGTCATTTTTGACCAATGCCGATGGAATTCTCGATTCATTACGTGCTTATGTCGCCTTTTTCCATCGGGCCGGTGAAGGCGGCCTGCATACGCACCCCTGGTATTATTACCTCAAAATGCTCATCTACTCCAGATATGCCGGCGGCCCAGCCTGGAGCGAGGGACTTATTGTTTTTTTAGCGGTGGCCGGTTTTGTTGTTGCGATAACTAAAAGAGGTGCGGTTGCCGCCGGCTCTCATCTGCTTCGATTCATCGCTTTTTACACACTTATAA
>CAZOUM010000057.1:0-17212 GCA_964582985.1 uncultured Pirellulales bacterium | reverse complement strand
CCGTCGAGACGCGGTCTCGCCGCGGCTGGCGCTCGTCCGCCGAGTCGCCTCGTCGTAGCGGGAAAGCGCTTTTTTTGGCCATCCCCGCGAAGCTGCCCTCGACCTGATCGAAGGAAAATAGGGACGGAGGAAAATAGGTGGCTATACCGAGTTTTCTTAGTTTTCCATTAGGCTAAAAACCGAGGTGTGTAGGACAAGCATAAAAATTTTTAAAAAATTCACTTTTTGTATTGACACCGTGCGTTATTGTGCGTATATTGCAGTCAGTCGCACGTATACGCATGATAACGCTCTTTTTTTTGTTGAAGGGAAAGAAAAATGACAAAATCTGAAACCAATTGGAGATTCAAAGATAAAAAGCAGGAAAAAGATTTCAAGGAGCCTATAACAAAGGAAAACTGCGGCACAAAACTAAAATTAGTAATGGACATATTGAAAATATCAAGGCGGGAATTCGCGCGTATACTGGGTGTTTCAGAAGCCACACTTCGGCGTCTTATGACTGAAGATTCTTGTCCAACAGACGAGTTTATGCATCGTCTCCAAGCTTTATGTGTTATCGGGGCAGCAAAATACAAAAAGCTTTCCGCATCAGAGAAGGAAAAAATCTCTGAAATGGTGGGAGTGACAGGTGGAACTGTTGCGGGAGTAGGAGGAAGTATAGCTGCGATAGGTGCCGCAGGTGCTGTAAGTGGGTTTTCTGCAGCAGGAATCACCTCTGGCCTTGCCGCCATAGGAGGAGGGGCAATGCTTACTGGCATTGGTGTTGTTGCAGCTATTCCGGTCAGTACAGGACTATTAGGCTACGGCTTGGTCAAAGGAATCAAGAAGATATGTGAAGCAAATAAATTGTCTTGTCAAGAAGTTGACGGCAAATGGGAAATAATGAAAAAGGGCAATGAAATCAATCTTAGCAATAATGACAACAAGTGAAAGGAACAGACATGGGTAAAGTATTATGGGAAATCGCAAAAGTCGGTGGTTCTATTATTGGTGTTGCAATATTGTTAGCTCTTGCTGGTGGTGGCAGTGGAGGGTCATATACTCAAACAAAACCGAGAGGATATGGTCCCAGAGCACGGATCTATCGACCAACCGGTCGTTCAAGGGGCTATGGCCCGAGTTCTTATCAGGGGACAAAGAGCTACTGGTAACTTCTAGCCACAATATAGCTTAGCGCTGTGAAAGACTGTATACAAAGCAAGATGAGGAGTCAAAACATGGCACAAGGTCCTTATAACGAGGGTCGGCTGAGTGAAGCATTTTATAACGGGATTGCCAATTCGTAATCCTCGTCATCAACCTTTGCGTTCAGGCCGTTCGTTAACGGTATCTCTTTCATTTTCTATATCCTCTCCTGGTTTCTAACAGCCGGCGGTCCGACTTGAGCCGCGTGTCATGTGTTTTCCTAATATTGTTTTAGAAACCATACTTCTTTTTTCGTAAATTAAACGCTTTTTGTCCGCCCTCCATTATCGTTGTAATAGCATCTCTTATTTCCTTGACATCAATTGAGCCAGTATTTTCAATCTTTCCTTTGTTTCGGTTTGTTTGAGATTCATAGTCGCAATGAATAACAAGTTCTGCATCACCATTTACGACCAAATTGGGATCATGACTGGCAAAAATTATTTGTCGTTTTTGTTTTGCTTGCCAGATACTTTGAATAATCTCTTCAATTACTTTTTTGTCTAAATCGTCCTCTGGCTGATCAATTAGTAATGGCCCCTTTTCTTCTTGCAAGAGAACCTTTAGCAACGCAGTTGCTTGTTGTCCTGCTGAAGCATCTTTAAACGGTATCGGGTCTCTATTTTTTTGATAGTAAAATATTGGTATGTCATTGAGGCTGGTAAAAGCAATTTCAAACCATTTGTCTGGAGAGAGTCTTTCTATTATTACACGTTTCGCATTATCCAACAACTCCCATGAGTTAAGCGGGGGAACTTTTTCTTTATCCAATATATCACCAGCTTCCATTTCAGCAAAAAGCCTAAGCTCTTTTATTAGTTGCGACCATTTTTCGACAGGGCTATCAGACTGTACAATCATGTTTTTTAGATTATCCCAGCGGTCTATAGAGATTCTTGCGCCTGTAAGTGCCTCATTTAATTTATTGAGAGCGTTTTCAATGTCTGCCCCACGTTTCAGTTCAGCCTTGATTTCCTCCCCAGACTTCTCACTCAACTTTCTGCATTGTTCTTCCAATAAATCAGCCTTCTGAGTATGTAAAGAAACCCACTCATTCAATTTGTCCGAAAAGTTATTTTCTGCATTTTCTAAATTTGTGATTTCTTTCTCTAATTCTCCAATTCTGTTTCCAACAGTACTTAATGAGTCCATTAGATCTTTAAGTTGTTGAATTTTACCTTTATGAGCCAAAGTTTTCTGGCTTGCATCTTCGTACCTTTGCAAGAAATCAGCGTACCCTTTTTTATAATTTACTAGCGAATCGTCTAAACTTTCCTTATCTCCAGAAATCTCCTTTTGTAATTCTTCTATTGCCTTTCCAGCCTTCTCAAGCAATTTATCAGCCTCATTGAATATCAAGCCCACTTCTGGTGTAAGTTTTTCTATTCCCTCCGGCAGACTTAGGCCAACAGATATATCTGTATGCAGTTTATCAAAATCCATCAAAACAGCGTTGACTTTGTTCTCATAAGACTCAACAAGTGCCAAATCCTGTTTTCTTTGTGGGTATTCCTCAATAACTTTTTTAGTATCTTCATCAATTGTTGGTAATGATTTTTGAATGGCATCTTTTTGTGCCTCTAATGATTCTTTATGAGCAATCAAATCTCTCAGGCTTCTTTCCTTGTTGCGCCTCTGAATTACTTCTTGATAAAGGTTTCCACATTCTTTGCGAAGAGTGTCTATTTTTTCATCATATTTTATGACTGTTTCCTGTATTGGCTGAATGATAAATCTTTGTAATTCTTCCGTTCTGTCGCCAACTGTTGATAATTGTTTTTGGCTGTAAGACTGGATAGGGAAGTTCTGCCTAATATAATCTTCGGTTATCTTTTGGAGTGGCCCTCCTTGAACCTGAAGATACTTGATGTTGTTATCGAAGTCATTAACGATTATTTGGTATGAACCTTCTATAATCCAATGAATTTTAAGTATAGGTTTTAGATTTATTAAAGTTTCGTTTACAAATTTCTTTCTTTCTTCAGACAAATCTTGATCATGCAAACCGAAACGTAAATATTCAAGAATAGTTGATTTGCCAGTTCCTCGTCCTCCAATTAAGGCATTGTATTGTGGATTAAGTTCAGTATCAATAGGTCCCATGAAAAGACTATTGCTAACTTGGATTTTAGAAATATATCTTGTTGGCAATATCGGTTCATCTTGATAAATACGCGACTCTCTTGCCAAGCAAGCCTGCCTTAGTGCTTCAGCTGTTGGTTGTGCAAATTTGACCCATGTATTTCTCTTACCCAAATCAGCAAAATCTTCGCGTCTTGAATCAGTCGTCTGGAAAATTCCGAGAGATTTATAACCATATTCTCGAACTTTCCCTTCTAAAATATACATCTGATTATGTTCGCCTAAATCATGTTCAATGTATCCACCAACACAAGGCATAGAAACATACTCAGGGTAAAAACCTTGCCTCAATAGAGTGCCGTGACTTCCATCCTTTCCCACATGAGGTAGAATTATAAATTTCCCCTCCAACACGCCGCTTGAATACTCATTAAGGGTTTTCTCGAGAGCCCTAAAATTTTCAAAGTCTAATGGAATAATCTCAGGCCCTGATGGTTGCGCATCCAAATGGACGTTGCCAATATTCAAAGCTTGAAGAAGCATCGCCTGTAAAGTTGTATCTGTATCCGCATCAAGTAAAATTATCGCTTGGCACAGTCGCTGAATATTTATTTCGATACCTGGAAATATTATTGGATTCTGTAAAGATGGATTTGGTACAGGATCGCTGGTCTTGTCCTCTTGTGCAGCCAGTTGAAAGTATTTTACAAAGCAGACGTCATGATGGTCAGTTATCCCTACAGCTTCAATTCCTAACTCTCGACATTTTGCAACAAACCTGCGAGCAACCGCTGATCTTTCGTCATCGGCAACGGGTTTTCCATTTGGCCATTTTGTTATTCCATCACCAACCCATGCGTCATCTCTTGGTGAGTGGATTTGAAAATCCGTTTTATAAAAATGTGCCCCTTTATCCATATTTCCCTCTTAAATCACACATTGGTCAACACCAAACCCGCAATTCCCGTCAATTAAATAAATTTCTGATGACATTTCGTCCATAATTACCCCTGCACACAGGTTGCAGGGCTAATCGTTTTGTGCCTTCGTGCCTAAAAATCCAGTGTTAATTCGTGGCCCTTTTAATTGATTATTGATTCCTTCGGAGGGCAGAGGGCGGAGGACGGACGACGGAAGACAGAGGACCCTGGCCAGTGGCCAGGGCTAAAAATGGATTCTGCAGCAAGTGCGGAATGAGAAGGGGTGATACAAATGGCAGAAATACTTCATAAAATGCGTATAAATGGCCGAAAATAGTTGACAGAAGACGGTAGATTTTGTATAATGCCGCTGTATTTGTGTGAAAACATACAAATACGGACCTGAGACCCCCCGCTGTTTCGCGTTGTGCGAAGCAAAGCGGCGGGGGGATTACGGGATTACAGCAGGGCTTTTAAGCTCGGGTTGGTCGGTTGTTTTTCGGTGAAAGCGATTGGCATCCCGGGGCGGCCCAGCGGAGCTGTAATTGACCGGAATAACGATATAATGTTTATCAGGGAAAGGTGAAAAAATGAGTTCCAAGTCTAGTTCTTCGGCGGATTCGGCCGGTCAATCTCCTCTCAAAGCAGGCGCCCAGATAATAGTCGATACGCTTATTGACTTAGGTGTTGATACGATGTTCGGCTATCCCGGCGGTGTAGTGCTGCCTTTGTTCGACAGGTTGTATGATGCGCCGATAAGGTTCATAATTCCACGGCACGAACAGGGCGGCTGCCATATGGCTGACGGTTATGCGCGGGCCAGTGGCAAAGTTGGGGTTGTGGTGACGACCAGCGGTCCCGGCGCGTGCAATTTGATAACGGGTCTTGCCACAGCGATGATGGATTCTGTGCCGGTGGTTGCTCTGACCGGCCAGGTTCGCACGGAGCTTATCGGGAACGATGCTTTTCAGGAGGCCGACAGTACGGGCATTACTCGTCCCGTTACCAAGTACAACTGCATCGTCAAAGACGTTCAGGATTTGGCGCGGATAATTCGGGAAGCATTTTATATTTCCTCGACGGGTCGGCCGGGTCCGGTGCTGGTTGATATACCTGTTGATGTTTCGGTTGCGCAGTGCAGTACTGATAGCTCGACCAAGATGAAACTGCCCGGCTACAAGATACAGGTCAAAGGCCACAAGAAGCAAATATCCATGGTTGCCAAGGCTATAAACGAGTCGAAGCAGCCGGTGCTTTATGTTGGCGGCGGTGTTATTATCGCGAACGCGAGCGAAGAATTGCGGGCCCTGGCTGAGAAGGCACATTTGCCTGTGACAACGACACTTTTAGGGCTGGGCAGCTACGACCAGAGACGAGCCGAATCGCTGGATATGCTTGGGATGCACGGGTCTGCGTACGCTAATTACGCGGTGCAGGAATGTGATTTGTTGATTGCGGTGGGTGCGCGCTTTGATGACAGGATAACGGGGAAAATCAAGACGTTTGCCCCAAACGCAAAGATAATCCATATTGACATCGACCCATCCAGCATATCGAAGAATGTTCGCGTGGACATTCCGGTTGTGGGCGATGCCAGGATTATCCTGGCTGAGCTGGTTAAGGAAGTTAAGTGCCGCGAGAGAAAGCGGTGGTTTAATGAAATTGCGGCATGGAAGAAGAAATTTCCGTTTCGTTACGACAACAATACTTCGACGGTTAAGCCGCAGTACGTTATCGAGGAGATTTACCGTCAGACTAAGGGTAAAGCGATTATAACCACCGGGGTCGGTCAGAATCAGATGTGGACCGCTCAGTTTTATAAATTCAGCAGGCCCCGACAACTCATAAGCTCCGGCGGGCTGGGTACAATGGGGTTTGGGCTGCCGGCTGCGATAGGTGCTCAGGTAGCCAAGCCGGATGATACTGTTGTCGATATTGACGGCGACCACAGTTTTAATATGACGATGACGGAGCTTCGGACTGCTGTTGAAAACGAGCTGGGGATAAAGGTTTGTATTTTGAATAATGGGTATATGGGAATGGTTCGGCAGTGGCAGGAGCTCTTCTACGGCAAGCGTTATTCAAAGAGCTACCTGTCGAACCCCGATTATGCGACTGTGGCGGAGGCTCTTGGTGCGGTCGGGATTACTGTCGATAAGAAGGCCGATGTTCCCAAGGCGGTCAAGGAGATGCTGGAACAGAAAAGGCCATGCGTTGTTGACTTCAGAGTCGAACGGGAAGAAAATGTTTGGCCGATGGTTGCAGCGGGCAAAAGTCTAAACGAAATGGATGGGCTTGATATATTGGAAAGCATGGCGTAGAAGAATGATTATTGATTAGTGATTCCTTCGACTCCGCTCAGGACAAGTATTGATAATCGAAGAGGAAATACTATACGAGAAGCGAGATAGTTAAATGAAGCATATAATAAGCGCATTGGTTGAGAACAAACCTGGTGTTTTGGCCCACGTTGCGGGGATGTTTGCGGCCCGGGCGTTTAATATTGACTCGCTTGCTGTTGGCCGAACCGAGGACCCGGACTTGAGCCGAATGACTATTGTTGTTGTCGGCGATGACAGGGTTGTCGAGCAGGTACGAAAACAACTGGCCAAGATTGTTCCGGTTGTTAAGGTCCAGGATTTTGCGGGCCAGCCGGTGGTTGCTCGCGATTTGATGCTTATATCTGTTTCGGCGTCGCCGGAGAAGCGGCCCGAGGTGGTTTCACTGATAGAGATGTTCAAGGGAAAAGTTGTGGACATTGGCCCGAAGGCGTTAATGGTTGAAGTGAGCGGTCCTGAGTCGAAGATTGAGGCTTTTATCAATGCGTGCAAGCCGTACGGCATTAAAAGCGTGGCGAGAACAGGCACGATTGCCATGCCGCGACAGGCAAAAACGGAACCGTGAACACTGAAGCATATTTCGTGAATTGCAACGCGAGATATTGAGATTGGCATATCTGTAAATTTCTTGCCTAATGAGCAATTCTTAATATAATGGCAGCCGAGTTGTTTTTGTGGCAAGATTGTTCTTGCGGTCCGGATTGTTAACCCCAGACCCGAAGTGACAGTTGGCGGTAAAGGCAGGGGTAATAGGGCAGTGGGCGTTTTTTTTTGTATGAAGGAGAAATGCTTTGGAAAATCACCGCAAGAGTATGATTAAGAGGCGGCGTAAATGCGGGTTCCGGGCGCGTATGCGCCGTCGTGGAGGTCGCAAATTGTTGCGTAACAAGCGCCTCGTGGGGCGTTCCGTTAATATTGTTTGACAAAGGGTCAGCTGAAAAACCTCGAAAAAGGAGAATAGAAAAGATGGCATTGAAGATTTATTACGAAAAAGATTCGCCGATAGAACCTTTGAAGGGCAAGAAGGTAGCGGTTATTGGTTACGGCAGTCAGGGTCACGCGCATAGTCTAAATTTGCGTGACAGCGGAATAGACGTGGCGGTTGCTGAGCTGGAAGGGACAGAGAATTTTAAGCTTGCGCGGGAGCACGGCTTTACGCCGGTGGACATAAAAACAGCAATGAGTGGTGCGACACTGATTATTGTGACCGTACCGGACGAGATTCAAGCCGAGGTTTACAAGGAGCAGATTGCGCCGAATTTGGTAGCTGGGCAGACGCTTGGTTTTTGTCACGGCTTCAATATTCATTTTAAGTACATTGTTCCGCCCAAGGATATTAATGTTGTGATGATTGCTCCGAAGGGTCCGGGCCACCTGGTTCGCAGCGAGTTTGAAAAAGGCGGCGGGGTGCCGAATCTTATAGCGGTCGAGCAAGATGCAACCGGCGATGCCAAAGAAATTGCTCTTGCCTGGGCAAACGGGATAGGCGGTGCAAGAGCGGGGATTATCGAGACCACATACAGGGAAGAGACTGAAACGGATTTGTTTGGTGAGCAGTGTATTCTGTGCGGCGGTCTTACGGCGCTTATTAAAGCCGGTTTTGAGACGCTGGTGGAGGCGGGGTATCAGCCTGAGATTGCCTACTTTGAGTGTATGCACGAGGTGAAGCTGATAGTCGACCTTATGTACCAGGGTGGGCTCAGCTATATGCGATACAGCATATCGAACACTGCCGAGTATGGCGACTTGACGCGTGGGCCAAGAATAATTACCGAGCAGACCAGGGCGGAAATGAAAAAGATATTGTCGGAGGTCACGTCCGGCGAGTTTGCCAAAGAATGGGTGAATGAATATAGAGGCGGCCTGAAAAAGTTTAAGGAGCTATACGAAAAGGACTATGACTGCCGGTTGGAGAGGGTTGGTAGAGAATTGCGGAAAATGATGAAGTGGATCGATGCGAAAGAAGTGTAAGACGGAGAGTGAGAGATGCCAAATCACAGTTTCAAGTTTAGAGCTTATTCGGCTTTGGGTTTTTCTCTATGGTTGTGCAGTCTGAGTTTTTTGTTTTTGGTCACTTTTGCTTTGGGTGGCTGCGCAATTGTGAACTATTTTAAGCCTGAAAAGCCTCCATATGATGCGGAGCTGTACGAAAGCTACGACCTGACAAGGCTGAAGGTCAGCAGGGCTGGTGAAGTGATGACTTTGATTCGCGAACCGGAATATGAATTGCTTAGCCAGAGCACAAGCGTTATTGCTTCCTTTGGTCAGAAGAAAAAAGGCTACAAGGGCTGGTTTAATATGGTTGCTTTCGATGAGAACAAGTTAACAGCAAAAAGAAAGTACTTTTTTTGGGTTGATGAGAAAGCGAAAACTGTGCCATTTAGGTCCAAGCGACGGCTTAGATTTGAGAGCAAGATGGTGGTAGAAAGGGAAGTGCTTGACGAGCCCTATGTGAACCAGAATGCAAGGCAGACCGCCATATTACGGCAGGTGCTGGCGAATTTCCGCAAGGACGTTGATGAAGTCAAGGCGGATAATAAGAAGCTTGAGAACTTCGGGATGCTTATAAATTGGATGATGGAGACAATTCTGCGAGACCTGGATGAGTCACCTGTGCTGGCATCAAATCTGAGCAGTACCGAAGGTGTCCGTTTCGACCATATGACCTTTGGGAAAGGCCAAGTTTGGATGAACGTGGCTGATGATATAGTGGATGTCAAAGTCAAGGTAGGGTTTTTTAGGGATAGATTGGGAGATCCATTTTCTTTAGATTTAGATTAGGTAAGAAGCGATAAAAGAGTGGGTCTGTAAGCCGAGTTCTGTATCCCCGCACCAAAAGTTCATCTGTGTTTTTTCAGCATAGTTGAATTATCAATTGCTCGCTTATTAAATCTATCGGCCTAATAAACTTTTGGTGCGAGGTGGCGGCCATTTATCTCGACCAACTGTTACCAGTTGGCTCTCGCGACCTACCCGCTGTTATTGCTCGGGCCAAGCAACAGCTTACTTGGTCTTGCAGGCGGTGGGGTTTGCCGTGCCAGGGCCGTCACCGGTCCTGCGGTGCGCTCTTACCGCACCATTTCACCATTGCCTGTACCACATTCGCGGTCATCGGCTGTGTATTTTCTGTGGCACTTTCCCGCGGGTTTCCCCGGGTGGCCGTTAGCCACCACCGTGCCCTGTCCTGCTCGGACTTTCCTCCCCCCGCTGCTTCGCTTTTGCGAAGCAAAACGGCGGGGGCGACCGCCCGACCCACTCTTTTCAATTGATTATCGATTAACGATTAACGATTAACGATTAACGATTATTAGCGTTGCTATAAACTACCAGTTATTATACCAAAAGTTCGTTTTATTTTCCACACACTATTTCGATGTGCTTTTTGAAGTTGTCATCATCGGTATCAGGGAAATCGTTTCTGAAATGAACGCCTCGGCTTTCCTGGCGTGCTTGGGCGGTGCGGGCCATAAGCTGACAAATAGTGAGCATATTTTGACATTCCCAGCCCTGCGGTGAATCGAATACCTTATCCATAACATAGCGCTGCCAAAATGTGATAATTTCCTGTGTTTCAATGAGCTGCTGAGTCCTTCGTGTGATGCCGACATTTCGCCACATTAGAGCCCGGAGTGAATTTCTGACGTCAGTGGTGTCCAGTCGTGTGCGGTCTGAATGCGGGATTTGATATTTTATTAGAGGGTGCTTGCGTAGAGAGGCGCCGGTTTTTGCATCTTGCGCGGCAGACTGGCCTGCCATTTTGCCGAATACCAAGCCTTCGAGGAGGGAGTTGCTGCCGAGTCTGTTCGCGCCATGCAGGCCTGTTGAAGCGACCTCGCCGCAGGCATAAAGATTCTCAATGCTTGTCTTGGCCGAAACATCGGTTTTTAGGCCGCCAATCATATAATGTGCGCTCGGCCGGACGGGGATCAGGTCTTTGCTCACATCTATGTTGAAACTCTCGCATAATTCGTTAATCATGGGGAATCTCTTTGCGAAATGTTCTTTGCCGAATTGCCGAGCGTCCAGATAAACGTGAGTTGATTTAGTTTTTAGCATTTGAGCAAGTATGGCCCGGCTGACAATGTCACGGGGTGCAAGTTCGGCGGATTCGTGATAGTCCTGCATAAAACGACAGCCGTTTTTGTCTAAGAGAATGGCGCCTTCTCCACGGAGTGTCTCGGTAATCAAGGTTCTGGAGGCGCCTGCAACGTAAAGTGTTGTTGGATGAAACTGCATAAATTCCAAATCCTGCAATACCGCTCCTGCGCGATATGCCATAGCAAGTCCATCGCCTGTTGCAACTTCGGGGTTGGTGGTCTCGCGATAAAGTTGGCCTGCGCCTCCGGTTGCCAGGATTGTATTTGCTGCCCAGATTATCTGTGTGCCTCGGTCATCATGGCCGACTATTCCGATGCATTTGTTGTCATCATCAGTGAGTAAGTCGATAACGTAAAAGCTTTCTATTATTTTTATTTTCGGCTCTTGTCTGACTTTTCTTATGAGCACTTTTGCAATTACCTGGCCAGTTTCATCGCCGTGGGCGTGAGCAACACGGGGGTGAGTGTGGCCGGCTTCGAGTGTAGTAGCGATGTGGCCGTCAACAATGTCAAATTCGGTGCCCCACTGAAGCAGTTGCTGAATCCGTTCCGGTCCCTGGCGGATGACTAAGTCGACAATTTTTTCATCGGTTAGACCGCAGCCTGTGTTAAGCGTATCGGCTATGTGTGATTCGAATGTGTCTGTTTTGTTAAGGACTGAAGCAATGCCACCCTGCGCATTCCAGGTGTTGCTGTTCTCCAAAGTATCCTTGCAAACAATGATGACGTTGCGATGCTCGGCTGCTTCGATAGCGGCTCGAAGGCCCGCGATTCCGGCACCGATTACGAGGCAATCGGTAAAGAGCTGGTGCGTTGAGATAGAGTCGATATTCACCAAATAGCGTCTAAATTCCGGCTGAGCAGCCATATTTTCAGTCCTTAGTTCATAGCGCATATCCTGTGGTTCGATTCACACTCTTATGATACCTGAACTTGCGATTTTTGGAAACCAGCAATTTGTGAATTTGCCAGGAGTGTTTCAAGCGGACTCACATTGTTTGTCATCACTGGGCCAGACTTGCCCAGTCGCAGTCGGCCAGAGAGTCGATGATGAATTCTCCCAAATCCTGCTCTCGAATATCAACGGTTTCATCGAAGGGTATAACTGAGAGGATATTGGCGCCAGTGCATTGGGTTATCAGCTGCCCAGCAGTGTTTTCGACGATTGTTGCTTCAATGGCGTTGTAGCCATTGATTATCACGCCGGCAATTTTAAGCTCGGCAGCGCGAACGCAGTCGATTGTCATAAGTGTGTGATTTATCATTCCCGGATTTGAGCGAGCGATTATCACAACAGGCAGGTCGAATTCGACCGCTAAATCCAGCAGGTCGAATTGTGTTGTTAGAGGAGCGCGTACGCCATCGAGGCCTTCGACAATAACCAGGTCACTGTTTTCGCATATTTTGTTGTAGGCGGCAGCGATTTTGTTGAAATCTATTGGAGTTCGTTCGCGAGCGGCGCTTACGATGGGTGCGGCGGGGGTGACGAAGCCGACTGGGGTTATCGCAGAAAGCGGCAAATCGCTGTTTGCGCAAGTAGCCAAGAACTCGGTATCATAGCTGACCAGGCCCTCCCATGTTTGATGGCAGCCAGTTGCAATTGGTTTGAATACGCCGACTTTTAGGTCTTTGTCGGTGAGAATTTTGGCGATGGCGCCAGCAATTAGAGTTTTGCCAGTTCCTGTATCAGTGCCGGTTATGAAAAGGCCGGGCTTTTTGGGCAAGTTCAGGTTAATGGGCATTTAGTCACTTTCCTAAGCTCATTCTGCAATATTCACAGTAGTATTATTTCAGCTTATTGCTCAAAGTCAATTTATCCTTCAAACTGTTGAATCAAAGGGCCGAAAAATTGATTTGCAAAACCGCGGTTAACAAGTGATTATTAGAGCTATGGACGGGCGGGAAACAGAAGATAAATTTGCGAGGGTTCGTGAGCGGATGCTCAAGTGGGACCTTATGGGTCGGGATATAACGGACCCTGACGTGCTGAGGGTAATGAGCGAGATTCGGCGTGAAGAATTTGTGCCGGAGTCGCATCAGTCGCAGGCCTACGATGACGGCCCGCTGCCAATCGGGATGGGCCAGACTATTTCTCAGCCATATATTGTGGCGCTGATGACTCAAGAATT
Organism: uncultured Pirellulales bacterium; assembly: GCA_964582985.1. GTDB lineage: Bacteria > Planctomycetota > Phycisphaerae > Sedimentisphaerales > Anaerobacaceae > CAZQYB01. The sequence goes on along the minus strand of CAZOUM010000057.1, from coordinate 4,457 downwards.
GCGACTAAATGCTGATTGTGAGGTTTTGGAGATAGGTACGGGGAGCGGTTATCAAACTGCTATTCTGAGCAAGCTGGCAAAAAAAGTTTACACGATGGAAAGATTCTCGGAGCTTTCGGAATCGGCGCAAGCGGTTTTAGACCAATTGGGTGTTGGGAATATTGAATTTTATGTTGGTGACGGCAGTTGCGGCTGGCCGGAGGAAAAAAGCTTTGACAGGATTATGGTTACGGCAGCGGTGCCGAAGATGCCGGAGGCCTTGTTCAAACAACTGGCCGAAGGCGGCTTGATAGTGGGGCCCGTTGGTTATGCAGGGGTGCAGGAGTTAATGGTTTGCGAGAAGCGGCACGGCAAAATCATTGATAAAGTAATTTGCGATTGTCGGTTTGTTAAGCTGCTCGGTAAGTATGGGTTTGAGGAGTAGGAACGGATTCCCGGCCCTGTTGGGATGACATATGGAAGCTGGGACGATAAAAGAAAGCAGGAAAGCACAAACATCGCTTGATATATCGATGCCGGTGCAGTTTTTGAAGGGGGTTGGGCCGGCAAGGGCCGAGGTCTTTGCGCAGCTGGGGGTGCAGACTGTGGGGGATTTGTTAGAGTACTTTCCGCGGGACTGGGTTTTTGCGCCGGCAGCGATGAAGATAAACGAAATACGGCCAAACGACAATGTCACCATAATAGGGCTGGTTGAATCGACGGACTTTCAAAGCTACCGAAGGTCTCCGATTTTTGAGGCGGTGATTGCTGATAACACGGGAGTGTGCAGGATTATCTGGTTTCACGGGGGGTTTCTGCGTAATCAATTAAAGCCTGGTCAGGTGATAATGGCTTCGGGACAAGTCAGCTTATATAAGCACCAGTTGCAGATGACCAATCCGAAGTTTTTGGTGCTCGATGAGAGACACCCGGGGCCAGCTGAGTATTTTAGCGGTGGGGTATATCCTGCCTGCAGCAAGCTCTCGAGCGCGCAAATCAAGAGAATAATCCGGCCTGTGCTCGATAATTTGGATGAGCTTGTGCCAGAGTTTTATGAGAACGCGTTTCTCAAGCAGGCAAAGCTGGTCAGGAGGAAAGATGCATTTGAGTGGATACATTTGCCGCCGGACGAGGAGAAACTGGCTCAAGCAAAACGGCGGCTAAAGTATGATGAGCTCTTCCTTATGCAATTGGGGCTTGCGCTTCGGCGGCATAGAGTTAAGCATTTTTCATCGGCGACTCGATGCAGCTGTAACGGCGAGATTGACAGCAGAATTAGAAAGCGTTTTCCATTTTTGCTGACAGAGGACCAAAACAACGCGATAGTGGAAATCGTTGCGGACATGAGCAGGCCCGAGCCGATGAATCGGCTGTTACAGGGTGACGTTGGGTCGGGCAAGACGGCTGTGGCGCTTTATGCGGCTTTGCTGGCGGTTGCCAACAAGAGACAAGTGGCGGTTATGGCACCTACGGAGATTTTAGCGGAGCAGCACTTTATAAGCATCGAAAGATATTTGAAGAACAGCAAGGTCAGGAGAGTTTTGGTAATAGGGGGATTGACCGGCAAGAAAAGAAAGGAGCTTTTGAAGCAGATACGAGAGGGGGCGATTGATATTGTTGTTGGGACTGTCGCGCTGTTGCAAAAAGATGTAAGATTCGACAAGCTTGGGCTGGTAATAATCGATGAGCAGCATAAATTTGGTGTTCATCAGCGAGCACAACTGCGAAAGGAAGCTGCACCGCACTGTCTTGTTATGACGGCCACACCAATCCCGAGGACACTGGCGATGACAGCGTTCGGCGATCTGGATGTTTCCATTATCAAACATTCTCCACCTGGCAGAGGGGCTGTGATTACGCGTTGGGTCGATAGGCGAAATCGGCAAAAGGCATACGAGTTTATACGCGAGCGGCTAAAAGTAAAGAAGCAGGCTTATTTTGTCTATCCGCGGATTACGGGCACTGAGCGGGACAGCGATGTCAAGGCTGCTACTGATGAATGGAAACATCTTGCGAAGAAAATTTTTCCGGAATTTACAGTTAAACTACTCCACGGACGGATGCGGTCGGCGAGAAAGCAGCAGACTATGTCGGAATTTCGCAGAGGCAAGGTCGATGTATTGGTCTCCACTGTGGTGATAGAAGTGGGGGTGGATGTGCCTAACGCGACGATAATGGTCATTGAAGGTGCGGACAGATTTGGTCTGGCCCAATTGCATCAGTTGAGGGGGCGCATCGGGAGGGGAGAGGCAAAATCGTATTGTCTTTTGTTTGCGGAAACTCAAAGCGAAGCAGCGAAGAACAGACTCGAAATAATGACCAGGAGCAATGACGGTTTTGAGATAGCGGAGTATGATTTGCGATTGCGTGGGCCGGGGGAGTTGTTCAGTGCGCGCCAACACGGATTGCCGGATTTGAAAATCGCAAATATTGTGGATGATTATGAGCTGCTGGTTATGGCAAGGAGGAACGCATTTGAGTTGACCTCCCAAGATGCCATGTTAGGACGACCTGAGCATAAGAATATTCGTCAGGCGCTGTTTGCCAAATTTGGTGATTCACTTGGATTGGCAGATGTGGGCTAAAAAAAAGATTGATAATTGATTATTGATGATTGATAATTGGTGAAAGGGACACAGGGACTACACGCTAAACATTTATGCAGATTGTTTACAAAAACAAGCGGTTGGAGAAGGCTTTAATCGGCGTTAATGCTTTGACAGCGGCGGTGGTGGCGGCGTCTTTTGTTATGCTCTTCGGCTTTGATAAGCCATTGCTGTCGGCGGCGATTCTATATAGCGTACAGGTTGTTTTGCTTTGTGTTTTTATTGCGGAGAAGATAGCACGGCTGTTTAACGCGGTTTCAATGAGGGAATTCTGGCGTGGCAGCTGGTTTGAAGTGCCGCTTTTGTTTGCACTCGGCATAACGGTGTTTGGTGCGGGTCGCTGGTTTGGCAAGGGGACGCCTGCGGAAATTCGGCATTTTGCGGTGGGCATTTATCTCGTTCTGCAAGTAGTCGCCAAGGTTTGCAGAACCACAGTAAATTTGGCAGCGTCGGGCAGGAATCCCACGAGGACATTAATTACGAGTTTTCTGGTTTTGATATTTTCGGGAGCTGGCTTGCTGATGCTGCCGAGGGCTTCCGCTGCCGGTAGTGAGAACCTAAGCGTTGTTGATGCTTTGTTCACGGCAACCAGCGCCACTTGTGTTACCGGTCTTATCGTAAAGGATACCGGCAAAGACTTTAGTTTGATGGGTCAGTTGATAATCCTGACGTTGATTCAGCTTGGCGGTTTGGGGATAGTAGTGTTCGGTGCGGTATTTGCGTTATTGCTCGGACAAGCATTGAGTTTGCGTGAACGGGTGGCAATGCAGGATTTATTAAGTGCGCGCACGCTCGGCCGCATTAGTCGTATCATAGCTTTTATTTTTGTTGGGACGTTGCTTATCGAGGCGGTCGGCGCTGCTACTATGTTCGGGATGTGGGATGATGTGTCGGGCCGAGCTGGTAATTTACAGCAGCAGTGGTTTTGCAGCATTTTTCATTCGATCAGCGCTTTTTGTAATGCCGGCTTTAGTTTGTTCAACAATAGTATGATTAGCTACAATGGGTGTTGGCAGGTGTATTTGGTGATGGCCCCTCTGATAATTTTGGGGGGACTCGGCTTTGGGGTCCATTACGATTTGTTTAGTATTGCAACCGACAAGGTAAGGCGATTCTTAAAGGTGCGATTCAACAAAGGCTATCGATTTTCGAAGGAAGCGCCGAAGCGAATGCAGTTGCAGACCAAGATTGTCCTTGGCGTGAGTGCCTGCCTTATAGTTTTGGGGACACTGGCCATTCTTTTGTTTGAGCGCTACGCAAGCGGGAATAACCCCGGTGGAAATCCAGGGCTGCTTGGTGCATTGTTTCAATCGATTACAGCGAGGACAGCCGGGTTTAATACTGTCGATGTCTCGGAGCTGTCGGCTTCGAGTAGGTTTATTTTGATTTTGCTTATGTTTATCGGGGGTTCGCCGGGCTCTACTGCGGGTGGAATCAAGACGGTGACGTTAGCTGTGGTAATAATGACGGCGGTTGCTGCGCTTCGAAAGCGTCAGGAAGTTGAAATGTTCAGGCGGTCAGTTCGGATAGTTGTTGTCGGCAGGGCAATAACGGTCACGCTGCTTTTTGTGGCGGTTTTATTTGGCGCCACATTGGCTCTGAGCATTACCGAGAACGCAAACGGCTTTACGATGTCGGAGATTATGTTCGAGGCGGGTTCTGCCTTGGGTACCGTGGGTTTGACGACCGGCATAACACCTTTTTTGACAACCGCTGGGAAATTGATTATCATTGCGGCGATATTTATTGGCAGATTGGGGCCGTTGACACTGCTGGCGGCGCTGACGTTTAATCTGAAGCCGGTTAAATACAATTACCCTGATGAGGCGATAATTGTCGGCTAAAAGAGAAATTAGCCACAAAGACACGAAG
>CAZOUM010000056.1:0-17229 GCA_964582985.1 uncultured Pirellulales bacterium | reverse complement strand
GATTAGCAAATTTCGGGTAGTTTTAATCGCAGATTTCGCTGATTGGGCAGGATCCCAGGAGAGCAGGAGAGCAGGAGATAAGAGAAGAAAGCGGGGATTTTTCTTTTTGACGGGAGTAGCTGTTTTGGGTATTGTGTAGGATGGCAAAAAGGAATGCCCCACAAAGCATCGTTAAAATGCCCTGTGGGGCAGCGCCTGCGAACACCAGCAAAACTGGTGCCTTGTTATGACAAGTACGCAGACACAGATCACTTACAATAAACAGAAAGTAGCATATTGTACGGAGGTTCGTCAAGTAAAAAATAATATTTTCCAATTTTAGGAGTAAATATTATGGGCTCTTACACACTCGGATTGGATATTGGTTCAAAAAGTATCGGCTGGGCATTACTTACAGACGGCAAAAAGCCATCAATTGCTGCTATTGGTGTGCGGGTTTTTCCGGAGGGAGTTGACAGAGATACAAAGGGGGCGGAAAAATCTAAAAACGCCACAAGGCGGGAAGCCAGAGGAACCAGGCGAATCCACAAGCGGAGAAATCTCAGAAGGGACGAACTTGCAAAAAGGCTGAGAGAGGCAGGACTTCTGCCAAACGATGAACAAGAACTACAGGAGTTATTAAAAAAAGACCCGTATCAGCTTCGGGCGAGGGGGTTAGATGAGAAATTGGAACTTTGTGAATTCGGCAGGGTGCTTTTTCATATAAATCAGCGCAGAGGTTTCAAGAGCAATCGCAAAACGGGCAGGGCGAAAGAAGATGGGAAAGTTGCTAAAGCAGCGGGTGAACTACAACAGAAAATCAACGAAGCGGCCTGCAGAACATTAGGTGAATACTTTGCCAGCTTGAATCCAGAAGAAAATCGGATTCGTGAGCAATATACATTCCGGCAGATGTATGAAAAGGAATTTGATAGGTTATGGGAAAAACAGGCAGAATTTTACCCTGAGATATTTACAGAAAATTTAAGAAATAAAATAAGGAATGAAATAATATTTTATCAAAGACCTTTGAAACCCACTGATGATTTGATTGGTGATTGTGATTTGGAAAAAGGAGAGAAGCGCTGCCCCAGAGGGGACTGGTATGCAAGGCGATTCAGGCTTTTACAGGACATAAACAATCTGAAAATATGCAGTCCGGAGGGGAATGAAAATGCGCTTAAAGACCAACAGAAAGCCACGATTTTAGGTGAGTTGCTGAACAAAAAGGAAGTGTCTTTTTCGAGTTTGCGAAAAAAACTTGGACTTTTGGAAACTTATGAATTCAATGCAGAGTATGAAGTCAATGACAAGGGCAAGAAAAACGATAAACTTAAAGGTGACGAATTTAATGCTTCTATGCGGAACAAGAAGGTTTTTGGCCCGAAGGTTTGGGATGCTATGAAAGAAGCGGAGAAGATAAAGCTCAACGGCTGGCTCGTGGAACTTGACGATGATGAGCTTATCGAGAAACTTGTCGGTGAGTACGGGCTGACGGACGAGCAACGTGAAGCTGTGCTGAAGATATCTTTACCTCAGGGATATATGAGGTTTTCTCGCAAGGCAATACACAAGCTATTTCCGCTAATGGAGTCAGGTAAGCGAACAGACGAAGCGCTGGATAAGATTTATCCTGATAGAATCAAACGGGAAGAATGGGGAACGAAAGACAAGCTGGATTTGCCGGAGGATTTGCGAAATCCGATAGTGAACAAAGCGTTATTTGAAGTTCGCAAAGTAGTTAACGCGATAGTTAGAGAATACGGCAAATCAAAGCAGATAAAGATTGAGATGGCGCGTGATGTTCAGGGCTCAATAAAGCAAAGAAAGCAGATCCACTGGAAAATGTTCGAGAATAAGAAAGAAAATAAACGTGTCAGACAAAGGCTAATAGAGGATATAAAAAAGAATCCGACTCGTGATGACATTATTAGATATAATCTATGGGAGGAATGCGGTCATACGTGTGTTTATACGGGTAAGCATATCTCGCAGGCAGCTTTATTTGGTCCTAACCCGGAATTTCAGGTTGAGCACATTCTGCCTTATGACAGGAGTTTGGACGACAGTTATATGAACAAGACACTTTGTGATGTGCACGAGAATATTCATGTCAAAAAGGGGCAAACACCTTATGAGGCTTACAGTGCTGATGCTGAGAAATATGAGCAGATATTACAGAGAGTGAATAACTCGACGATGCCGTATTGGAAGAGGCGCAAATTCTGGCAGAAGGAAATAGAAACGGATAAGATTATAGAAAGGGAGCTTAACGATACACGTTATATATGCAGAGAGGCCGTGAGATACTTAAGACAAGTTTGTAAAAACGTCACGGGAACGAGGGGTAAGATAACGGGTGAGCTGCGATATCAGTGGGGACTGATTAAAGACAGAGACGACCATCGTCATCATGCGATAGATGCGGCTGTAGTTGCAGTAACCGAACAAAGGCATTTAAGGGAGCTTGGGCGGACTAAATATTCTGTAGAGGGGATTAAATTTTCTCCTCCTTGGCAGCACTTTCGAGAAGAGGTGGAGGAGAAGGTAAGGCATATAAACGTATCGCATCGCGCGAGCCGTAAGGTTTCCGGTGCGCTGCACGAGGAAACATCATACGGTATAACCGGCGAAAAAGATGAAAAGGGGCAGGATATTTTTGTTTACCGAAAGAAATTGGAAGATTTGACAGGGCCGATGGTGGCAAAAATCGTTGACGGTATAGTTAAACAAATCGTTAGAGAACGTCTTGCTGAACACAATATCGACCCAAATAAAACCAAGAAGATTCCGAAAGAGGTCTGGAATGAGCCGTTATATACGAAGACAACCAAAAGTGATAAAAAAGTGCCTATCAAGAAAGTCAGGATTCATAGTCCTTTTGATAATATGATTTTACTTAATGATAAATCAGGCAAGCCATACAGGGCGGTTGCGCCGGGCAGCAATCACCATATAGAGATATTTGAATACACAGAAGGTAAGAAGAAAGGTAAAAGGGATGGTGAAGTTGTAACGATGTTCGAAGCGGTCAGACGAAAATGCAGTGGTGAGTCGGTAATCAAAAAAGACCACGGCTCTGACAAAAAGTTTATATGCTCACTGTCAATAAATGAGATGTTTATGTTGGAATTAGATGACGGATTAATGGGACTGCACCGTGTCCAAAAGATAACGCAGTCCGGTAACAATATCAGTATAATATTCAGGCCGCATACATATGCAGGTAAGGTAAGTGATTACGACAAACCACCTCTTATTCAGCGGAGAAGTCCAAACACACTAAAGGGCCATAAGGTAACTGTCGATATGCTCGGCAGGATCCATATGGCCAATGATTAAGAGAATTATAGAAATATCTCAGGCAAGGACGCATTTATCGATACGCTACGGACAGTTGATATTGAAACGGGAGGGGGAGCAGGTCTCGAGCATTCCTTGTGAGGATATTGGGGTACTTCTGGTCGACCACAGCGGGGTTACGTATACACACTCAGTCTTTACTGAGCTTTTACGCTGTGGGGCGGCGATAGTGTTGTGCGGAGGCGACCATCATCCGGCGGGGATGCTGCTTCCTATTGAAAGTAATACGGTTCAGACGGAGCGGTTTCGTCAACAGATAGAAGCAAAAGAGCCGGTGAAGAAGAGGTTATGGAAGCAGATAGTTCGGGCGAAGATTAAACATCAGGCGAAGCTGGTCGGCAAAGACAGTGAGATTTACGGGGCCTTGATGGCTTTGAGGGAGAGGGTTCGTAGCGGGGACCCTGAGAATATCGAGTCACAGGCGAGCAGGAAGTTCTGGCCTGCGTATATGCAGGATTTTGAATTTCGCAGGGACATCAACGGGCGGCCGCCGAATAATATGCTCAATTACGGGTATATGGTGATGCGTGCGGCGGTAGCTCGGGCGCTTTGTTCGGCTGGTCTTCTGCCAAGTCTGGGGATACATCATCGAAACCGGTATAACGCATTCTGTCTTGCTGATGATATGTTAGAGCCATTTCGAGGATTTGTGGAAGCGAAGGTGAGGGAGATATGCGAGAGCGAGGGTGTTGTCGAAGAACTTGACCAGAGGATTAAGGCCCGGCTATTGGAGGTATTGTATGAGCCGGTCGTGATAGCGGGTTTCAAAGGGCCTTTGATGGTTGGGCTTCATAGGACGATGGCGTCCTTGCAAAGGTGTTTTGCTGGTGAGCAAAAGTTTATTGATTTACCGGAGATTTGAGATTGCCGCGTTGCTTCGCTCCTCGCAATGACGGTGTGTTATGATTATAAGCGGGTACAGAGCGGTGTGGATATTTGCGATGTTTGATTTGCCGACGGACACGAAAAAGGCGCGGAGGGATTATACGTATTTTAGAAAAAATCTTTTAAAAGATGGCTTCAGTATGCTACAATACTCGGTGTATGTGAGGCATTGTGCAAGCGAGGAAAATGCGGATGTGCATTACAAGAGGATTAAGATTTTTTTGCCGCCTGATGGGGAGGTTCGTCTCATCACTGTCACTGACAAGCAGTTTGGGCGAATGGAGACTTTTTGGGGAAAAATGCGAAAGCCGGTGCCTCCACCGCCTCAACAGCTTGAATTATTTTAGCATATTTAGCCTGCAAGTCCTTGTGAATCAAGGACTTGCAGGCTAAGTATTGTAACTGATCCGTGCCTGAGTGCAAGCCACAACCCCGCCAGGCTTGCATCTCCTGCTGGATGCATTGTAACTGATCCGTGCCTGAGTGCAAGCCACAACACAAAGCCGCCTATGTCCCCACAACCTTTAATTGTAACTGATCCGTGCCTGAGTGCAAGCCACAACACAACACCGGAATTAAAGTATGCGTTTGCAATTGTAACTGATCCGTGCCTGAGTGCAAGCCACAACAAAAAGGTTAAATGGCAGGATTACCGGCCTATTGTAACTGATCCGTGCCTGAGTGCAAGCCACAACGTTGACTTGTGAGCAAATATATGCTATGATATTGTAACTGATCCGTGCCTGAGTGCAAGCCACAACTCACCTCGTCAATTAAATTGACATTTTAGTATTGTAACTGATCCGTGCCTGAGTGCAAGCCACAACGCAAGACCTTCATTGTCATTTATGCCAACTATTGTAACTGATCCGTGCCTGAGTGCAAGCCACAACGCAATATGCTTTAGCAACGGGCTTATAAAAATTGTAACTGATCCGTGCCTGAGTGCAAGCCACAACTGGCTATTGCAGGGATGTACGATGCAGAACATTGTAACTGATCCGTGCCTGAGTGCAAGCCACAACACCGACCTCGCCTATCCCCTAAAAACCCATATTGTAACTGATCCGTGCCTGAGTGCAAGCCACAACTTATAACTCGTCTCAAAGTCAATAGTTTTGATTGTAACTGATCCGTGCCTGAGTGCAAGCCACAACGCGAAAACCAGGATGGGCAGAAAGATAATAATTGTAACTGATCCGTGCCTGAGTGCAAGCCACAACGGCGATCGGCGTGATGTTAAAGCCTGAACAATTGTAACTGATCCGTGCCTGAGTGCAAGCCACAACCAAAGACTGCAGGGACGTAAAGAGGCAGCGATTGTAACTGATCCGTGCCTGAGTGCAAGCCACAACGGGCAGCTGCAAGGTCCGCGTCTGGTTCGCATTGTAACTGATCCGTGCCTGAGTGCAAGCCACAACCGTCACAACCGGACAGCCGATTTTTTCAGATTGTAACTGATCCGTGCCTGAGTGCAAGCCACAACACCACCACCGCGGCCGGCCAGCAATATCTGATTGTAACTGATCCGTGCCTGAGTGCAAGCCACAACAGTGGGCTGCATAGCCCCTAAGGACGGCTCATTGTAACTGATCCGTGCCTGAGTGCAAGCCACAACTCCTGCCAGGTCCCCAACAGATAGGCGCCGATTGTAACTGATCCGTGCCTGAGTGCAAGCCACAACAGTACGCCTGTTCGGAAAAGATAAACTGTAATTGTAACTGATCCGTGCCTGAGTGCAAGCCACAACAATGCTTATGCAGTGGTTTTTCGATATTGTATTGTAACTGATCCGTGCCTGAGTGCAAGCCACAACGCGTTAGAAGGCTTCGCGCGTGGCACAAGTATTGTAACTGATCCGTGCCTGAGTGCAAGCCACAACAGCAGACCTACGAGAAGGTAGAGGACTAATATTGTAACTGATCCGTGCCTGAGTGCAAGCCACAACCCGCCGCCGGCGTTTGCGTCCCTTGCCGACATTGTAACTGATCCGTGCCTGAGTGCAAGCCACAACTTAACCGTAACGAGAGCAAAGACTGGAAGAATTGTAACTGATCCGTGCCTGAGTGCAAGCCACAACTGGGGTAGTCATCGGCGCAGAGTCTCTCGATTGTAACTGATCCGTGCCTGAGTGCAAGCCACAACAAAGAGCAACGACACTGCATTGCGCCGCCTATTGTAACTGATCCGTGCCTGAGTGCAAGCCACAACTTGTTAATAATGGTGCACTTAATGCCATGTATTGTAACTGATCCGTGCCTGAGTGCAAGCCACAACAAAAGGTAACAAGTGACCGAATATCTTGACATTGTAACTGATCCGTGCCTGAGTGCAAGCCACAACTCGTCACCACTATCGGCTTGTGTTTGCCGACATTGTAACTGATCCGTGCCTGAGTGCAAGCCACAACAGAGCATGTGGGGGACAAAAGCTTACGCAATTGTAACTGATCCGTGCCTGAGTGCAAGCCACAACACAGCATGGTGATGGGCCTTTCGTTTCGCTATTGTAACTGATCCGTGCCTGAGTGCAAGCCACAACTGTTGCTACCCGTCCCGCTGTTCGCTGTTGATTGTAACTGATCCGTGCCTGAGTGCAAGCCACAACCACCCATAGTAAGACTCCTACGGAGTTAAAATTGTAACTGATCCGTGCCTGAGTGCAAGCCACAACAGCAACAATGACGAGGGCGGGGTTGCAAAATTGTAACTGATCCGTGCCTGAGTGCAAGCCACAACGCAAGTCTGGACGGTCTGAAACCAAATACAATTGTAACTGATCCGTGCCTGAGTGCAAGGCACAACAATCGACCGCACCGTGGATGCCGAGGATATATTGTAACGGATCCGTGCCTGAGTGCAAGGCACAACTCATAGTCTATCTTGCCCAGACCCCAGAGGATTGTAACTGATCCGTGCCTGAGTGCAAGCCACAACAATATCCGCATTATAAACTGTTGGAAATTTATTGTAACTGATCCGTGCCTGAGTGCAAGGCACAACTTGTTAAGAACAATGTTGTTTGCTGAGTGGAGCGGAGTTATAATGATTGTCGGTATTGCAGTTGGATTTAAGGAGATAAGCCAGTGGAATCAATCCCTTTGGAACGGCGGGCTCGGGGCAATCGGAGTGGGGCCGTTCTTCTGTTTATGGTTCTGATAGTTGTGTTAGCGGGGGTTCTGTTGGCGTATGACCCGTTCGCGTTTTTCGGCAGCCGGGGCGGAGACCTGCCCTGGAACCAGTTGGAGCGGATAGTCATGCGGGGCGAGCCGGTGCCGGCTCCCTCCGCGGAGCAACCAAGTATTACAAGAATGTTGGGGTTTAGTACCGATGCGATGTTAGAAGACGAGGGGCGAGGTAAAATGGGAATGGTGATACGGCCTGACGGCAGGATAGAAGGGAACTGGGCTGCCGAATACGAGCCTAAGCCGGGCATTAATTACCAGGTAGTGAAGAGCCGCTTCAGAGGTAATATTGACCCTTCGAGAATCTATAAGGGCGAATTTGGCAAAGACCCGTCACGGCTTTATTTCATAACACAGGGCAAGCTTATGATAATGGAGACTAATTCGGAGACCCAGGTGATGCGGATGGTCAAAGGGCATATCTATGTGAGGGGCTGGCTGGATACCGAATATAACGCGACGGGAGAAATCATTATCACTTCAGACAGGAAGTCATACAAGAGTTTCTCGTGGGAGGCAAAAGGGAAAGAGAGACGGTCGATATTTGAGTTGTTGAAATAGGAGAGGGTGAGGGGGATTGCTGCGCTCGAAATGGCGGATATAGTCGGTCCGGGCTTAGAATTTTGCGCAATCTTGGGAAAAGTGCATAACATCCGATAATTTGGTTTTTTTTCTTGACGGGCGTTGCTGAATCTGGTATATATGAAGTGTAGTTGAGTTTTAATGATTTGGCTGGGCGGGAAGTGCGATTTTTGCCGCTTTTTGGGGCAAAATCGGGCGCCCTTAAATCGGAGTGATAGGGATATGGCCGCAGGGGTGAGGGCCGTGTGCTCAAAGAGCGCGTTATTTCGTTATTCATTCCATACCCACGCTGGTGCGTTGAACGCGCAGAGCGTGCACGAAGTCATGTATTTTAACTCCCAAAATCAGGAATGCCCTGAGAATAGGTCTAATCTTTATAACGTATTATAAAATAACATGTTAAGGGTTGTTTTGGACAGGCAGGAAATATGTGAAAGTGAAGGCCTTCGATGCTTGTTGAAAACAACGGATTGTTTGGCGTATAGCCGCGAAATGCGTAATTATGGTTAAATCTTTTTAAGGAGGAATGTTATGTGTAAGAAACTTGCATTTCTGGTTTGTGTTATTGTAGTGCTGGGGCTGGTTGGCAAGGCTTCTGCGGCTCCGGTAGCTTATCGCTGGACCAACCTTGGCGGCAACGATCTGTGGCGCAATGCCGCCAACTGGGATCCGTCCACTGGGTGGCCGGGGGAGGATCCCAACGACACGGCAGACCTTGAGGAACTCGTCCGCGGCCCGATAATTAATACCGGCTCCCTCATAACCGTTGCGAGCATAGACGGACCTGATCCGCCGGATGGAGAGACTACGACCGTTGACATAACAGGCGGGACACTTACTGTCAAGGATGGCTGGGGGCTCGACGGCGATTCCACAGGTACGACCATTATTAACATAGGCGGAACCTCGATTGTCAGGCTTTTGGGGGGGCCGTATTCGCTGCGCGGGATGGATCAAGGAACGACTATAGTAAATATAACCGACAGCCCCGATATTTATACCCAGAATCAGGTTAAAGGTGGCGATAATACTGGAGAGCTTTCACCCTGCTACTTTTCTATGGCCGGTGGGGACTTTAACTCGGCAGGCCTTGATCTTCAGCACAGCGATGGAGCTTGGTGCACTATAACCGGCGGAACAATGATCCTCCGTAATAATGGACTTAATATCCCGTGGGGGTCATTTACTTTAGATGGCGGAGCTTATGTCGAGATAAACGGCGAATTTCGCTGTCCGGGCGAAGATGAGGCACCAATTACCAGTGTAGTATCTCTCGATAACGGGACGCTGATTTGCAACGGCTTCGATGCGGATGGCAATGACTGGTCTCTGGATATCGAGGAGCCTGTTACTTGGACTTTAAGGGGGCACCACAAAGACTCGATACAGCCTCATATCGATGAAGGTCGTATTACCGGCAAGAACGGCACTGAGGTACCAGGGGTGGTAGAGTATACTGAAGACGGGCAACCATACACGCGAGTAGGTTTTAATTTAGTTCAGAAAGAGGCTTCGAACCCGAGCCCGGACGACGGTGCGCCAGGTATTTGCCCGAATGGTGTGACGTTGACCTGGACGGCCGGGCAGTTAGCGGACCAGCACAAGATATTCTTCGGCACGAGCTGGGACGATGTGAACGAAATGACCGACCCGTGCGCTACGAATAACGTTGGTAACGAGACCTATCAGACCGGCTGGCTTGAATACGGCAGAACTTACTTCTGGCGGGTCGATGAGGTCAATGTACCTCCTGACCCCTGTGCGTGGCGAGGCACCATCTGGCGCTTCAGCACGCCGAGCGGGAAAGCAAGTGACCCGAGTCCGGCTGACGGCCAGAGGGGTGCACCTCCGGATTCAATACTAACCTGGACGCCCCCCTGCTGGGCGACGGGACAGACGCTGTACTTCGGCACTGATATGCCGGAGAGGATTGTTTTGCTCGAAGACGATTTTGAGGATGGTTTTGACCCGAATTGGGCGGTCACCACCAACTGGTCTCCTTATAATGCGACCGGGGATTCTAATTTTGCTCCTCGCGACGCCAATCTGGCTAAGGCGACCAGTGGTCCGACTGCGACGCTGGAGTCCGGCGCTTTGGACGCGAGATTTGCCAACGCCGTCGACGTGCGCATCTATGTGCGTAGAACGGAGGACATAACGGCCGACGAGCTCAAACTCTATTATTACAACGGGAGCAGCTATGATGTTGTGAACGATTTTAACGTGGTTGCTCTCGGGCCCAACGACACCTGGCTGTATTTCGGCGATACCATAACCGACAGTCAGTATCTGACAAACAACTTCGGCATAAAGTTAGTGGCGAATATAACCGGCGGGACGGTATATATCGACGATGTCAGGGTAAGGAATACCTGGCCGGTCGACCCGAACTGGTGGGAAGCCGACCTAGGCGGCGCCGATAACAACTATGCGCCCGCGCTTAGTTCATTCAAGCACTACTACTGGCGAATCGATACTAACGACGGCAACAATATATTCCAGGGCGACTACTGGGACTTCACCACCGGTGTGGGCGGACTGATAATGTACTACAAGTTTGACGGCGGCGGCGGTTTTCCCGACCCCATCAATGCCGATGAAAGCTACGACACTGTAGCGTTTGAACACGACGTTGGCCCCGGTGGTTCAATGGGCTGGGGCGAGTCCAACCCGGTTATTGCCGCCAGCACCGCGTCGGCCGACTTTGACCCCTGTGTGGGCCTCAAGCAGGTTATGAATGCCGGTGAGAACGACCCTCTGCGGCTGGCCGGCTATCAGTACACCGTCGAGTTCTGGGTCAAGCCGGAGAACCTTGACAGCAGTTTGGATGTCGAGGAACCCGACGATGATGAGCCCGACCTCTGGCTGGATGATGAGTTTGACCTCTGGCTTATCGGAAAATTTGATTCCTGGAGAATTGCAATAAAGAACCCGGGCGGCGACGACGACGCTAACCAATTCCATTGGGACTTCGGCAACTCGGAAAGGGAAGGTACTGCGGTCGAAGGACAATGGACCCATCTGGCTGCGGTTTATGACGAGACTGTGGACGATGACGATAAACTGTCTTTGTATGTGGATGGTGAGTTGGTAAGTAGTGTTGAAACAGGCCGAAATCCGTCTGATAATAACTATCCAGTTACTATCGGTTATGCGTGGAAAGATGATGTTAACAAGGGCCGTTATTTCGACGGCCTGATTGACGAGGTTCGCATCTATGATATTGCCCTTACGCCGTGTGATTTCCTGCTTATCCCGGGGCCGGAGTGGGCCAGTTGCCCCAGTCCGTACGACGGTGAGGTGGAGGTGGACCCGTGTACTGTAGTGCTTATGTGGACGCGGGGACAAGGTGCAGTTGACCACGAGATTTACTTCAGCTCCAATTTCAGTGATGTGAACAGCCCAGGTGCAACCCCCGTCCTGACATCGCACGCTCCGAATAGCTGGACGCCTCCGGAGACTCCCGCGCATGGCGCCATTTACTACTGGCGGATTGACACCAGCGATGGCTCTCCTCCGCTGTATCAAGGGCCTGTCTGGCAGTTTACAACCGAGTATGTAATTACAGATGCTAACCTTATTCTCCACTACAAGTTCGACGAATCCAGCGGCGATGATGCCATTGACTCTTCAGGCCATAACTACCACGGTGACGTGGACGATGCAGACTGGGATCCGGCCGACGGCCGGTTCGACGGCTGCCTTGATTTTGATGATGATACGTCTGTGGAGCCGCCGAGGACGGCAACCACCCACCTTACCAACCAAGTAAGTATTTCGGTATGGCTAAATATTGACAGTGACGCGAATAACACGGTCCTGGATGTGAGTACCGGTTCGGACGCAAATTATGCAATGAGGGTGCTTGTCCCCGATGGAAGTGGAGATGTGTTATGGCGAGCAGGCAACGACAGTTGTGACGTACTGTTGTGGGACACTGCCACGCCCGACGGATGGGAAGGCGACTGGCACCACTTTGTCTTTATCAAGGATGAAGTTGCCGGGACGATGAAGATATACTTTGACACTGAGCTGGTTAAGGAGAAGGAAGGCGCCATCAGTTCGCTGAGCAATATCGTGGGCAAACCTTTCTTTATCGGAGACCACGCCTGGAGTACCAGTGAGTATGAGGGCAAGATGGATGACCTTAGAATCTATGACTATGCAATTCCGAAGTCCAAGGTAGATGAGCTGTTCAGAGGCGGCGAGCTTGGCATTGCCTGGGGTCCAAGCCCGTACGACGGCCAGCCTGACGCCCACCCGACTTCTGACCTTTCCTGGAGTCCCGGAGATTATGCGTCTTCGCACGAGGTATACTTGGGGACGAATAAGCAGCGGGTCACCGATGCCAACAACGATGCGAACTATTGGCCTGACGTCTACAGGGGCAAACAGGACCCTTGCACCTATGAACCCGGCACTCTTGATTTAGGCACCTGGTACTACTGGCGTATTGATGAGGTCAACGACCCTAATAACGACAGGTGGAAGGGCAACATCTGGAGGTTCAGGGTAGCACCTTATATCATCATAGACAATTTTGATGACGACACGATGCAGGACCCACCACAAAATGACTGGTATAACGGAACTGCGGTAACACCAGCTACCGGCGCGCAGATTACGCTTCGGTCAACACCGCCGGTCATAGGCGAGCACTCGATGCGTTATGTGTATAACAACTGGATGGATTGGGGCTGGGGCTATTATTCTGAGACCCAAACCATAAGCCTTGAGCCAAATGATTGGGATTACTACGATGTGAAAACGATATCGCTGTGGTTCTACGGCAAATCCGGCAACGCTGCCACAATATACGAGCAGATGAATCTTGGTCTGGAAGACGACGCCAACTATGCAGTGGTGTTGTACGGCGCCCTCGCAGGCGAAGAGATGACCGACGTACAGGTTGAGGATTGGCAGCTGTGGGAGGTTCTGACGAATCGCTTTACAAATATTAACTTCCGCGACGTCAAGAAAATCTGTATTGGTTTTGGTTTCAGGAACAACGTGATCGACCCCGGCATGAGCAGCGTAGGGACCGTATTCTTCGACGAAATCAACTTATTTGTGCCCACGTGCATGCCAGATATTAACCCCCTGGAGGGTGATCTTAACCGGGACTGTACCGCTGACTGGCAAGACGTTGAGATAATGGCGGATGACTGGCTTGAGGCCGATGTCAATCTCAATCCGGTACAGGCACCCGGCGAGGCCAACTTGGTTGCCTGGTGGAAGC
Source organism: uncultured Pirellulales bacterium (assembly GCA_964582985.1). Classification (GTDB taxonomy): domain Bacteria; phylum Planctomycetota; class Phycisphaerae; order Sedimentisphaerales; family Anaerobacaceae; genus CAZQYB01. Next base: position 3,997 of record CAZOUM010000056.1, on the reverse strand, counting down.
TGGATGAGGCTGCCGCTGATACCAACATAGCTACCGACTACGCCGGCTACGACAATAACGGTGTGATAGAGACGTTGGGCACCAATGTTTTCTGGGCCGATGCCGGCCACGATGGCAACGCTCTTCGGTTTGACGGCGGCAGGGTCCTGGTGCCGGATGCAAACGCGCTCAAGCCCAAATATGAGGTGACCGTATGCGCATGGGTCAAGTATTACTACTCTCACGATGAAAGTGCTCGGATAGTGGTAAAGGGCGCAGACAACAAGGAGACATTCGGACTCGAAATTTCTAATGAAGACGACGTGTGTGTCTTCCTGGTGCGTGACGGCAATAACCCCGGTGGGGACTATGAAAAGTACGATGTAAACACCTGGCCACTCGAGTACGGTGATTGGACACATTTGGCCGGGACGTTTAAGCAGGGTGATTGCATCAAGATTTACGTAAACGGCCAACTCGAGGCCACGAACAACGATGCAAACGCCGTAACGTACCTTTCTCAGGATACCGATGATTTGGCAATAGGCAACCGCTCGGACGCCACGGACCGTGCGTTTGAAGGTCTGATAGATGACGTCCGCGTTTACAACCGGGCCCTGTCGGCTGCGGAGATTGCGTACATCGCGACCGATGAAACGGGAATCTTCACTGTGCAGTCAGTCGCTAATCTATACAATGACGAGACACTGGGCGATAGAGCGGTCAACCTCAGGGACTTTGCCAAACTTGCGGAGAACTGGCTTGTGAGGAAACTATGGCCTGAGTAATCAGGATTTAACTTGTGGACTTTGGGGCCTATGCTGTTATTTGGCATAGGCCTTTTTTTATATAGCCTGCGCCGTATAAGAGGAAAAGTGAGGTTGCCTTGCTGCGCAGTGATGGCAGCCCAAGCCGCGATCCGTCTGAAGCCGGAGTAAAGCAAACAGGAAAAATTACGTACGGGGCAAGCAACCCGATTAGAGAGCGGAGAGAAGGCCTCTAACGTGGCGAGGGGGGAAGGGAAAGGAGAGCAGGGGAACAGTAGAGCAGGAGGTGGGTATCAGGGGGGAAGGGGGGGTAGAAAAATGTGTTGCAAATCCGTGGCTGCTTATTATAATACCACATCCCGGAGAGAATGATGGCTCCGTGCTTGCAGAGCAGAGATAAGAGTGAACGCAAAACCTTTACTATTAGAGGAGTGAATCGCTATGGAACGGATTACAGAACCTGGGATTGACTTGTTTGCAGATGAGCTGCCGTCGCTGGAGGAGATTAAGAAGGTTTCGGAGTTTGTGCATTGCAGTGAAATCAGCCGGATATCTTTCGGCGAACAAGTAGAGGCGAATATCAACAAGACGTCGCCGAAGGCAGTTTTGGCGGTGGGGATCGGGCTTTGTATCGTCGGCAGAAACGACGAGGCGGTCAACAAACTTGAGAAAGCAGAAGACTGCAAGGAGAAACTTATGTACCGGGCGTTTGCGCTTCGGCGATTGCGTAGATACGATGAAGCAATCGAAAGCCTGCAGAAAAGCCTTAAGTATGGGGCTGACCCGTTGAATATTACTTTGGAAAAGGCGGCGACTTATCGTTGTGCGGCCGAGTTTGAGACGGCGGCGAAGGAACTTAAGGGCTGCGCGAATTTTGAGAATGTCAGCGCCGAGTACCATTACCAGCTTGGGCATCTTCAGGAGGCGCAAGGGTTTTACAATGAGGCCATCGATAATTACCAGACGGCTTTGGAATTATCGCCGCAACATCAAGCTGCCCTTTTCCACCTGGCGTATCGTTACGATTTGTCCGGCGATGAAGAAGCGGCTGTCGACTACTACAAGCAGATTGGCCGTACTTCCCAGGTGTACGTGAACGCTTTGCTGAACCTGGCGGTGCTTTATGAAGATATGGGTAAATTCGACGAAGCGGCTCATTGCATTGATAAAGTGCTGACGTACCATCCCAATCATCAAAGGGCCATCCTGTTTAAGAAAGATATCGAGAGCTCAAAGACGATGGTCTATGACGAGGAGAAGGAGAAAAGGAAAGACCGGAAGGTGCAGATTCTCGAGACGCCGATTAGTGATTTTGAGCTTTCGGTTCGGAGCAGAAACTGCTTCGAGAAAATGAACATCTATACACTGGGCGACCTTATGAAGGTCACTGAAGCAGAGCTTCTCTCATATAAGAACTTCGGCGAGACTTCTCTGCGTGAAATCAAGGTGGTTCTTGATTCAAAAGGGCTGCGTCTTGGAATGGCTCTTGATGAAAAGGAACTCGCTGCAGGCGAAATCGATGATGGCACTATTGAGGAGGATGCGGACAAGGAGCTCCTGGACAAGACTGTGGATGAACTGCGTTTGTCGGTGCGTGCCCGAAAGGCCCTGGAGAGACTTGATATTTGCACGCTCGGTGATGTGACTCGCCGGACCGATGCCGAACTGCTGGGCTGCAAGAACTTCGGCGTGACAAGCTTGAACGAAATCAGGAAGGCCCTGACCAACTTCGGGTTATCTCTGCGAAGTCTGGATTGAGAGGGGGCGATAGTATCTCGAGCAAAACACAAAACTGCCGAGAACGGCATTCGATGAATTTTCACAGACAAAATCAGGCGGGAGGTTCCCATTTTGCAGGCTTTTGCAAGATTGGAACCTTTCTAATTTTGGCGTTGATTGTCGCAGGCTGCAGAGAAAGACAGCTGGTCCGAACAACTCCGCAGATGGATGTTGCGAAGGGTTTTTGGATAAGGGTGCTGCTGCTTGATGATATTCAAAGCTGCACAGTAATAGCGAGCTCATCGTTTAGCGTTATCAATGCTCAAACGCGGAGCATTGAAGCGAGGTTTGAAGAAGCTGGTGAGAGGGTGAAAATAGGTATATCCGGCGGCAGGATTGTCGTTGGTGGTCAAGTTGTCAGCGGTGGACAGGTAATCATTTTTCCCAATAGGCCGCATATTTTAAACTTGAACGGCCGCGAGTACCGCGGCAAATTGAAGCTTATAGTCAATGCGGACGGTAAGTCTTTTGATGCGATTAACCTGGTTCCGCTTGAGCCGTATTTGGCGGGCGTAGTTGGGGCGGAGATGCCTTATTATTGGGAGCCGGCGGCACTGCAGGCTCAGACGATTGCTGCAAGGACCTATTGCTTGTACATCAAGAAGCGTTTCGGCGGCGGACGCAATTGGGATGTGAAGCGAACGGCGGCGCATCAGGTCTATCTGGGTGTTGCTGTCGAATCAGTGCAAATTTGGGATGCCGTTAACAAAACCCATGGGCGGGTTTTGGTCTGTAATCATCCCGACGGCACCGAGGATATTTTCCCTACTTACTACAGTTCGACGTGCGGCGGTCACACTGAAAACAGTAAGCACGTATTCGGAGATTCATTTCCACCACTGGTCGGCAGGCCGTGTCCTTATTGCAGGGGTGTAGCCAAGCCCAGCTTTTTCTTCTGGCCCACGGCTGAGTTCGATAAGGCAGGTGTTACAACCAGGCTGTTGCGCAAGTACCCGAAGCTAAAGCACCTGGGGAAAGTGAAAGAGATGCGTACGGCCAAGCAGAGCAAATATGACGGATTTTCGCGAATGACTTTGGTCAAACTGACTGGCTCAAACAGTAAGAGCGAGTTCTTGCGCGCCGAGGACCTGCGCCTTACCATCGACCCCAGTGGCAACAAGCTCAGAAGCACCATCTGCCAGATTAGAAGCATGGGCGACAAGTGGATATTTTTGTTGGGCAGGGGTTACGGACATGGTGTCGGGATGTGCCAGTGCGGTGCACAGGGGATGGCGAGAGAGGGTAAAACGGCAAGAGAGATACTTTTGCATTACTATCCGAGCTCTAAAATTGTAAGAGTCTATTGAAAGAGGAAAACTCGATACTCGATGCTCGATACTCGATGCTTCCGCCTTCGCTGAAGCTACGGCGGACAAGCGATACTCGATGCTCGATACTCGATGCTCGATACTCGATGCTCGATGCTCGATACTCGATGCTCGATACTCGATGCTCGATACTCGATGCTCGAT
>CAZOUM010000055.1:0-17542 GCA_964582985.1 uncultured Pirellulales bacterium | reverse complement strand
GTGAGAAGGCAAGTGAGCCGGGTCAGGCAGAAAGCGGTGAGGTTGAGAAGTCAAAAAATGCAGAGGCGTCTGCGGAAACCGAGACCGCCGAACAAATTCAGCCAGGTGAGAAGGCAAGTGAGCCGGGTCAGGCAGAAAGCGGTGAGGTTGAGAAGCCAAAAGACGCAGAGGTATCTGTGGAAACCGAGACCGCCGAACAGCAGCCAGGTGCTCAACCAAAAGAGCAAGCTGAAGCACCAAGCGGCGGCGACAGCGGCCCGGAGGAGAACACAGAATCTGATACCGATAATGAGTAGCGGATGTTGGCAGCGGACAGGGGCAGGTAGAACCACACGCTATTATCCGGCAGGGATAATAGTCCAGCTAAACCGGGGGTCACATCTGACCGATAGCTGAGAGTAGCGCCTTTTGATGAAGGTCTAATCGTCCTATAAGAGCAAAGTAAGGTCATTACCGAATTTGGCCCTTACGGCTGGAGTCGAAAGACTTTTCGGCTGGGCGGGAGGAAGCCATAATATTCGATATCACCATAAAAGAATACCTTAAAGAGATCGACGAGGCCCCACTGCTGACGATGGAACAGGAGCAGTATTTGGGCAGGCTGGTCATCGAAGAAAACGATCCCTTGGCGAGAGACCAGTTGGTGCGGAGCAATCTGAGACTGGTCGTTAATATCGCAAAAAAGTTCGGTGGCCGGTGGATGAGTCTGGGGGATTTGATTGAGGAAGGGAACCTGGGCCTTATCAGGGCTGTCGATTACTTCGACCCGACGCGGGGGACACGGCTCAGCACATATGCTGCGTGGTGGATAAAGCAGAGTATCAAGCGTGCGCTGCTTGAGAACGTGCAGCCGGTACACATCCCCACCTATATGGTTGCGTTGATAAATCAGTGGCGGCATACGGCAATGGAGCTGGAGAGCAGATTGGGCAGGGCGCCCGATGTGGAAGAGATGGCGGATATAATGCATGTTCCACTGCGAAAGGCAAAAATCATACATCATATCTTCAGGGTTCTTAGCTCTGGGCAGGAAAATTACAGCTATGACGACACCGACGAAGACCAGACACTTGAGGCGATTTTGGAGGACCAAAGCACGGGCAGGCCTGAAGATGCTTTGGCTGAAAGCGAGGAGAAGGCAAAGGCTTTGCGTTTGTTGGACGAAATCGAGCCGCGAGAAGCCGATATTTTGCGGCTGCACTACGGCCTGGGCGGCCGCAAGCCGATGCCACTTAGAGAAATCGGCAGGAAGTTAGGGCTGACACGAGAGAGGATTCGCCAGATTCGGCGTGACGCGCTCACTAAACTCTACGAGTACATGAACGAAGAGTAACAGCGAAAATCAAGCCAATCATACTTGCACTCCACGAGTTTTCTGCTAATAATGGGTCGGTCGAAGCGGATAAAGACCTGTATCTGTGTAACTATATTTTGGCTGCGAGCACGGGAAGGCAAATGACAAGCGACGAAATTAGTCTGGAAAAATACATTCGCGGTATACCTGATTGGCCGAAGAAGGGGATTTTATTTCGTGACATCACGCCGTTACTGGCGGATTCGAAGGTGTTTGCAGCAGCAATTGACGCTTTGTGCGCGGGTTTCGAAGGTGCGGGCATCGAATATGTTGCTGCTGTGGAGGCGAGGGGGTTCATATTCGGTGCGGCGGTTGCAAGAAAACTTAGGGCCGGCTTTGTGCCTATAAGAAAGAAGAACAAGCTGCCTTTCAAAACAGAAAGTGTCAGCTACGATTTGGAATACGGAGCAGACACTTTAGAAGTTCACAGTGACGCGGTCAGGAGAGGTGCTAAAGTTTTGATGGTCGATGATTTATTGGCGACGGGGGGGACAATGGCAGCGGCGTGTGAGCTTATAGAAAAAATAGGGGGGCAAATTGCAGGGATTACATTTCTTATCGAGCTTAGTGACTTGGCCGGTCGAGAGAAATTGACCGGATATAAGATAAAAACAGTCATATCTTATTAACCGCTTTTCGGGCGAGTGCCAACTACGAGACTAAAATCAGCAAGGCGAAATGATGCTTAAATCAACCAGCGATATCAAAAAAACATTGCTTCAATATCGAACGAGTCCGGAACAATTGAAATAGCTGCTGACCAGGCCGGGGATGGGTATTATGTGCGGATTGTGCAGGATGCGTCGAATGGCCAGTCGTGCACGCTGGTCATCCTCTTCGGCGTGAGGGTTGTTGGGGGCACTGCTGCCTTCAAAAAGTGAATTATTGGCAAAGGGCTTTATGCCGAACGCGCCCACATCGGACTTCTTGAGAGCGTCAAAGAGGCTGTCTTTCGGCACCTTTTTGGTCTTAGCGGTGTACGGAGAAAGAACAACTTCAAGCTGAGGGAAGTATTCTATCATAAACTTCAGCCATCGGCGGTCGTGCGATGAGATACCGATGAACCGGGCCTTGCCCTGCTCTTTGGCCTTCACGAGGGCGTCAACAAGCGCACAGCACGTGTTGAACGTGTGGTCGCCACCCGGCTCGAGACAAGTGATGCGCCACAAATCAGTGTATTCCTGATTTGATTTCTGCAACAGCATATCGAGGCTTTCCAGAAGCTTTCTTTTGGAGCGGAACTCTTTTTGGCGTGCTTCTCGTGCAAAATAGGAAAGTCCCAAATACATCTTGTCCCGGCGCCCAGCCAGAGCCTTGCTGTAAGTTTGCACCTCAGTTGCGTTGCAGGCGTCGATATAATTGATGCCGACTTCGATGCACCGGCTCACAATGTCATGGCAGTTCTCGTCGAAAGTTTTGCCTGTGGCGCTGAGCACTTTGTCAATGCGTTTCCAGTGCCCGCCCATCGCAACAGCTGAGACCCAAAGCCCGGTCTTGCCCAGCCGACGATATTCCATATCCGGGTTGTAGTTGAGGATTTTCTTGGTGTTTACCTCAGATTTGTCCTCCGCCGCTCCTCCCTTTACGGCATTCAGCCCCACGGCAATCCCGGCGGCACCAGTGAGACAATCCCGCACAAATCTTCTGCGAGTAATTTGCTTATCTGACATAAGATTCTCTCGTTCTAATCGGGGCAGTGGCTTTTCAATTCTTGTGCTGAAAGAGTGGCGAAGCAACCGGCTATTTCAGCCGTTCTGGCGAGCGTGCCGGACTATCTCTTGGTAAGAGGGTTGTTCTTGTTCGCCCGCCGACCTTTTCTCCATGCCCACAGATCCGCTTCTACTCTTTTGCACTCTTCCGCACCGAAAATGCCTTCGACAATCCATTTATCAAGGGACATTGTTTCGATTTTGCTTCCCCGCAAAAGCAAAGTTAGCCGGTGGACTTTACCGCTTCCATCTGTGACAGGAGTTGTGTACGCTATGAAAGCAGGCATGTTGTTTTCAAGCTCGTCGGGAAGGAAGAAAGAAAAACCAACCTTGAAGCCCTTGTATCCTTCTGGTGGAGCCTCCCTGGTGAATTCTTGCCAGTCCTCTAAGTTCATCATAAAATCAACAAAGCCTTCCGCGTCTCTTCTATGTGTCCCAGGCTGCACTTGTGCGTAGTATTCCTCCAATAAGTTTCGCAACATGCTACAACGTGCCACCGCGAAGGACATTTCCGAAGAACGTGGCTTCCTGTACCTTGATAGGAACGAAGAGACCACCGTCATACGCGTTGACAAGAGTATTGCTGCGACGGCCAGCACTATGCCGATGATGATCAGGACTTTTGGATTTCTTTGCATACTTGACATATCGTCTCTCCCTAGAGTGTGAGCCGATACCAACCGCTCTTGGCAAAAGTGGAATACATTAGCAGCTCTTGCGTCGGTGTTCTCCGCCTTTCAGAATAACCGAAATCCTTAAAATAAAGTCAACGATGCCCTAAAATAAAGTCAACGATGCCCTTGCTTTACCTGGCTCAGTTTCAGCGCATCGTAGTGGAAGATGTACCTGTCCAACGAAACCTCCCATACTGGTACTATCTTCCGCCCTCTTATCCTGTAAATCAGATTTGTCTCCAAGTCTTGCCTGTGGCGCTGAGGACCTTGTCAATGCGTTTCCAGTGGCCGCCCATAGCAACGGCTGAGACCCAAAGGCCGGTCTTGCCTAATCGACGGTACTCCATGTCCGGGTTGTAATTGAGGATTTTCTTCTTGGATGGCGTGGGCTCCGCTGTTGCCGCTCGCGCCGCTGCGCTCAGCCCCACGGCAATACCAGCGGCACCAACTAAAGAATCCCGCACAAATCTTCTGCGAGTAATATGTTTATCTGACATGAAACGTTCTCTTGATAATCCGGCTAATGGCTTTCCAATTCCTGTGTAAAGCAGTGCGTGGACTTACTCTGGCTCTTGAAATGCTATTTTCTGCACCTACTTGCCTTTTTCGTTGGGGTAAGCAGGAACGTAAATTACCAAAGATTGCCAATTCAGCCTTATCTGACCATCTCCCACTGCTTCTGTTCTGGTTTCTCCGCCTGCTGTTGTTTCTGTTTCTGCTCGGCCATCCATTTCCGGCAACGCTCAATCGTTTCTGCATCTGCACCCCGGCCCCTCTTACTTGGGAAACCCTCAAGCATTTCCGATAACGCCGCAGCAGCGAGAGAGGCATCTTCATTTTAGCAAGTCGAGACGTTTGCCAACAAAGCCGTGTTTCGTGGCTCCTTTCTGAAATCTCTCAGGAAATATATCAACATCTTTGACATAGAAGACAATATCCAAACGGAGTCTCTTTATGTAGTATCCTGGCGGCTCCCCGCACTCCACGCGTTTTCTCGTGGTCCCACGAATAGCAAAGGCTGTTGCATGCGTTGTCAAACGTCCCTTTCGCTCATTTTGGAACTCTTTCTCCACACGGCTGGTAAAATCTTTACTTTGTGCAATAGGCGAGCCCGGCCTAAGTGCATCCGCAAAGCCACCGTATTTTTGGTACACGCGGGCCACTAATCGTGCATCCCTTGCATCATCGATTGCATTGAGGACCATAGGCAGAATGAGCTTTGTTGCATTCTCTCTTGACTCCGTGAAACTCGGCGGCGCAAAAATAAACCGACTATGCATCGCTCGCACATCGAACTGCTTCGTCTCCTTTCCTACCACTTTGCCCTCGCTTTGCATGGGCAGTTCAAACGTAACGTACATTTCTTCAGCAGCCTCACGAAATACACGGCTTGTGAGAAAGTCATTCGGACCATACTTCTTGCCCCTGCAAAATGTGGCTATCTTCGTATCGAGATCCAGCACGAACCCAAGATATTTGCGCTCATCAATCTGGTTCTCCTTTAGCGACGACATGATAAGGGCGTTGTCGAATGAACCCTTCTTGAATGGCACATGAACAGCTTGTCCCAGGCGCAGCTTTTCGCTACGATACAACTCGTTAAGGATACAACTATCAACAGCATATTGCAGCCTGAATGCCAGCATCCACGCCACAATATCACTCGTATCCTCCATCCATTTACGTGCCTCCACAACTTGCTTGAGCGAATTCATGGAATCAGACAAGCCTTTCTCGGGGACATTGGCCAATATCTTGTAGCTTGATTCTGCAACCCTTGCCAGGACATCTCCTTTTTCCTCAACCGACAACTGGCCAAACTCGGCGGGCACCAATCCGCGCCGCACAAGCCCTGCCGTTGCGTTGGGCTCATTTGCGCTCGCAAAGCCCACAATTGTCAGTAGAACGGCAACACTCACGACTTTCTCATATACTTTCATTGATAAACCTCCCAATTTGTTAGGCTTCTTTGTCTGTCCAGTTCTCTACCATTAACACCATTTGTTTGTTCTCGTTGTGATCATTTCATCGGCATAAGTCCGCAAACATTCGTCTCCAACTTTTCGGTCCAGTCAGCCTTATGGTGTCTTATCATCGAAGGGGCCTGCAGAACACGTACCGTCCACGTCGATTCTCACCAATCCCATATGGCCTGCCTGACTATGCGTTCCCGTAATTGCTCCCGGCTGACCCCATCCACACTGGATGCTCGCCCCATCTTCCGGGCCGTATCCAATAGGACCGCTATTGAAGTAATTGAAGTCAAACACATCCTCAATTATCGCGTCCACGTCCACACCTATCGCGATTGAGTAAGTAGTGCCGCTTTTTGTCACTTCAAGCGTGACACTCCCACTTCCGTACCATTCAGTCCCGTCGATTCTAACGTTGCCAAGCCAGATACTCACGTCGCCACCACCAGGGTCATACTATTCTTCTTCAGCCTTGTGACAATCCTTAAACCATATTCTCTATAGTCATCACTGTATTATACGATTTTCCAACCGTAAAATCAGGAACATCATGAGTTTTTTCTTGGATATCCTGCCGCTGGCATTTTCTTAGCCTCCGGCCATCGGCATAGTTCTCATTGCACATCAGGTTGGCAGGGCAACTTAAGCTTAAAGGCAATAGCGTAGATATGTCCCGGCCCGATGGCGACCAATCGCAGTGTGCCTTGCTTGTTGATGGTGCCCTTCCAGGCTTCGTGGGCGGCAAGCTCGGCCAGCGGCTGGAAGTCAAACGTGGCGTTGGCCTGTTCGAATCGCTTGCGGGCGGCAGCTTTCTCAAGTGGAAGCTGGGCCGTTGGAAAGTTCTGGCCGGCCGGACGAAAACCCACATAGAGCCTGGTCGCGCCTTTGGGCTTATCGACCTGCCAGTGCCAACCGTCATCAAGCCGTTCGATTTTGCTGCCGAGTTTATCCGGCAGGCGCAGGCGGGTGGCAGGGTCTCCCAACAGGGCATACATCAGAATTTGGTCGCGGCGTAGTCTGGCAACATCGATCTTCTCTTCGAGCTTTCCCTCGGCGTTGGTAAGTATGCGCTCGATAATAAAATCACGTGACTTCATCGCTTCCCGTTGCGCATTCAACCACATACTGCCGAGATGTTTGTCGCTGCCGCTTACGGTACGCAGAAGACACAGACCTGAGAAGTAATTCGGAAGCGGATGTGATTCAGTGGTTGCCCCGATAACGGCTACGGGCCCGCCCGGCATTAGCAACAGGGACTCAGCCAGACAATTCTGCTTTTCGGCAAAGCTGGCGCAATAGCACGCAATAATTATTAGTGGCGGGGCAGGTTGGCCTGCGGCGAGAGCGTCTTTAGCATCGGCGGCGCGGTAGGAGATTCGCCTATCATTGAACCTCATTGAGTGAAAGTAGTCTGTCATGCCGTGACCTATAAGGACAGCGCTGATGCTGCCTCGCTTCAACTGCTTCGTGAACATGGTGCTGTGGTCCGGCGGCCAGCCGCATAAGGAGTGCATCCGGTCGGCTGAGATTACCCAGGGGCTTAACCACTCGGACGCATTGGCCCGTACGATATTAAGCAACAACATAGTAGTGAGGCTATCCACCATCGGATTGAATTCGGCTGCGCCAGCCCAAATAGGCAGGCGAAGGTCGTCAAGCGCAGGCTGTTTCTGCTCGAAGGCAATTATCTTTTTGACGACCAGCTTGAGTTGCTCGGCCTTGCGCACCGGAATCCGGCCAACGGGGATGTCCGGAATCAAATCACCGTCAAAGTCTGCCCAGAGAGTATCTGATGCGAAATCTTTTAGTTGAGTCACTCGCCAGCGATAGAATTTCCTGCGTCGGCTGGGAACGTACCAAAGCTCTTTTTGCTTACCCGGCTCATCGTCGCCCACAAACAGTAGGAACGCAGGCCGATGCTTTAAGGCCGCTATTGCCTCGGGGACAGGTCGTGTCGAGATGACCGTCTCAAAACCGTCCTTATTGCGCATCTCCGCGAGCGGCTTGATGGCTTCGAGAAATGCAGGCCTGGTCACGACCAGCCATATCGGCTTTTCGCTCGTCGCTTCATTGTCTGCCAAGACAGGCGCGGCAAAGAGCATCACCATCAACAACGAAAACAAACCCGACAGACTGCACAGAAATACTTTTCGCATTTTGGACCCCGCGAAAAATAGATTTCGCCGGCGATGACAGCTCCTACTGATGTAGAGGCAAAAACCAAAAGGTACAATAGTCTTCCTTAGCTACTCAAGGTACCATAGCGATGCTGGCAAGAAAACAAAAAAAGTACGAACCCAATAACGCCCGCAAGGTGGTTATTGGAGGAACGGATTGTGGGCTTTTTCATGAGCTATTGTGGTTTGTGGCCCGTGGCCGGGGTAACAGATAATTTCTTCGGGCAGCGTAAACAGTTTTTCCCTTATGCTCTTTTTCAGTTGAGCGAAGCTTGCCCCCGGAAAATCTGTTCTACCAACCGAACCTGCAAACAATGTGTCACCTACGAAAACAAGCTGGTCTTCTTTTGAACACAGACTGACGCCGCCAGGCGTATGGCCGGGGGTATGAAGTACCTCCAATTTTATATTGGCCAACTCAATTTTGTCTCCCTCCTCGATAAATACGTCGGCTGGTTCAGTGCCGAATGTTTGTCCTGCCAGAGTTGACAGATTGTCCTTTGTGCCTGTGAGCATTTCAGCATCGAGTTTATGGATATAGACCTTTATTTCGGGGAAGTTTTGGCGCAATGCAACAGTGCCGGTGACGTGGTCTATGTGGCCGTGAGTTAGAACCACCGCCACAGGATTCAGCTTGTGTCGCGCGAGAAAGTCAACGAGTTCACCCGCTTCGAGGCCTGTGTCAATAATAAGGCAGTCTTTTGCGGCCTCTGTTTCGCGCAGAATATAGCAATTGGTTTCAAACGAGCCCAAGATTAAACGGTCGATTTTCATTTGATTGCTCACCTAATAAAGGCCAGACTAACAGAATTGGCGTTGTGGGTCAACACTGGTTGGGGTAGAGAATTGTCCCCAAAGGTTGTGAGAAAATCTTTTAGAAGTATCCCTAATGGCTGCGTTTTATGCAACTTGCCGCATATCCCATCTTTGGTCTGTGCTTGATAAAGATGCGGGCGGAACCACTCAAGTTTCAGTGTCAGGCTCACCGATGGAACAATGTACTTTATAATTTTCGCCTCCTTGCCTGTGTTTTTTATTTGACATCAGCAAAGAAACCTTGTTCACAATACTCTGGCCACACATTTTTGGGACAGTTGCGCGAAGTTGGCCGGGATATCCATAGGAGCAAAGGTTAGACGAAAAGGCCTTAAAGAAGGCGTGTGAGGCGGAGAAGAAGTTAAGAGCGTGAGACGAGTCTACATTAGATTGCCGAATATCAAAAGAGTGAAAAACGAAGCTCGCGAGGTATTCAATTGATGATTTATTATTGATAGCAGATACGAGATTTGGCTTATGGCCGATAGTAAGAAATTGATTGGCGGATTGATAGACCTATTCTGCCGGCTAAAGTACGGATGGAGTTGGGATATTCATGCCGCGGCGAAGAAAGGAAATCTTAACAAAGTGAAATTCATATTGGCGAAGAAGCCTGAAGTGGTAGATGCCAAGAATAGTACAGGCGAGATAGCTCTGTGTTTGGCGGCCGGCGAGGGACACACTAAGATAGTCGAGCTGCTGGTTTCTGAAGGAGCGGAGGTAAATGCCAAGGGCTATGACGGCGAGACGGTGCTGCACAAGGCGGCCAATGGTGGGCATGCGGAAGTGGTCAAACTGCTACTTGCCGCGGGCGCAGATGTGAACGCCAGAAGCAATAAAGGCCATACTGCTTTGCACAGGGCGGCGGGCGGCCCGAAGGAAGTGGTTGAGGTTCTACTTGCCAGCGGAGCAGACGTGAACGCCAAAAGCAAAAAAGGGCATACTGTTTTGGACAGGGCGGCTGGGAGGGGCCGGAAGGAGGTGGTGGAGCTTTTGCTTGCCCACGGAGTGGAAGTCAACACTAAAGCAGGTGACGGTGGGAGGCCGCTGCATGCGGCGGCCAGTGACGGTCACAAGGAAGTGGTGGAGGCTTTGCTGGCCAAGGGGGCAGAGATGAACGCGAAGAATAATGATGGTGAGACTGCTTTGCACAAGGCCGCCAATAACGGGCATGCGGAAGTAGTCAAACTCCTACTTTCCAGGGGAGCGGATGTGAACGCCAAGAGTTATAAAGGTCATACCCCTCTGCATAGGGCGGCGAGGGAGCACAGGAAGGTGGTCGAGATTCTACTTGGCAGCGGAGCGGAGGTGGACGCCAGGAGCAATAAAGGTCATACCTCTCTTTGGAGTGCGGCCATCAGGGGACAGAAGGAAGTGGCTGAGGTTCTGATTTCGAGAGGAGCGGATGTGAACGCCAAAGATAAATGGAGAAGAACTCCTGTGAGCGCGGCGGCCATAAGGGGGCACAAGGAAGTGGTCATGCTACTGCGGGAGCATGGCGCGGTTGGGTGATGCGGACGGCGAGTAACAAGATAAGAGGACAAAGGATAACCAGCCGAGGAACTAAAATGGAGGATTTTGGATACCCGGTATGCGCCTGGAATAGTAGGTGGGGAGATTGCGGCACCACAATGACCCCGCGAACGAATATGGAAGTTAAATATGAGCAGATAGGCTTCGGTCGAAATGACAGGAAGTAAGGCAAAAGTAGAGGGGCAAAGAACACAAGAGTGAAGGATTGGCGATTGAAGGTATTTGGTTGGGTATCTGTGCGGGTCTTAGTGGCCTTGAGCGCGGCTGGGTTTGTGGCAGCGCTTGTTCTGCAGCTCTGCGGTTTGAAGTCGGTAGTGGGGGCGGCAGTGACAGCGGCCATCGTGTTTTTGGCGTTGGCTGTGAATGTGTCGGAGCGGTTCAAGAGGCTGGCGTTTACGGTCTGGGTGTTGGCATTCGTTGCCTGTGCAATGTTTTATCCGCGGTTGTTCATTTCCTGGGGCGGATTCGAGCTGCGAAAGACGATTGGGCCGTTGGTGCAGGTAATTCTTTTCGGGATGGGTATGACGCTGACGTTCGATGACTTTGCGCGTGTTCTCAAGATGCCGAAGGGAGTGTTCGTTGGTTTCGGACTTCAATATATGGTGATGCCGTTGATGGGATTTACGTTTGCCAAGGCTTTTGGGCTGGAGGGGGAAGTGGCTGTTGGGTTGATTCTGGTGGGCTCGTGTCCCGGCGGGGTGGCGTCCAATGTTATCACGTACATAGCTGGTGCTAATGTGGCGCTGTCGGTTACGATGACGGCGTGCTCGACGCTCCTTTCGCCGCTGATGACACCGCTTGCGATGAAGCTTCTGGCCGGCGAGTATGTTCCAGTCAAGGTTGTGCCGATGATGATTACGATACTGAAGATGATTATCGTGCCCTTAGTGGCAGGGCTGCTGATAAATCGGTATGCCCACAAGCTCGCGAAGAAGTTAGTGGTAGTGCTGCCGGTAGTGGCGATGCTGTCGATTTGTATCATAATCGCGATTACGATTGCACGAGCCCGTGACGATTTGTTGGAAGTTGGGCTTGCCTTGTTTGGGGCTTCGGTGTGTCACAACGCGGTTGGCTTTATTCTGGGTTACTGCGGCGCCCGTGCGATGCGTATGGATGCGAGGGACAGTAAGACGGTCGCTATCGAAGTGGGGATGCAGAACGGAGGGATGGCGACGGGCCTGGCAACCGCAGCCGACGTGTTTAATAGTGAAATCGTAGCTATGGCGTCCGCCGTGTTTGGTCCGTGGAGTGCTGTCACGGGGTCGGGGCTTGCCTCGTACTGGCGGCGCAAGGCCGAACGAACTCAGATATGCCAGGCCGAAGAGACCTTCGAATGAATTCTGGAGGCGTTTCCGACTGATTGACAGCTATTGAAATTCCTGCAGTTCGACTCTGCGCCTAATGAGATGGCCGGTTGCATACTTTCGACAGATGTGGTATAAGATGGCAGGATACAGAAGACAGGAGTCAGAATAAATGGAACCTGCTGAACTTAAGTCAGCGATATCAGAATTAATGGCCCGGGTAAAGAAAATCCGGGACTGGCTTTGACTTGTCGAGCAAGAGAGTACAACTGCAAGAGCTCGAAAGGAAGATGGGCAAAGCCGGTTTCTGGAACAATCCCGAAATGGCCCAATCGGTAGTTTCTCAATTGAGAGCACTTAAATCAATAATCGAGCCGGCGGAAGAAGTCCGACGCAGCGTCAGTGACTTGAAGGAGTTCTTTGAACTGGCTGAAGCTGAATCAGACCAAGAGGCGCTAAAGCACATTGAGAAAGATTTGGATGAACTAAGGCAGAAGTGCGAAAAAATTGAATTGCAGGGGCTGCTGTCCAGGCCGGAGGATATGAAGGACTGCTTTTTCAGTATCCACGCGGGGGCTGGGGGGACAGAGAGCTGCGACTGGGTAAATATGCTGCTTCGGATGTACACGCGTTATTTTGAGGCAAAAAAATATAAATATCAGGAGCTTGATATAACGCCCGGTGAGGAGGCGGGGATAAGGTCGATAACGCTTCGGGTCAGCGGGCCCTTTGTATACGGCAAGCTTTCGTGCGAGACCGGTGTTCATCGGCTTGTCCGAATAAGTCCTTTCGATTCACAGAGTCGGCGGCACACCAGCTTTGCGGCTGTGGATTGTATTCCTGAATTCGGTGACGATATCGATATTGAGATAAACGAGGAGGATTTGAAGATAGATTTCTACCGGGCCAGCGGGCCGGGTGGACAACATGTAAATAAGGTGAGCTCGGCGGTGCGGATTACACACGAGCCGACCGGTATTGTGGTGCAGTGCCAGAATGAAAGGAGCCAGCACAAAAACAAGGCCCAGGCGATGAAGCTGCTCAAGGCCAAACTCTATATGCTTGAACAGCAGAAGCGCGACGCTGAGCTTGCAAAACTTTACAGCAACAAAGGCGAAATCGCCTGGGGGAACCAGATACGAAGCTACGTTATGCAGCCTTATCAAATGGTCAAGGACCATAGAACTAATTTCCAGACGGGTAATGTGACGGCGGTGTTGAATGGGCAGCTTGACGGATTTATCGAAAGCTATCTACGGCAGAGGGCAAAGGCCCAAAATAAGGAAAAGTAAAAAGGGTAACGCAATATGAAAGAGATTATTAATGTAGAACTGAGGACGCGGAAGGTAGATTTTGACAAATGCAAAACGGATTTGCTTGCGATGGGGCATTTTTCCGATGCCAAAGGATTAGACAAAATCAACCGTATGCTAAACAGCAGACTGAACGGCTCGATTGAGCGAGTTATTGAATTAGGCGATTTTAAAGGCAAAGAGGGTACGAGCGCAATTGTTTATGGCAACGGTCAGATAGGAGCCGAACGCGTTTTGCTGGTAGGGCTGGGTGAAAGGAAAAAGGCGACTCTTGACACGATTCGTAAGGCTGCGGCTAACGCTGCAAACAAGGCGGTGACAATGAAAATCGGAACCATCAGCCTGGCCCCGCACAAAGCATTTGGGGGACGATTTGACATAGATGCAATGGGCAGAGCTATGGCGGAGGGGACATATTTCGGCAGCTATCGCTACGATGAGTTTGTCACCGAGCAGGAGAACGGGCGATTGGATTCACTCAAATGCGAAGTGATTGATTCTGATTCCGGCAAAATGAATAAGTTAAGGAGGGCAGTGTCGGAAGGAGCTGCTATCGGCAAAGCGCAAAGTTATGCGAGGACGTTGGCGAATCGGCCCGGCAATATAATAAATCCGGCGAAGCTGGCAGAAGCTGCGAAACAGTTAGCTCGCGGGTCAAGGAGTTTGACCTGTACGGTTTTTGACGAAAAGCAGTTGGCTGCGAAGGGTATGGGCGGTGTGCTTGCGGTGGGCTCCGGCTCACAAAACAAACCGAGGTTTATTGTTCTCAAGTACAGTCCGTCCGGCAAAGCGGCAAGCAGCAGGCCAACGATAGGTCTCGTTGGCAAGGCGATAACATTCGATTCCGGCGGCATAAGTATAAAGCGGCCGGCAAAAATGGACCAGATGAAAATGGATAAATCCGGCGGGGTGACGGTTTTGGGCACAATGAAAGCGGTGGCGGAACAGAATTTACCGATAAATGTTTACGGGATTATTCCAGCCGCCGAGAATTTGCCGAGCGGGACAAGCTATAGGCCGGGTGACATTATTAAAACCCTTAGCGGCAAGACTGTTGAAGTGTTGGACACAGACGCCGAAGGCAGAATGGTGCTCAGCGATGGCCTTGCGTACGCAGCAAAGCAGAAATGCAATCCGATCATAGATATTGCAACGCTGACGGGTGCGTGCGTGGTTGCGCTGGGGACGCATATGGCAGGGCTAATGGGCAATGATGATAAACTGATAAGGCAGTTGCAAAGGGCCGCGCAGGAAAGCGGCGAAAAGGTCTGGCAGATGCCCAGCGGAGAAGAATACCTAGCGGAAATGAAGAGCAAAATCGCGGATCTTAAGAATTTGGCGCATCTGACCAAATATGGGGACGCCTGCGATGCGGCAGCTTTTTTAGGCCAGTTCGTCGGCGATGCAAAATGGGCACATCTTGACATTGCTGGTATGGAGATTTTTGAAAAGGCTACGGAATTTGCGGCCCAGGGAGCAAGTGGATACGGTGTGCGGTTGTTAACAACATATCTTATGAATCTTTGTAAGTGAAAAGGCAAAAAGTATGGGCGCAAAACGGTCGGCAAAAATCGACGCTGAAAGAATCAAAAAAGCGGTCAGTGAAATACTTTCGGCTATAGGTGAAGACGTCAAGCGCGAGGGAATAAAGGAAACACCAGAGCGCGTGGCTGGGATGTATGCCGAACTTTTAAGCGGGATGCGTGAGGACCCCAAAGAACATCTTCGCAAGGTCTTTACAGAGGACTACGATGAGATAGTTCTGCTTCGTGACATACCCTTTTACAGTATTTGTGAGCATCATCTAATGCCGTTTATCGGTTCAGCTCATGTCGCTTATTTGCCGGCTGGGGCGGTTCTTGGCGTGAGCAAACTGGCTCGGATTGTTGATTGCTTTGCCCGCAGGCTGCAGGTCCAGGAACGGCTTACGGACCAGATAGCCGACTTTATAATGGACAGCCTGAAGCCACGGGGTGTAGCGGTTGTGCTGGAGGCTTCGCATAGCTGTATGACTATTCGCGGGATTAAGAAGCCGGGCTCGGTGATGGTGACATCATCACTTCGCGGGATATTCAAGAGAGACCCGAAAAGCCGAAGCGAGGTTATGAGCCTGATGCACAAGGGAAACAAGTAATGTAAGCGTGAAGGCAAAAACAAAAAAAGGTTTTTGCTTATGCATAGATTGTCGAGACATGTGCGGTTTTCCGTGAATCCTTTTTTGCCAAAAGATAATAGCGGCTTTAATTCTTTTGCATCGGAGCCGCCTGGCGAAGGGTTATCAATATTTTTCGAATTGTGTGTCGAGCTTATTGGCGAGGTTGAGCCGGCTACGGGATTTGTTGTAAACGTAATCGATATTGACAGGTGCGTCCGGGAATCAGTTGTGCCGGTCTTCGCCAAAAGAATAAGAGCAGATTTTCGCAGCGGCAAACACATTGGGCTTTTCGGAATAGCCCAGCTTCTGAGGTCGGCGTGGGGACAATTAGCCGATGAGTTCACGCCGGCGAAGATTGGCAAATTGAGCTTGAAGCTGAATCCTTTCAGAAAAATAGGAATAGACAGCGAGGATTGTAAGATGGTTTATTTTAGCGAGAAATTTGAATTTGCGGCGACGCACACGCTTTGGAACAAGGACTTTTCCAAAGCGCGTAACTTAGAGGTTTTCGGCAAATGCGCAAACCCGGCCGGCCACGGTCATAATTACGTTGTTGAGGTCACGCTAAAAACGTCGGCGGGCAAAGACAATTTTCACATTGGTGACTTTGAAAAAATAGTCGATAGTGAGCTTATAAAGCTGGTCGACCATAAGAATTTGAATGCCGAGCTGGAGGAGTTTAGCAAAACCAATCCCACCGTTGAAAACATCGCGGCCTTTGCGTGGAACAAGCTGGCCGGTAAATTCGGTGAAGTCCGGCAAAGTGCCAGACTGCACTGCGTTACCGTGTGGGAAACCGATAAGACGTATTGCTCATACTTTGGAAAGTGACTCAAGACTCGTCCTGTGTATTTGGGTGCAAATCCGAAACCCCAACATTGAAGCTCGAAACAAATACGAACAATCAAAATCCAAAATTCAAAGCGGGATTGTCTGCCCCCCTTTGTTCGGCTCAGAAGTACATTTGGGCTGCAAGGGAAAGGGAGAGGACAGCAAGCATTGTCCGATAAGAAGTGTATTCTTGTTATTAGGAGAAAGGTAGCTTTTGTGGTCAGCCTGAATGCGGCATTGAACCGGCTCTTTGGAGAGCGAGAACTGCGGCCCAGCTGCGTCTTGCCGCAGCGGTGCTATGAACTTACAGGGCCTTGTGCGCGTATAGTTGTTGCTGGAAGGTCAACTGACAGAGCCGGTTCTCGGCCCTCCACAACTAAAGCTATCTTCTTTATTTGCCGATACTTATGGTAAGCAAGAGCAGCAAGATAAGAGTCAGAAGAGATAAGGCGGAAACGGATTTCGGTTTTTTGAACCCGCCGGCCCGAGACCTTCAATAAGAAGGTATTCCAGAGAACATCAGATACGGTACTCAAGGCGTGTTGCGCCATTCGGCGCAGCCGACGGGGACGGAGTCTGTTAAAATGATTATTGATGATTGATTAATGATTATTGCTCAGGCTGACGGGATAGAGCGGTCTGAATTGTAAGTAATCATCTCTTTGCGAACACCATTATATGAAGGCATTGGTTACAGGCGGGTCAGGCCTCGGAAATTGACTGTTGACGGTTGAGTATTAATTATCGGTGCGTGTATGAAAGCATTGGTTACAGGTGGGGCGGGGTTTATCGGCTCTCATCTGGCCGAGCGGCTGGTAAAAGAGGGACATAAGGTAACGGTTATTGATAATCTCAGCACCGGCACCTTAAAAAACATCGAAGGTCTCAAAGATAAGCCCGGGTTTGATTTTGTTGAAGGGGATGTGCGTGACGCCGAGCTGATGGAGGGCTTGGCAAAGCACAGCGATGCGATTTTTCATCTTGCTGCGGCTGTCGGTGTTAATCTAATAGCCGATAAGCCGGTGCATACGATAGAAACAAATATTGTCGGCACGGAAGTGGTGCTGGAGGCTGCCAACAAGTTCAGCAGAAAAATCCTGATTGCTTCAAGCAGCGAAGTTTACGGCAAAAACGAGGCGGTTCCGTTTCAAGAAGATGACGATATCGTGCTTGGCAGCACAAGTTTTTCTCGGTGGTCGTATGCGTGTAGTAAAGCGATAGATGAATTTTTGGGTCTGGCTTTTTATCGTCAGCACGGTCTGGGGGTGATAATTGCGAGGTTCTTTAACACTATCGGGCCGAGGCAGACTGGGCGATACGGAATGGTGGTGCCTCGTTTTGTTCAACGAGCGTTGAAGAACGAGCCGGTTTTGATATACGGCACAGGTCGGCAAAGTCGGTGCTTCTGCTATGTTGAGGACGTTGTCGACGCAATCATAGGACTTATGAATTGCGAAGATGCGGCAGGTACGGTATATAACATAGGTTCGACAGAAGAAATTACCATCGAAGGTCTTGCTGATAAGATTATCGAAATGACAGGCAGCAAAAGCAAAAAAGAATTCATTTCCTACGAAGAGGCGTATGGAAGACCTATCGAGGATATGATGCGGCGTGTGCCGAACCTGGGACGAATCAAAGAAGCGATTGGTTGGGAGCCGAAGCTGACACTGACTGAAACGCTCGAGGTGATTATCGAAAGC
>CAZOUM010000054.1:0-17603 GCA_964582985.1 uncultured Pirellulales bacterium | reverse complement strand
TACGGTATTGTATACCGTAACAGGAGACACGCTTTCATAAAATCATTCCGAGCGCCACCCCGCCTTTTGTCATTTCGAGCGCAGCGCAGCGGAGTCGAGAAATCTATTCCGTAAACCGTCGCACAGCGACCTCAACCATATTCAGCCCCCAGCTCCGGCCGTTGATTGCCCCGCACCAAATAGGCCCTTGCCGCATTTTGGTGCGGGGGCATTCGACATTCCTTGCTTGCCCCGATGTTTTCTCTTGGGGTTCGACATTTGATTTTCCTCCTCCTGTGCTCTTATCGACTTCTTTATCCCAGACCCTCAAGCATCTTTTCTGACTCTTTCACCTTCGGGTCTTTTATCTTTTTTCTACATCCCACCGCTTTCTTTATCCACGCCCGTCCCTTTTTCTTATCACCCCTGACCAATGAGATTTCTCCCAACAAATGCGCTGCATCACCTTCCGCCCACCGGTATTTCATACCAGCCGCCTTTTCGTATGCTGAATATGCGTAACTTTCTGCTTTTTGCCTGTCCCCATACGTCTTTAATGGGGATGCCAAATACACCTTCCCTAACACTATCTCCGCCCCCGGCTCATACAACCTGAATCCCGTCCTGCTGCATATCTTCAGAGCTTGCCCCGCATCACCAATTGCATCTTCATACCTCTCCATGTCCAGGCGCAGTCTCGAGTATTCAATCAGTGCCTCGATTTGAAGGTCTGGCCTCCCGATCTTGCGAGCAATCCTAAGTGCCTCTCTGAGATGCTCCTCCGCCTCCTCATAATTTCCCTTTATCCTTTCTATAGCCCCCAAGCAGCGCTGACATGCGGAGATATCATTTGTCCAATTATTCTTTTGACATATCTCCAAGTTTTGTCTCGTAAGCTCAAAAGCCTCATCGACTCTGTTCATTGCTATAACAAAATCAGCATATTGAACTCCCCCTAAAGTTCGCATCCGGTTCCCTTCAACCTTTATGGAAAGCTCATCTGCCTCCTTGAAGTTCTTTTCTGCTTCCCCCGTTTTGCCCAAAAGATAAAGTATCCACCCAAGATAGCCTTTTGAAAACACGATATAAGTATCAGACTTTGCCTTCTCTGCCATTTCAAAGTCCTTCTTGGCGCTCTCCAGTCCAACCTCAAGCTCACCCATTCTAAATTGCAGGTCAGCTAAGTTTTCATAACCCGCAGAGGCATTTGCCCAGTCTTTTGCCTCTAAACATATTTCAACCACTGTCAAAAATGGTTCTCCAGCCTCTTTTGGCCTGCCTGTATTAAGAAGCGCTAAACCTGATTCATTAAGGAGAAAGGCTTGCCACCCCTTTTTACTTACAACTGGCGTTCGGGAAAGGTCACCCTCCGGAAAGAACGTCTTCACAAGAGAAAGGTCGGTTTCCCATGCACCAAGCTTATGAACAAGGAATCCAACCTTCACTCGTGCTGATAGCTTTTGTATTTTCTCCACATAAACATCCCAAAAAACTTTATTGTAAAGTCCGCCGGCACAGCCGTGATATACCTGCTCAAATAACGGCTGCATCTCCTCTAACGTCTCCGCCTCCTCAGGCGCATATCCGCCGATATACTCATAGATGCGCTTATGGCATAGTTTCTTATCCTCTGCTTCGAATATGGACTCGAAGTAGTTCTTTATCAAAGGATGTGTAGCGTAATTATCGTCCTGGTCCCTCGAA
The DNA here is from genome assembly GCA_964582985.1 of uncultured Pirellulales bacterium. Lineage (GTDB taxonomy): Bacteria > Planctomycetota > Phycisphaerae > Sedimentisphaerales > Anaerobacaceae > CAZQYB01. Next base: position 15,920 of record CAZOUM010000054.1, on the reverse strand, counting down.
ATCAGCCGCCTGTCAAACAGGTTATCCACCATTCGTTTGAATGCGAATTCAGACATCTCTCTCAACTCCTTATTCATCTCAGTTTCCATCTCGGCGCGAAATACTCCGTCAAAATCTTCCTCCCGCACCGCTTTTCTAAACAGTGCGAATATCTTCATAAACGCCCGCTGTGCTTCATTGAGCTGTTTCGCATACCATAGAAGTATCCGGTGCGCCTTACCCCCGGCTTCTTCATCCGAATAAAATGGTGGTATATCCTTCGCCTTTGTTATATCACCCCCAAAATCTTCAACGATATACTTTGATAGAAGTGTAAGGCTCAACGCATGTCCATCATATTCCTCTATAACCGAATCTATTTCCTTCGGCTTTCCCTTCACTCCTACTTTGTCAAACAAAGCCCGCCCATCCTCAATACTTAAGCGTTCTACGTCTTTCTTCTGATAGACCGTCCCCTCATAATTCTTAATATCGATGAGTGGATACCGCGTAGTTATTAGGCACAACCCATTACCCTTTGTATCTGCCAGGAATCTTAGCATCTCGCTGCATTCCCGGTGCTCCATACACCCAAACTCCGCGCCGCTTATCTGACCTTTCTGCATCTCCTCCAGCCCATCCAGTACGATTAAGTAAGCTCCCCGGCCAATATACTCCTTTATCCTGTCTGCCTTCTCCCAAGTGCCCTTTATGCTGTCCGGCTCAATCTGTCCACCGCTGACATATCGCAACAGGGCATTCAAGAATTGCTCAAGATAAGCATTACGATAAAATCCCCACCAGAAAATCCCATCCGGCCGAATGTTATTAGCTCCTAAGTTATCGTACCACTTCCGCACCAGCGCAGATTTTCCTACCCCGCCCCACCCAATCAACGCCCCAATCCGCACCTCTGGATTCTTGTACCATTCAGTAATCGTTTTGAGTATTTCTTCCCGCCCAACAAAATTCTCCTCCGGCGGCGTCTGATTATGCAAACTCGGCTCAAATGGAAACTGTTTAGGGGGCTGTTCTTGCAACGAAATCTTTTTAACTTCCTCCAGTATTTCCTTATGTTCTTCCTGCGAAATATTCAGCGAGATACTCTGCATGTTCAGCAACGTTTGTTTCCATGATTCAGGGTCCTTGAGTAATTCCCTTGTCAGTGAACTACTGAAATAGGAAAACAACTCGTTGCATACTCCCAATATCTTGCTTTCATCGTCAAGATACAAATCACTGAAAATCGCAAACTCCAGCGCCAGTTTCTCTATGTTGATGAACTTCTCACCCTCCCTGAATCCGTTGATTTCTGCTTTGCCGATACCTTCCTCCAGCATCGCCTCAAGATGTTCCTTGATAATTACGATTCGTTTCTGCTTCTCGAAATACGTTACGGTATCATCAATAGCGTTTGCACACGGGTTATTAAATTTTTCACCTATCTTTCGCGCCGCTGAATACAGTAACGCTGCTATCAGACTATCAGCTATTCCAGACATATCTCACCACTATTATTTCCGATGCGAGTGTCCCTAACTACTGAACATTTCCTTCCCGCGATTCGTTACAACTCCCTTTTTTTATAGGAATTCAAATTATATTAATACCCTGACATATCAGGCCTGCTGCATACTCCGAGATTGCTCGCTTTTCTGCATCACATTCTCTCATATTCTCTTACATTGTACCTGCTCTTAATCCCTTTAATCAAGAAAAATCCCCGCTTTCTTCTCTTTTCCCCTTGCCCCCTTATCCCCTGCTCTCCTGCTCTCCTGCTCCCGCTTTCTTTGGCGGGTACAATTTGCTCCGGCCTTCCCCAAATAATCAATATTGGAGCGAAGCGCAAACCCCTTAGGGGATTTAACCACTCACCAACTAAATGCCGTTCCCGCGCAATCAAATGTTGATACAAAAACGCAATTTCGGGGAAGTTTCCGCTCTTGGGTGCGGTTCACCCCGTGAGATAATTTCTCACTATCTAACGGGGTCGTCTCTCTTTCACGCCATAACATACCACAAAAACACCAAAAATCAAGACCAAAAAGCAAAAAAAACCCAAAAACCCCCCGAAAAACTTTACCCCGTGAGATAATCCCTCACTATCTCACCCTGGTTTACCCCGTCAGATAATCCCTTACTATCTCACGGGGTCAGATACTTCTCTCTCCTTGCCCCGCACTTAATAGGCCTGTGCCGCTTGCCCTCGCATTTCTCTGGCGCGGGTCATTTGGTGCGGGGAGCCCAGCCGAAGGCCCACAACTCCACTTCTTACTTCGCTACTCCTTGTTGGACACTCGACATTCGTCCTCTGATTTCTGACCTCCCCCTTCTTTCTTCTGCTCTTATCCCTTTCTTTCTGGCCATCTTTGCGCTAGGTGGCATTGCCACCTACTGAACTCCACCCTCACAACAATAAACCTCCCCTCTCCCCAATCTGATATCTGGAATCTGCTATCCGAAAGAGAAAAGCCCGGCCAAAACAAAGCCGGGCCTCATAGAACTCGCCATTCATATCTTTACGCGCCAGCCACGGATAACGACGGACCATCATCAGCGTCCAATGCGTAGCTAAGAAGTAACAGCCGCTTTACCAGCCCTCCTGCGGCATTTCTACCGCTACTTATCCTTCGCCTCCTTCGCCGCGCGACGTGCTTCCGCTGCTTTTTTTCTGTCCACTGCAGTTTGGCTATAGCCGCACTTCGGGCATTTATCGGCAAAATCTGCAGGAACTGTTCCTTCTTCAAATACCGCACCGCACTTCGCGCATTTCACCGCCCTATAACCACTGGGCTCCCCGCACTTTGGGCAAGTAATCGGCGGCGCCAGGGGCACCCTTGGGTCCGCATTCTTTTGAATAAACTTGTGGTACTCTGCCAAATCCATCTCCCACGAATGTCCGCACTCAGAATTGCGACACAGCACCCACGTTATCTTGCCCCTAAACGGTTTGTAATCAATCCCCCTTGGTCGGGTCTTAAGATATACCACACCCGCCAGGACAAAACAAACCACGATGACACCGAGCATAACCGGTTTTTTCCTGCTTTCTTCCATAACAAAATCTCCAAAATATCGAGCAACAATAAACTTGCCTAATCGCCACGATAACTTATTAGTTATCCCTTTATCTGTCAAATGCTAATTTATTATTTATGACACCCCTAAACATTTATCACCTCGTCCCCCTGCCGCGACGCCATATCTAAAATCCTGCCCGGCTCTTCCGGCATCCCCGTCCGAGCTGAAAGATACGTCGATTCAATAACCGCCATGTCCCTTAAATTCTCCCTGCCGCCGCTGCAAAGCTTGTTCTTATCGGGCAACAAAATACTCAATGCAAAATTCTCCAGCAGTTTCTTCATGCAAAAAAGCTCATCATCGTCATATTCTAATTCATCCATCGCCTGCCCAAGATGGTCGCTCACAGCAAACCGCCTGTCACTGATTGTCACAATCTTATCTCTGCCGTAAACCTTCACAGACTCCTGTTCCGGCCCAATACCTGTACGCCTTGACGCCAACACGTTCCCGATAAGCACATCAGAAAATTTCATCGCCACCAGCGCCGTATCTTCCGTCAAATACAGCCGCTGTTGCCTGTCCCCGGCCGCGTTGCTGTTTAACGAATACACCTGGGCCGGCACGCCGAAGTTCCACACTATCTGGTCGATTATTTCATAACAGTTGTGCAGCAGCACCCCGCCGCCGGCAAGTTTCGGGTCGGTCTGCCACGCAGGATGCGGCCGGTCGCCGACGGCGCAGGTGGCGGTAACCAAAAAAATCCCCTCAATCTCACCTTCCTGCAGAAACTGCCGTAAGGCAAGAAAGCTTCGCGCAAAACGCTTCGTGTTGGCAACCGCAAATCTCACCTTCTCCTCCTCGGCAAGACGCACAAATTCCGCAGCTTCCTCGAAGTTCCTTGCAGCAGGAGCGAGTTTGAGGACGTTGCACTTCTTCTTCATCGCTGCCCTGATATGCTCGTCACAACTGTGCATGCCGGCCGCAACTAACAAACAATCAAACTGATTCTGTATTATCAATTGCCTGTAATCATCGTACCACGCACAGTTGTATCTCTGGGAAGTCTTGCCGGCAAGCCCACCGTCCTTGTCCGCAACAGCCTCAAGCTGGAAATAATCAAACCCTGATATTGCTTCCAGCAGGAGTTCGCCTCTACCTTTGAGGCCAAGTACCGCCGTTTTTAGCTTCTTTTCGCCCATATCCGCAAAATATGCCTATTTATCAATTCCCACTTCTAAGATGCGCAAAACCGGCCTTGTGTTCCCCCAATTCTACATTTCTTCGGCCAAAAAGAAACTATTAAAAACGGCCTGCCTTTCGGCTGCGGTAGTCGCGCAAATCTGCGGGCCGGAGCAACGCGAAGGTTCCGAGCGAAGCTGTGGGATAATCGAGCAAATCCGCGGGCCGGAGCAACGCGAAGGCCCCGAGTCCGCCACACGGACGGCGGATCTTGGATATTGATGAGTGATGATTTCTCCGCGTAATCTGCGAAATCTGTGGCTAAAAATCAATCATTTGCGCGGGTAGTTGGAAGCAAAAACCGCAAAAAATTAAAAATTTTTTACTCGCCTTCCACAAACGAGTTACGAGCGACGAGCGACGGCAGACGGCTTATATTTTCAGCGCAAATGCGCAAGTTCGTCCAATTATGGAAGGGAGATTGGTGAGTAGAGCATTGGTGAGTAGTGAGTAGAGAGTTCATGGGGGATGACTGGAAGAGAGTTGGTGAGTAGAGCATTGGTGAGTAGTGAGTAGAGAGTTCGTGGGGGATGACTGGCGCACGTCCAATTATGGAGGGCCCCTTTATGAGCCTGCCCATAAAGGACAAGCACGAAACTCGAAATACTAAGCACTAAACAATGTTCAAAATCTAAATCTTTGAAGACTCAAAACAGTTTGGAACATTTGGTAATTTGAAAATTCGGATTTGTTTCCACCGTAAGGTGTCCTGCGGAGAATTTCGATATTCGAATTTAGGATTTCCAGCAGTTCTTCGCCGGGGCTCATCCCAGAAGCTGCAAATTGTGAAAGCTAAGACCTGCCAGTATTGTTGTCATACCAAGCAAGCCTCGGCCGAAAGTCGCACCATCCTCATCTGCGACCATAAACAGGCCCCACATACAAAACTCTTCGTCGTCGCACCACAGGATACCTGCCCGAACTTCGAACCCGCCGAAACTCCCCCACTGCCTGATAACGACGGCGTAAGATTCATACCTCTAACCCAGGGCAAATTCGCGATTGTGGACGCCGAGGATTACCCTCGGCTGGCCAGATACAAATGGTCCGCCTCCCGAAGCCGTCACAATCTTTACGCCTGTCGATGCGCCGGCGGAAAAAAGATTTCTATGCACCGCGTCGTTGCCAACGCCCCCAACGGCCTCCTCGTCGACCATATAGACGGCGACACCTTAAACAACCGAAAAGCAAACCTCCGACTCTGCTCAATCACGCAAAACAACAGAAACAGACGCCCAAACCGCAGGGCAACTTCAAAATACAAAGGCGTTACCTGGTCCAAATGCTGCCGAAAATGGTTCGCTCGCATACGGCCGAATCGAAAGGTCATATACCTCGGCCTGTTCACCGATGAGATTGAAGCGGCGGTGGCTTACGACCGAAAAGCAGAGGTGCTGTTTAAAGATTATGCGTATCTTAATTTTCCGCAGTTGGTGGAATTTAGAAGACACGTCAAAAAAATTATCTTTTCCGGCTAAGCTCCGCGCTCACAAATTTTTACTATCGGCTATAATATAGTTATGAAGCCAGGCATCGCCATAAAATTTATCATCTGTTTAGCCGTGACTTTTACCCCCGCCATTATCGGCTCACTATTTACGCGCCAGGCTGTATCCGATTGGTATACGTATCTGAACAAGCCTTCTTTTACACCGCCGGACTGGCTCTTCGGCCCCGTCTGGACCGTGCTCTATCTGCTTATGGCCGTCTCGGCTTTTCTCGTATGGCACAAAGGCCTTGCGAACACAGTGGTCAAAATCGCCCTCGCTCTGTATCTGCTGCAGCTTATTCTAAACGGCCTTTGGACGCCCTTGTTCTTCGGCGCCAGGATGCCGCTGCTTGCTTTTTGTGAAATCCTCCTGCTCTGGAGCGTCATCGTTCTTACGATACTGGCCTTCGCCAGGGTCTCGACCCCCGCCGCGCTGTTGCTGCTTCCCTATATCGCGTGGACCTCTTTCGCCGCCGTGCTGAACTTCTCCATCTGGCTGTTAAACCGATGAGCATCTAAACTATCCTTGCCCCCATAGCCTGCCCGCGCGTCGCACCCGCGCACGCAGTTAAGGGAGGCTTGAAAAATCATGTTCCAAGAATAGGTTGACCCTGCAATAAATTACAGGGCTAAATACATGCGTACCTTCGATTGTGCGAGTTTACATAGCGCACTCTTTCCTGCAAAGAGCGCTGGTCAAAACAGTATCTCTTATCGAATCCCTTCGTCCATATTCTGCCAGTCAGACCAACTTTCCGCAGCGCTACGACAGATGCACTCTTATACACCCTCACAATGTTCTCAATCCCCACCGGGATATACTTAGCGACGATATGAACATGCCTGCCAGCCACGTACACAGCGCATATTTCTTGATTCAGTTGTTGCGCTTTTTCAAGTATAGCCTTTTCAACGGTTCTTCGCTGCCTTTGCGAAAGCTTGACTGGCCTTTTCTGCAAACGTTGCCTGTTGCAATCTGCCAGTCGTTTCCTTCCAGGGTAAGTTCGGCCGTTCTTAACGAAGCCCCGCTTGTCCCCTTGCAGCCAGCTCCCGTACGTCGTCCACGTAATCATATATCCAAGAGTTTTGGGCATAAGAAGATTATATTTCGACTTCGTTGAATTACAATCAACTACCAAAACTATATTTAGCCCTCGGATTTATCCGGGGGTTCTTTTAGCTATTTCCTCAGGTCTCTGACTAAACGGGATAGCCGGGATTCGATATGATTTAGGAAATGGGCCAGAAGAATCATCTGCAAGGCCTCAGCCAGCCTCCGTGCTCTAGGAGAAAATTTAAGCAATTTTTACTTGAGTAAATATTTACTTGACTATATACAGTGGACTTTGGTATAATTTTTGTATATCTAGCCCGGAGACGATTAAGCTTGCGCGACCAAGTAGCCGATATAAATAAAAATGGCGTTTTTGTGCTCCAAAAGGTCAATTTCTTAGATCTTCTTGCAACAACGACAAAGAGCGAAGGTTCAAAGAACCTCGCCTTTTAGGAGGCTTTCTGAACATGACTAGTGCTAAGAGAGGGAAAAAAACTGGCGCTAAGAAACATAAATTTCCACTTCCGGGCAAAGAGTCTCGTGCAGTTTTCTCGGCTGCGTTATCCATGGCCAAAGAACTTCTAAAGTCGGATTGTCTGTCTATTGACCTAGACTCGAACGGCAGAGTCGATCTTGTTATCGATATTCAAAAATTAGAATCTATTCCTAAGGATAAATTCAAACAAGGCTTGACACCTGAGCAATTCTCCAACATAGTTCGCACAGAGCTTGACTCGCTTGTTAGGTCCGCCACATATTCAGATACAACTACAGGTATCCAAACAACGGTCCCCTCCAAAATTCTCGAAGAAGTTGGTATAGATGAGTTCTTATGGCGCTTAGGGGAGGTTAAGAAAGAACTTGTTCCGACCGATCTGAGAGACCGTGCAATACTTAGGAGAACGACTCAAGGTCTTGTTTTACAAAACATGACCTGGCAACTAGCAATCAAGAAGCACGACCAGGTTAGAGGGGAACTTCGTAACATTCCCTATGCTTCCCTCTCTATTGTATACGCTTCTCCTCAAACTAACATAGCTCAGCTCCGCTTAGGAACAGAAGGAACAACTATCGAACTCCCTACACTCCGCGAGCCAAAACAACTGATTCTCGAACTGCATAAAGCTGACGTGGATCAAATGATTGAAACTTTGACAGATTTGCGTGATAATCTTGAGAAGCTCAAGAAAGGCAAATGAAAAGGTTTACAAAAAGAACACCAGTCGACATGGAAGTTGTCCGAGAAAATCGGGATCTCGATTTATGGCAAAAACCGCTCCCCAAGGAATCTCCGCAGACCCTCCGGAATACTGGCCGCATCGAGCAGGTTGAAGCCAAGCAGGCCGACTTTGAGCAGCAATTTAAGTACATTCTAGCATACTTACATTCGTTACAGTGGACGAGCCGAGGGCCTTCAACTAATATACGCTCTCTTTCATGGCGGGAACTTGCAGATATGCCAGATGTTACTCTTGAGTTGGAAGATGGTATACAGCTGTGGATGCAAACCGCAACTCTGCACGAAGCGATGCAATTTACTTTCGATGAATTCATATTACCGTACCACGAAAAGCTTTCCGCAGTGACTAAACTTTTTGGCGAACTGGAGGAAGATTTTGATGATGTCGCACGTCGTATTACAAGATGTGCAGTTCTCGAAGAAGAATTAGGTGTTTTCGAAGATGCGTTGGAAGATGAGGAGACTGAGTGTTTAGCCTCTTGCGTTTCCCTGATAAGAGATGTGCTAGATTATAACTATGCCGAGGAGCTTACGCAAACTCACCTTGACATTCTTAAGAAAGCGATAGGGCTAATATACGACAAAGGTCTGGAGTGTAATAAAGAAGATTACCAAAATCTTCATGAGGAATTCTTGCGAAGCGGGCTAGCCCTGTTACCAACAAGCCGTAAGGCCATTGAAAAATACGAACCCACCAAACACAACGATGGAGAATAAGAACCATTTTTTTCTTGACACATCGACCCAAATAAAAAGGCACTGGGCCGATGAAGAAATCAACACGAAAGTCCGAGCCGATTTGTTTGGAAAAAAGTTGTGCTGTTCCATTTATGTTGAGCGAGAGTACCGTTGCAAGGTTCTTAACACGCTCATTACTGCATACAATTTTCTTATGAACTTTGAAGATATTAAAACAGCTAAGGAACGTACCGAAAAACTCAAAGGCAATGGTATTCTCGATGATCTTGTTTATAATGCCATTAAACGTTTATTCGAAAGATTCAATTCGAAAAAACTTATCATAAGACGCTTAAAAAATTTAATAGAGGGGGCTTGGCAAAATTTCTTCTACGATGCCGTTCCGAGGTCACTATGTGATATGACTAATTGCACTCGAGGCGCTGATGCTCCGCAACTGCTCGAACACGGATATTACTTACAAATTAGCAAGAAATGCCCCGAGAACTGTAAAATCTGTGATTTTTGGAAATCAAAGCAAGCAGACCTACAAAACCTAGCCCAACTCGACGTTAGCAAGTTCAACAAATTCAGAGACCCTAAAGAAAGTATGGCCAAAATTCAAAATGAAGCTCAGTCTATACTTGATGGAAAATCTCCTCATGGTGACCCATGTAGAATTGTTAGTGATGCTGTAATTAGTATAGAAGCTCGAGATGGGTACCCCGGCATAACGATACATACCATGGATTACGATTTTGAGCTTCTGAAGAACATACTTAACACTCAAGTTAGGTTTTTTAAAGTTTAGAATACCACCTGAATTTATTTTCCAAGTTGTTACCTACCAACATCCTCACCCCAACCCCGCAATTCCCGCCACAGCAAATTCGTCGCCCGGCCACCTTTTAACCAATAACCAATTAACAACTCACCATTCACTAAGTATTCAAGGAAGTTTTCCGCTCCTGGGTGTAGGTGTTCTTTCACGGGGTAAGATAGCAGAAAAACAGCAAAAATCAACCCCGTTAGAACTTTTTCTCTCAAAAAATGCCACAAACAGGCCGAATTTCTAACGGGGTCAAGAGGAAAAAGCAAAAATCAACCCCGGTGCGCCGGGACGCTAATACGTCGCCCGTGGCGACGCATCACTTCTCATAGCGCAAGGGCTTCCCCAAGAACACGCCGGCGAATCCGCGGCCTCAAACCGGCCGGCGTAATAACGTCAACCGAACGTTTGAGTAGCTGCTGCAAGTCCATAAGCAAACCGCCGAGGTCAAATAAACTGCGACCCTCCTCCAAATCGACCAGAAAATCGACATCGCTGTTTTCGTCCGCCGTGCCCTGAACAACAGAGCCAAAAACCCTGACGTTCGATGCCCCATATTTGGCAGCAAGGACAAGAATTTGCTCTTTCTGGTCACCAATTATCTCGGCTATTCCCATGAGTGTTGCTCCAATGACTAATACACGACAAATAAAAGTGTAAACACAAAGCTCAAAGCTGTCAAACCAAAAACCTGCAGAGCCAGACCCGCTCACCCGCGTTCGGCCACGCGATACGCAATACGCTTCACGATTTCTTTTTCGCCATCTCTAAGAAACTCCGCCTCCGAATAGTAGACAACCCTCAGGCAGCCGAGCGCATGCAAAAGCGTTAATCCGCCAAGAGCTAAATACCACGGCAGCCATCTCGCATTAGTCGGCGGAAAAAAACGCGTGGCCAAAAAGCCGAAGCAACCCATAAACACTATTACTACAATCGCCTCAACGGCGTTCTTAAGGCTCGCGCCCGGCCAGTGCCATCTTGATTTCTTCCGATGAACCGCCGACAAAATCGTTATTATTAACAACGCCAAACCAGCTATCGCTAATTCCAATCCTGCGCCAACCGCCCCGCGAGCGATCATCAGAACCACCATGCACAGCTCGTAGGCAAGAAGTCCCTTAACGTCAAACGAGCACTCCTGCCAATCCTTCGGATACTTTTTGATGCCAGATGAAACCACCGCTCTTAGCCTCGCCTACCGTTCGTCCCTCATCCCTCGGCCACTTTACTAACGACTATTCACTACACACTATCGACTAAACTATGTCCTTTTTGAACCTTGCTTACTTTTCAAGTAAGTCAAGGCACAATTGCGACCACGTCTCCATAGTGCCCCGCAGGTCGTGCAGCTCGGCGGGACTCATGAACGCCATCTGGGTTATCATCTGCTCCCGCCTGCTGACATTCGGCGAGTCGAGAATCCAGTGGTGGACCACGCCGAGATGGACACTTCCGACCTCGTTGGAATCGTCATTTAAGAGAGCAGCAATTCTGTCGATGTGGTTGGCTTCTACGGAAACTTCTTCGGCCACCTCTCGCTCGACTGCGGTGCGGTACATCTGGCGGAAATCCCTATCGAACAAGGGCACTTCATTATCAGTGGGATTTATATGACCTCCTATGCCGATGGACCTGTTGCCGACCAGCCGGGTCTCGCCGGCCCGCTTGCCTCGCACGTATGTAAGGTACTTGTCGTCGAAACTGAGAATCACGTAGGGAATGAGCTGCTTATAGCTGGGGTCGGCTTCGGCCTGCGGCCGGGGCATAAAGCCCAGAACGCCGGGAGCGAACAGCTTGTGCAGATAGCGGTCGACGTCTAATGTAAGGCCCTGGAACATCCCTACCTGCTCAAGGACCTTTCGCTCGACAACCAGTACCTGTTCTTGGCTCGCCATGCGGCAATTGGTTAATTGGTTAAATCGTTAATTGGTTAATCGGTTAATTGGTTAACCATGTTATTTCTATTCGGTATGATAAAGTGGTCCGGCACAGGAAAGTGCGAGCATAAGAGCAAGGCTTCTTTTCCAACCTCCTCGATTACCGATTCATTGTCGATGTTTTCAACTACTTTATTAATAAAGCCGGCAATCTGCTCTGCTTCCTGTGTTTTCATACCGCGAGTGGTAATAGCGGGCGTGCCTAAACGCAGTCCGGTGGGGTTGGCCGGATGGGCCGGGTCTAAAGGTGTGGTGTTATAATTAGTAACGATTCTTGCCCTGTCCAATGCCTTGGCCAGTTTTTTGCCGGCGATGTTCTTATTTTGCAAATCGATTAAGATTAAATGATTGTCGGTCCCGCCTGATGAGAGGTTGAATCCATATTCAAGCAGCTTTTGGGCCAGGGCTTTGGCGTTTTTGACTATCTGTTTTGCGTAGGTGATAAACTCGGGCGTATCGGCTTCAGCCATTGCCACGGCGATAGCGGTCAGGGTGTGCATATGCGGGCCGCCCTGCAGGCCGGGAAAGACGGCTTTGTCGACCTTTTCTGCGTGTTCAGCTTTGCAGAGTAACATCCCGCCGCGAGGGCCTCGCAGCGTCTTGTGTGTCGTAGTCGATACAATGTCGGCATACGGCACCGGACTTTTGTGGATGCCGGCTACAACAAGGCCGGCAATGTGGGCTATATCACTGATGTGGTATGCGTGCACGTCTTTGGCTATTTGGCCGAATATTTCAAAGTCAATCTCGCGTGGATATGCGGTGGCGCCGGAGATGATGACTTTGGGTTTGTGTTTTTTGGCGAGGTCTGCAATCCGGTCGTAGTCGAATCTGCCGGTCTCGGGGTTGACTGTATATCGAACAGAATTGAAAACCTGGCTTGTAACGCTGACCTTCCAGCCGTGGGTCAGGTGTCCGCCATAGGGGAGAGACAGGCCCATAATCGTATCACCGGGTTCAATTAGGGCCAGATAGGCAGCTAAATTTGCCACTGATCCGGAATAGGGCTGGACATTTGCGTGGTCTGCCTTGAACAACTTCCTGGCCCTGTCTTGAGCCAGTTTTTCGATAAGGTCGGTTACCTGCTGGCCCTCGTAATATCGCTTGTTGGGGTAGCCTTCGGCGTACTTGTTGGTAAGACAACTTCCGCTGGCCTGCATCACGGCCCTGGATACGTAGTTCTCCGAGGGGATGAGGCGGATTGAGGCACTCTGACGAGCCTTTTCCTGTCTTATAAGCTCGTAAATTTGCGGGTCGTAGTGCTCAAGCGCTGTTACCATTTGGTTCCTCCTTAAACTATCGGTTTCGTTCTCGCTGGCTTATAACACAGCGATAGTTTTTACACAAGTATTTATTTATTGACAAAATTAGGCCGAAGTTTACTATAATAAAAGTAGATTACAAAGATAAAGTTCGTTTTCTAAACTGGCAGGAAAAGTGCGAGATACCCAATATGCCTGAAAACCAGATAGGCGATGCTGCGAGGGCAAAATTCTTTTTCGATAGCGCCCGAAAAGCCGCCGGAGAAAACAATTTCGATCTTGCCGTCGATATGTACCTTGAGGGGCTGCGACGGGACCCCAATGCTGTTGAGCAGGGCCATGTAAAGCTGCGGGAGGTGGCCCTTCAGCGCGAGGAAATAGGCGGTCAGAAACCTTCAGAGGCCGAAGCAGCAGAACGCCTGAAGGGCAAAACACCGCTTGAGCAGATGATTAACGCCGAGTATCTCCTGGCCAAAGACCCGAGCCATTTACCGTATGCCGAGGCAATACTAAGAGTTGCCGCGGCAGGCGGTTATAAAGAAGCCGCTAAGTGGATTGCAGACCTGGTTTTCCTGGCAAACAACGGCGCCAAGAAACCGTCGCTTCAAATATATGTCTTGTTGAAAGATTCCTACGTAACAATTAGCGAATTCGATAGAGCGCTTGCGGCCTGCGAGTGCGCCCTGAGACTTAAACCCAAGGATGCAGAATTAGAAAAGGAGCTCAAGAAGCTCTCCGAAAAACACAAGGCCGCCAGAGTTCAGCAGGCTGAGCTGCAAGAGCCTCTCAAAGACGGCCAAAGCCAGGAAAAACTTCATATCCAGCGCGACGAAGCATTAGCCAAGGCCAATGTCTTTTTTGAAAGAGCCCGCAAAGTCTCGGACGCAAACGACTTCGACTACGCTATTGATATGTATCTCGAAGGTCTCCGCCACGCCCCTGATGCAGTTTCGCAAGGGCACACATCGCTATACGAACTGGCGCTGCATCGCAAGAGCAAAGGGGGTAAAAAGCCCTCAATGATGGAAAGGGTAAAGCGGCTCCGAGGCAAAAACCTCCTTGAGCAGATGCTTAACGCGGAGTACCTATTGGCCAAAGACCCGAGCCATTTACCGTATGCCGAGGCAATGCTAAAGGCTGCGGTATCAGGTACCTACACCGAAACGGGTAAATGGGTTGCCGATTTGCTCTTTCAGGCAAATAATACCGCCAAAAGACCGTCCCTGCACACATATATCCTGTTAAAAGATTCCTACGCTGCACTTGGCCAGTTTGAGAGGGCGCTGGCCGCTTGTCGATGTGCGGCCAGACTCAAACCAGAGGACGGAAACCTGGCCGACCAAGTCAAAAACCTCACAGCCGAGATGACCGTCGCCAGAGGCAGATACGACCAGGAAGGCGATTTCAGGATGTCAATAAAGGACCGCGAGACCCAGGAAAAGCTCCACGCTCAGGAAGGCATCGTTAAGACGGCCGATTACCGCACTGTCGCAGTCCAGGAGGCCAGAAAAGCCCTGTCCAAGGACCCGAATCTGCCTAACAGCATTTTTGGCTTAGCTCAGGCCTTATCCGACCTCGAAAATGACAAGGCTGACAAGGAGGCCATACAACTGCTGGAAAATGCTTATAGAACCAAGAGCGACTTCAGTTTCAGACAGCGTGCAGGACAGATAAGAATGAAACAGCTAAGGCGCAAAATCTTAGAAACAAAGCGAGCCCTCCAGAGCAAGCCCGATGATGTGCGAACAAAGGCGAAAGTGGCCACATTGTCGGAGCAGCTTAACAATACGGAGTTAGAACACTACCGCGCCTGCGTTGAAAACTATCCAACTGATATGCAGGCCAAATATGAATATGGTATTCGCTTAGTCAACAACAAACAGTACGACGAAGCCATTCCCTACTTCCAGGAAGCCGAGAGAGACCCGCGGCATAAAATCCCGGCAATGAATAAAGTAGGCTTCTGCTTCTTTATGAAAGGCTGGTTCGGCGATGCGGTCGATGTCTTTACGCAAGCAATTGATACCTATAAGATGAAAGATGATAATATCGCCAAGGAATTGCGGTACAACCTTGCCCGAGCTTACGAAGAGCAGGGTGAGAGTGAAAAGGCCCTTGACATCTATCGCAAAATCGCGCAACTTGATTTCTCATTCAAAGACGTGCATCAGCGAGTAGATAAGTTGAGAAAAGTCGACTAATGAACAATAATAAATGGAGATTGCAGTGGCACATTCATTGTCAGCAAAAAAGAGAATAAGACAAAACACGAAGAAAAGGGCGATTAACCGCGCCCGTAAAAGCCAGGTCAAAACGCAAGTAAAGCATTTTGAAGCGGCCGTGAGCAACGGCGATGTCGAAGCAGCAAGCGAACAATACAGGCTTGTCGTCAAGAAATTAGACAAAACGGCCGCTACCAGCACAATGCACAAGAAAACGGCTGCGCGAAAGAAATCCCGCCTTGCCAAAAAGCTTAACACGCTTAAGGCGAAAAAAGTTTAAAAGTCAAAGCTAAAAGCGAAAAGCCATAGCGGAAAAGTCAAAAGTAAAGAACCGCCGAAGGCGGACTAAAATCCAATTCTACTCTGCGAAGCAGCTTCGCTACGTAGCACGAGTGACTGGAGAATGTGCATATGGTAAAAATACCACGACAGTGGGTCTACAGCCCCAATGCTACTTCACGCGTGCCGGATGCGATAAAGAATGAAATTACAGCCAAGGCGGAGGAAATCGTCCAGACCGTGTTTAAGCCAGGGTACATCAAGCCGCCGCCCAAAAAGCCAAGGTTCAACTACATCGTCGATATCTACACGAAGTGGCATAAGAATTGCTTGTACTTCCGCGCCAAGTACGCTTGTCCAGGTCCCAACGCACTATCGCCGTTTTTCGAAGACAGCTTTACGCGACTTGCATACATGGCGAACGGGCGTTTTAATCTGGCGTACATGCGACACACCGGCAAGTGGTGCGAAGTGTTCACGGGTCTATCGATGAAAGAGGCATTTGCCGCCATCCGGGATGAGCGGTTTTTCCACCCTCCAGGTTGAGCAGATTTTGGCGACTCCGGGGCTGCGATTTTGGATCCTTCGGCTGCGTCCGCCTGCGGCGGACTCCGCACCTTGGGCACAAGCTCAGGATGATTTTATGAAAGCGTGTCTCCTGTTACGGTATACAATACCGTAATAGGTT
>CAZOUM010000053.1:0-18475 GCA_964582985.1 uncultured Pirellulales bacterium | reverse complement strand
TAGCATAAACATGCAGGTTTTGTCAATGTGAAACCAGGCCAGAAAAAGAAAAAAGGCCGCAGGCCTGATTGTATTCGGATTAGGGGCCAGCGGCCAGTTGCCAGGGACCAGCGACTAAATACGAGTGGTGAGTAGTCGTTAGTGAGTAGTGAGTAGTGAGTAGTGTTCAAAGACGCAAGACACAAGACGCAAGACTCAAGACGCAAGACGCAAGACTAACGGCTGAAAAGTATGGACTAATTCTGCTTCGCGAATTATTCCTTGACAATTCGAATTTCCCCATCTATTATGCCGAGAAGGAAAAGCGACTTTTGGCGGTTTTTAATCAGCGTTTGAGCAGCCAAGGACGGCTATATTATTGCCAGCAAACGCTTGGAATCGATGGTCATTCGATATCTGACGGGAAGAGCACTTACGTTCGACTAGTTGACATAAGTATTTTCTTGGAGGGTAGCGCATGGGTGCTGCCAAAAATGAGCAGTCGGAATATAAATTTCTAAATGACCAGCCCACCGGTAGAGATGAAATAGAGACGCATTCGAAGATAGGCGAGGATTTGCTAAAAATAATTCACTCGAATTTGCAAAGACCTTTTGTGGTTGGCTTATTTAGAGCTTGGGTGAGGTGGATTTGATAAAAAGACAACACAAAATGAAACTAGAAACTTAACCGATACTTTTCTGTTACGACGGCGGTTGGGCATCATTGCATTACTCTTTTGGGCTTTTTATATCTGGACTAAGGGCTTATGGGAAAATCAAGTTCTCCACTTGTGTGGTTATCCTTCTTAGCCATTTCTTGCGTTGCAAAAGCCGACGTCAATTCTACACAAAGCGCGCAATCCGAAGAGCTAGCTGAAGCTAACGGCCTGGCTTCACAGTACTTGAGTCGAGCGCATGAAGGGGACCATGAAGCTATGTACAAACTTGGTGTGTGTTATGAGCAGGGCACGGGTGTTCAACAGGATTGTGCGGAAGCATTTGAGTGGTATCAGAAGGCGGCAGATGCGGGGTCTATTTCGGCTATGCACGGACTTGGGAAGTTATATTTTGAAGGTCGGGGAGTTAGACAAGACCATGCGAAATTTGTCGCGTGGCTTCAGAAAGCTGCTGGGCAGGGATGTGATGTGGCTATGTACAAACTGGGTATGGTATACTTTGATGGTACGAAGAGCATCCCGATAGATTACAAAAAAGCTGTAGAATGGTTTCGTAAAGCTAAGGAAGCCGGCCATACGGGAGCAGTTCTCTATATTGCAGCGGCCTACGAAGGGGGCAGGGGCGTCATGAGGGATGAGAAAAGGGCACTGGATTTGTTACGGGAAGCTGCTGAAGCAGGGAACCCCGTTGGCACTGTTGGTCTATCGATAATGTACTATTTTGGCAGTGGGGTGAAGAGGGATGAGAAGAAAGCGGCATCGCTGTTGCATCTGGTCAACGAATCAAGCACAATCAGCGAAGACCTAGCCGCAGGCGTCAAAGCGCTCCTTGGCTTGATATACGGGGTGAGTATGAACCCTTGTTTTGTTAAAACAGAGATGGCACAGGCAGAGAAATGGGTGCACATGGCGATAAGCGCAGACTGCGAAGAGGCCGAGAGGCTGCTTGACTACTGCGCGTCTTCGTCAAGCATGTCAATTACAGAAAGAGCTATACTCATATTTATTTCTTTTTGTATCTCATCAGCGATGGCTGGTGCAGGTTACTTTTTGCACGCGGTGTCAAAGAGACGTGGTGAAGGCGCTTACGCGGGAAGGCATTTGGCAGATAATAAGGGTGATTTGAATAATGGTTGACCTCACAGAGTGATAATAGCACAAATAATAGACGAGCCTCTCACTTGTAGGGTTACTCTGTTGCTGCAGAGCCAATGTAAGACTCGTGGTTAGTGGCATGAATGGATACGTCGGCATCCTAGTTTGGGTGGTTGTTCTTGCGATACTGTCCGTGGCTGGACGTTTCGCTGACTATTTACTCAACACCGAGTTAAGACAAAAGGAAAAGGTGAAAGTTCAGGAGTTCTTCAGAGATAGTTCGCAGAAGTTGTTCAGAATCATAAACAAGGCTAATTTTGCGGGTATTCAACAACTCATGGTCGCATGTGTACTGGCCCTGAAAAACAAAATCTTTGGCAGAGGGTTCTTAACGTTGAGGTACTTGCTCGTGAGCTTGCTTGTCAGCCAATACCTAACTGTGGCCGCCCTAAGCCTAGCTCACTTACGAGACAGACAGCAATTTGTTGTATATGACTATACCAATCTTATACCTTTATTGCCATTTACTGGATTCTCATTTGTTTTTAGGCAATTTATGACAGTAACTACTTTCCTAGAGTACGTAGGACTCTATTGGAACAACTATTTGTTTGACTTTCTCGCAATGACTTCAACGTTTGCTTTGCTGAAGGTTGTCAACGACCGCAAAAAATACTTCGGTTTGATTGCCTTCATCGATATTTGCTTGAGCTACCTTCTTGCTTATCTGTGTGTGTGGGTCTATTTTGCTACACCTCCCCATGGTCGAGTTATGCCTATAAAATTAACTGGTTTCATTTCTGAGCTTTGGAGCAATCAGCTGGGCGTTTTTAACCCCGCCATGATGCTCTTTTATTCCCTCACAACCTTTGTGCCTATCGCTTTGTATATGTCTATCCTTTTCTTTCTTTCGGTATTGAAGATTCTACAGTGGATAAGTGCTACGATTTTGTCTGATTTTTCTGAGGACCACGAGAAAACGCCTTTTTTCAAAGTCGGTGTCGCATTCGGCATTACGGCCTTTGTGTTAACAAAGGTACTCCTTCTACTCAGTGAAGTAGTCACGAGATGAATTGGCTCAGCAAAGTGCTCTTTGCGTTCCGCTCCAGGTCTGGTTGCGGGCGTATTTAAACCAAGATTTGCCAACATACTCACCGATATTTGACGATGTTTCGCTGCGCTCAGATTTGCCCGCCTGCCAACTATGAGCCGGAAAATGCTATGTTTTGCTGACATTTTGCCCTTTTTAAGTGGCGGCATTTGCCTGTTTAACTGCATACTTTTGCTACTGGGCTATGGTTCGGGGCAAGCGGGGGCAGGCTTCGTGGGAATGAGGAGGCTAAGTATGTGCGAAGGCCAGATCCTTCGGCTGCGCACCTTGGGCACAAGCTCAGGATGACAGGAAAGGCGTGCGCTTGGCACCTTGGGCACAAGCTCAGGATGACGTTGGCTGGGCCATGCCCAGCAAAATCAATGTAGAGTTGGGCTTGGCCCACGCGCCCGCCAAACGGATGGCGGGCAAGGTTTACGAAAAGACAGGATTGTCCGGCGCTGCGGATTCGCTTACAATAGTTTTTAGTAAAGAGCTGTTGCCGCAATAATTCTGTGGACCTTAGACAAGATAAAACGGTTTCGCAGCTAATCTCCCGGCTCGAGGCCGGCCGCGGTGGTGCGGGGACGGTAAAAGTCGCGGGGACGTGGGGGTCGTTTGCGCGCCTGCTGGCGGCGCACATATCAAAGGAACTCGCGCGGCCGATTCTTTATATCTGCCCGCACATCGACGATGCCGACAAGGCAGCCGACGATTTGCACACCTTCGGGGCACAAAAAATCGATTCCTTACCTGCCTGGGAAGGTGCCGAAGATTTGGCCGACGCGACCGATGAGATTCGGGCCGAGAGGCTTAAGCTCGTCTCTCGTCTCTCGTCTTTCGTCTCTCGTTCCGGCGAGGATAATTTCATTATCCCGGCGTCGGTGCAGGCGCTTTGTCAGCCGATACCAAAGCCGGAAGCCCTGGAGCAAAGCAGTCTTTCCTTGCAGACTGGAAGTGAACGCTCGCCGGAGGAAGCTGCCGGCTGGCTGGTTGATAACGGCTTCGAGCGGGTGGAAAGGGTGGATTTGCCGGGCCAGTTTGCACGGCGCGGCGGAATCGTTGATATTTATGCACCGCTTGTCAGCGAAAAAACTCTGCGCAGCGAACGCAGCGCAGGTTCGTCTCCCAACGGCGGCGAAGCGCTCAGGGTCGAGTTCTTCGGTGACACTATAGAGAGCATTCGCGAAATCAATCTGGACACGCAGCGGTCTTGCCGGGAGCTTGAAAAAGTTGCAATCATTTCGGCCGTGTGCGGCAGTGCACAAGAAGAGAGGGAGCTTTTCATAAATACCCTGCCGAAAGACTGCATAATAATTCTTGAAGAGCCGAGCGACATCGAAGAAGTTGCAAGGGTCTTCGTAGAGCGATTGGAGAACACAGAACGGCTCTACGACTGGGCAGATATTTATCAGGCGATGGAGAAATTTACACGGCTGCATATCTGCAGGTTCGTGACGTCAGCTTCCGACGATTTTCTTAAGCTCGATATAAGCAGCGTGCAGCAGTTTCAGCACAAGGCAACTTCAATATGGGCGGGACATAAAGCGGCGCTGGAAGAATTGGTCCGGCAGGCAAAGCAGGGAAAGAAGGTTGAACTTTACTGCGAAGCTTCAGCGGAAATCAAGCGTGTCACTGAAATCATAGAAGAAAGCGATAAAAAAGTGCCCGCGAATTTCAAGCTGCAGCAGGGCTTTATTCATCAGGGCTTTGTAATAAATTCGCTTAATACGATTGTAATAAGTCATCACGAGCTGTTCGGCCAGTATGCACTTAGAAGAAGATGGAGGCCGATGCGGGCGACCTCGCCGGTGGATACGCTCAGCGACTTACAGCCCGGTGAATATGTCGTCCACGCTTCCTACGGCATCGGCAAGTTTTCGGGCATCGAAGCGATTGAGGAAAAAGGCGGCAAGAGCGAGTACCTGACCGTCGAGTACGCAGACAGCGCGAAAATCCAGGTCTCGGTGCGCAATATCGCACTGATTCAGAAATATATCGGCACGAGCCCGAAACGGCCGAAGCTGAGCAAAATCGGCTCGAAAAGATGGCAGAAGCAGAAAGAAAGAGTCGCCAAATCCGTTCGAGACCTCGCCGGCGAACTGCTCGATGTTCAGGCAAAGCGCCACAGCATGGGCGGGATTGCATGTGGCGAGGACTCAGAGTGGCAGAGCGAGTTCGAAGAGTCTTTTCCTTATCAGGAGACGCCGGACCAGACCACGGCCGCGGAGCAAATCAAGACTGATATGCAAAAGGCCATCGCGATGGACAGACTCCTTTGCGGTGACGTCGGGTACGGCAAGACCGAACTTGCAATGCGCGCGGCGTTCAAAACCGTCGAGAATGGAAAGCAGGTAGCTATCCTGGCGCCGACAACGGTATTGTGTGTTCAGCACGGCAGGACTTTTACGGAGCGGTTTGCCGATTTCCCGGTTTGCATCGAGGTCCTGAATCGCTTTAAGACGACTAAGCAGGCCAAAGACATAATCGCACGAACTAAACAGGGCAAAGTTGATATCCTCATCGGCACACACCGGCTTTTAAGCGGCGATGTGGGTTTCAAGGACCTGGGATTTTTAATCATCGATGAGGAACAGCGATTCGGAGTTGAACACAAAGAGCGGCTCAAAAAATTGCGCGTCAATGTTGATGTCCTTACGATGACAGCAACGCCGATTCCACGAACGCTGAATATGTCTCTGCTGGGACTGCGTGACATAAGCTCGCTGGCAACACCGCCGCTGGACAGGCGAAGCATAGTGACAGCCGTGACTGCGTATAACAATGAGCTTATAAGAAAAGCTATAATCGGGGAATTGAACCGCCAGGGACAGGTGTTTTTTGTGCACAACAGGGTAAGGACGATTGATAAAAAGGCTTGGGAAATTCAAAAGCTGGTCAGTGACGCGAAGGTCGCTATCGCACACGGGCAGATGGCCAAGCACGAGCTTGAAAAGACGATGATAGATTTTGTGACGGGCAATGTCGACGTGCTGGTGTGCACAACCATTATCGAATCAGGCCTGGATATCCCGAACGCGAACACGATTTTCATTAACGATGCGGACAGGTTCGGCCTGGCGGAGATGCATCAGCTTCGCGGCAGGGTCGGCAGGTACAAGCACAGGGCTTATGCCTATATGCTGCTGCCATCGTCCCGGCCGATTACGCCCATCGCGGCCAGGCGACTAAAAGCCATTGAAGAATATTCGCATTTGGGGGCGGGCTTTAGAATCGCCCTGCGGGACCTCGAAATTCGCGGCGCAGGTAATATATTGGGGCCGGAGCAGTCCGGCCATATTCAATTAGTCGGCTACCAGATGTATTGCGAGCTGCTGGCCGATGCCGTCAAGAGATTGAAAAATGAGCCGGTGGAAGCAATACCCACGGCCGTTCTGGATTTGGGATTTACCACGTATATTCCGAAAAATTATATCCCTCTCGACAGACACCGTATGGATGCCTACCGCAAAATTGCCGTTGCAAGAACCGCCGATGAATTAAAACAGGTTGAAAGCGAGCTTGATGATATATACGGCCCGGTCCCTGATGAGGTCAAGCTCCTGCTCGCATTGGGCGAGCTTCGAATTGCGGCGAGCAAACTTGGCCTAAAAAGCATTGTCACTTCCGGCCATGATTTGATATTCTCATTCACAAAAGATGCAGAGGGCAAAGCTGATTCTCTATTCGCAAAAGTATCAGGGCGAAGCTGGACCCCTGACCCAAAGACCGCCTATTTGCGACTGAAAGAAACCTATTTCGAGCCGGGAACCCTGATAAGCCTCCTGCGAAAAATTTTGGGAGAGAAATAACAGTGGGCGAAACCGATGGTAATTTCCAGGGCCAGAGAGCCAAGAAAAGTAAACTGGCAATACTCTCGCTGGTCGTGCCTTTGGTAGTGGCTGTGCTTGTGCTTGTAATTGACATGGGACGCGTAAGGAGATACCCGCCATCACCGTACACCTTAGACCCATGGACATGTATTCTGTTATCGGCCTGTTCGATGATTGGTTTTGGGATCGGCATAGTTTCGCTGGTACAAATCAGAAAAAGCCGGGGAAGGCTGACCGGCAGTGCCCTGGCAGCATCAGGGATAGTCCTGAGCGGGCTTTTGGCTTCCGGGCTGGTGTACAACTATTGGTCCGGTCACAGGAAAGCACTACTCCGCCCCAGGTCCA
Source organism: uncultured Pirellulales bacterium (assembly GCA_964582985.1). Lineage (GTDB taxonomy): Bacteria > Planctomycetota > Phycisphaerae > Sedimentisphaerales > Anaerobacaceae > CAZQYB01. Next base: position 11,454 of record CAZOUM010000053.1, on the reverse strand, counting down.
GACATCTGGCAAAGTTGCATACGCTTGGAGTCGCGCTGGAGACTTATGCCGCTGAAAATGACAATCGATATCCCCCGCCGGATAAATGGTGCGATTTGCTCCTCGGGCCTGTACCATACCTTCCGACGGATGACCTACTATTCGAGTACCTCCCGACAGGCAAGCGATGCTGTGTTTACGCCATGAATCCGAATTGCAAGCCTAATTCGCCGCCTGATATGGTTCTACTTTTTGAAACTAAAGGAGGCTGGAACCAATTTGGTGGGCCGGAGATATTGACTACTGAGAATCACAAACCGAAGGGGTGTAACATCCTCTTCAATGACCGCCGCGTGGAATTTGTTAGGGCCAAAGACCTCGGAAAACTGAAGTGGAAAGTCGAAGAAGGTAAAGAATTGAGGTGAGAACGATGATAGATATCCTGCGAAAAATCTTTAGCACCGCTTCGCAGGACGGCATATAATAAGGGCAGAAAAAAATCGAAAGTTATTCGGACTAAATTAAGATGTGTCAGCACGTAAGTAATAGGTTACTTAAAGCCGTATTCGTTCTATCCTCTTGCATTTTGTTTCTTGCCGCCGGCTGTGGCGCCAAACCCAGGCCGAGGTTTACCAAAGAACAATTGGACCGCATCCCCTTTCCGCAAAGAGGCAGTCTCCCCAAAAGCTCGGACGGATTTGTGCTGACCGTCGGCGACACAACTTTAAGCGCCAACGAATCAGTTCTGTATTTATTGGAATATTTAAGGCCAATTGCGCAAACAACCACCTTCGAGCAGTTCGAAGAGCAGGCCGAAGAACAAGTGGCCCAGGCCGTTACAACCAAAATATTGAATATTTTGCTGTACAGGGAAGCCAAAAAGCACACGGATGAGCGTACTCTCGAAGCGGTGGAAAAGTTGGCGGAGACGGAGCTGCAGAAGTTTTTTGCCCGCTTCGGCAGTAATATGGCCAGGGCCAGCGAGGCACTTAAGCAAATAGGTAAGGACCGACAAAGCTACAAGGAATATCTGAAAATGACGATTCTCATTCACTCCTATACGATGTCGCAGGTTCCGAGTAACATACCTATCACTCATAGCGAGCTGGCACGCTGCTACAACCAGATGAAAGGCGACTTTGTTCAACCGTCGCTCATAATGTTTCGGCTGCTTGATATTAAGGTCGACGCACTACAAGCGTCCTACCGGAATCAGGACCCGCAGCAGCTCGCGAAAGACCTGGCCAATAAGCTGCTCTGGCGGTTACGGGAAGGCGAGGATTTTGACAAGCTGGAAGAGGAATATTCCGGAGTTGTGTTTAGGGACCACAGCGATGGTATTCGGCCGCAGAGCCTCGGAAAGGACTATGCTATTCTTGCGGCCAAAGCTGAAAAAATGAAGCCTGGAGAGACGCGTGCTGTCCCGAGCGAAACAGGCAAGCGTATCTTTGTAATAAAGCTGGACGGGAAACAGCCGAAGGGTTATAAGCCGCTCGAAGAAGTGCAAAGACAGGTTGAAAAGAAGATTATCGCTGACCGCCGGCAAAAAGCCGTCGCTGAGCTTGAGGCCAAGCTTCTGCAGCAGGTACCACTTAGTGAAATGGATGTCTTTGTAAACTTCTGCTTGAGGAAAATCTACCAATTGAGCAACCCGCAGGAGGCCGAAGGCTCAAGACCGGCGACTACCGACTAAAGTGTTGTGTCATAAGTTTCAGGAGTGATAGATGGAAATTGTCGCACACGGAATAGACCTTGTAGATTGTCCGCGAATAGAAAAGATGGTAAAAGACCACGGTGAGCGTTTCCTTAACAGGGTTTTTACCGCCGCCGAACAGGCCTATGCCGAGGCGAATAAGGACAGAATAGAAAAGTTGGCGGGACGTTTTGCTGCCAAGGAGGCCATCCTTAAACTGATGGGGACCGGCTGGAAAGGCAAGATTGCCTGGACCGATATAGAAGTAGTAAACAATAAAGCGGGCCAGCCTGTGGTTAATCTGTGCGGGGAGGTCGAAAAAATTGCCGAGCGGCTCAGGACCAAACATATAAGCGTCAGCATCACCCACACGGCGAATTTTGCAATTGCATCGGCAGTTGCGCTGGCGGAATCGAATGAATCCCGTTAGAGATTCCAAAGATAAGAAACTCTGCCGATACCCTCGTGCCTCTAACAGGAGAAAGGCAAACGAGTTTGACTGCATCGTGATAGGGGCGGGTCACGCCGGCGTCGAAGCTGCCTACGCTGCCGCCAATATCGGCGTCAAAACCTGCCTCATAACCATACGCAAGGACACGATAGCAAAGATGAGCTGCAACCCCGCTATCGGCGGGCTTGCGAAGGGACAGATTGCACGCGAGATTGATGCGCTCGGCGGCCTGATGGGACTGGCAATAGATGCGACCGGCATTCAGTTTCGCCTGCTGAATCGCTCGAAGGGACCTGCCGTCCAGTCACCGCGGGCACAAGCCGACAGACTAAAGTATGCCGAGTATATGCAGCGCACGCTCGAGCAAACCGCTAACCTGACCATCATCGAGGCCCTGGCCACAGAGATAAAAACCGAAGACAATAAAGTGCGCGCGGTCGGGTGCAAAGACGGTTCTGTTTACCGCACGCAAACGATTGTCGTGACGCCGGGGACATTTCTCGGCGGAATGCTTTGGCTCGGAAATGAAAAGTGGCCCGGAGGCAGGCTCGATGAGCCGCATAGCGCGGAGCTTTCGCAGAGCTTGAAAAGAATAGGCCTGGAGCTTGGGAGGATGGCCACCGACACGACGCCGAGGTTAGACGCCAAGACGTGCGACCTGGATAAGTTACAAGCCCAGCCAGGCGACGACCCGCCGGCGCCCTTTTCGTTTATGACCGAAAGAATAGACAGACCCCAGGTACCTTGCTGGATTACGTACACTAACGAAAAGATACACAAGCTGCTCCGTGACAATCTTCATCGTGCTCCGCTTTCATCGGGCCAGATAACTGCCGCCGACCCGCGTTACTGCCCGAGCATCGAAAGCAAAGTCGTTCGCTTCGCCGATAAGCAGCAGCATCGAATCTTTTTAGAGCCGGAAGAAGAAAGTATAAAAACAATCTACTGCAACGGCTTTTTTACCTCTATGCCGAGAGATGTTCAGGAGCAGGTACTCAAGCTGATGCCGGGTACGGAAAACGCCCGCATTATTCATTATGCCTATGCGATTGAGTACGATTATTGTCCGCCGATTCAGCTAAAGAGCAGCCTGGAAACAAAAAAGATTTCAGGTCTCTTTCACGCCGGCCAGATTAACGGCACCAGCGGTTACGAAGAGGCGGCCGGACAGGGAATTATGGCTGGTATAAACGCCGCCAGAAAGATTCAAAATAAAGAGCCCATTGTCCTCGGCAGAGACCAGGCGTATATCGGCGTGCTGATAGACGATTTGCTCACCAAAGGCATCAATGAGCCGTACAGGATGTTCACGTCACGCGCTGAATATCGTTTGTCGCTAAGAGCGGACAACGCAGATAGAAGATTGACGCCTGTCGGCAAGTCGGTCGGACTTGCGGGCAAGAAGCGATGGACAAAATTCCGGAAAAAACTCGAAGGCATCGAAAAACTAAAAGAGTATCTGCAAAACACGCGAACAGGCGGCTTGAGTTTGTGGGAACAGTTGCGCCGGCCACAAAGCGATGTTGCCAAAACGCTCGCCGAGAATCCCGATATTAAGAATATGGGCCTTAATAAAGAGGTTCTGCAGGCAGTCACTATTGACGCCAAGTATCAGGGTTATTTAGCCAGGCAGCAGCGCTTGGTGGCCGGTTTCAGAACACTGGAGAGTAAAAAGCTTCCTGCTGATTTGGATTATAACAAGATAGTCCATTTGCGAGCGGAGGCGAAGGAGAAGCTCTCGGCTTTTAGACCGGGCACGCTCGGTCAGGCCGGCAGAATCGCAGGTATCACCCCCGCTGACATCACAGTAATCCAGGTTTATCTGAAAAAATATCACTGAGACCGCCTTAGGCAACCAAGCAGGCCGATTAGTTCTGAGCAAAAGAAAACCCCGCGCCAAGGCACACGGTTAATTTTTTGAAATACCTTTGTTGCGCTCGACATAAGGTGGAAAAAAATTTGTTGCAAAAGTGCGCTGAATGTGGTAGTTTGCAAAAGTTGGCAGGGTAGAAGGCAGGTTTGGAGGCTGCCAAAGCTAAAATAAACTGGCACCTTGTTTCTTAGGAGCTGTTGATAGTGAGTAAAGAGTTGTCTGGATGAAAAAGTCAGGAAAGCGCCTTTCTCGTGAAGTCGGTTTAGAGATAGGTTCCATATGCGGCAAATACTTCCTTAAACTGGAAGACCTCCACTACGGGTATTGGACCAACGGTCTTGAAGTAGATATAACCAATCTACACAAAGCTCAAGCCGACTATACCGAATTCCTGATTTCACACATTCCCGAAGGAGTTAAGACTATCCTTGATGTGGGATGCGGCACAGGAGGATTAGCCAAGAGACTTGTCGACTTGGGATATCACCCGGATTGCGTTTCGCCCAGTGCCTTCTTTGCTGAACAAGGCCGTAAATTATTAGGAGAGGACGTTAATATCTTTGAGTGCCGGTACGAAGAAGTCGAGACCGAGAAGCGATACGACCTTATCTTATTCGCCGAGAGTTTTCAATACGTCGACCTGAAACAGGCGCTGCAAAAGACTTTCAGATTCTTAAATGAGGGCGGTTACATGTTAATATGTGACATCTTCCGAAAAGATGTTGCGGGCAAAAGTTCGCAGAGAGGAGGCCATAGATTAAGGCAGCTTTCTGAGTTCACAACAGAATATCCTTTTACATGTATTAAGGATTTGGATATCACGGAGGAAACAGCCCCGACTATTGATATATTGGCCGATGCGCTAAGAAACGTAGGCCAGCCCGTTTTGCATTCAGGCCTTCGGTTGTTGAGCGGCAGACATCCGGTCGTTTTTAAGCTGCTGACGTGGAAATACCAAAAGCGGCTGAGCAGGATTAATGAAAGGTATTTCGAGGGCCGCAGAACCGGCGAAGACTTCAAAAAATTCAAATCTTATCGACTGCTGCTCTACAAAAAGGCCCACTCCAATTACACACATTCGTAACCGGTAGACGATGCCGCAGTTGAAATTGGCCTGCAGCCGATAATGCCCGCCGGGCCTCGGCCAAAGACCTGAAAAATTCTACGAACCGCTCGCATACAAAAGCATTAGTAGCTGAACGCAATTATCCGGATAATTGAAGATAAAAAAGAAGGCTCCGCCTGATTGCGGAGCCTCTTCTTTCTTAGCAGCATCCTGCCTCACGTCACTTCGGGACCACATTGGTCGCACACGGGCCTTTTTTACCTTGGCCAACCTCGAACTCAACCTTCTGGCCTTCGCTAAGATTGGCGTAGCCGGTCGACTTGATCTCCGAGTGGTGCACAAACAAGTCGTCGCCACCCTCATCAGGCGTGATAAATCCAAAGCCTTTTCTCTCATTAAACCATTTTACTGTACCTATACCCACTACTGTACTCCTTTGGCCTTACAAGCGGCCATCAATCAACTACCTGTCTCTCGCATTTTTTTGAGGACGATATTCTTGAGAGACGAAAGAATACGCCCTACGAACCACCTGATTATACCAGAGCCAATGCCCGGCGTCCAACAAAAAAAAATAAAATAACCATAGCCAAAATCCCAAAAAAATTACAAACCACCGTTGAAATGGCAGATAGCATACGCCAGTTGGACAAACCAAACAGCGCCGCGAAGCGACCTCAACCCAAATCGCCAATCTCGAAGCTCAGCTATCCGCTGCTTTTCCGCCCCAAATAATTTGGCATTCGAATTTTTGTATCTTATATTTTGTTTAGTGGCCCTAAAAGGTCAAAAAAACTATTTCTATCTAATTTATGGGGGTAAATCAAATGGAACCTGAAAGAAACTCACAAAATTGGTCACAGCCGTCCGAAAATCAAACCCAGCCGAGCACATGCCCACAACCTGAAGAAGAGTCCTCTTTCCAAAAGGAACAGCTCCAACGGACCTGGCTCAATGTTAAGCTGGCAACCTGGCTCAAATGTCTCATTATTATCGCTGCTTTGCTTATCACTGCTGCTTTAGTTGTTCCTAAGTTCACTTCAGCAAAGTCCCAGCAGCAAGACACCTCCGGCTACTACTCTGAATTCGAAGATGATTATTATGACGACTATTATGATTATGAGGACTAAAATCTTCGTTTCGGACTAAACGCTAAGAAACTTCGCGTTTAACCCCCCAAAACCCTCTTTTTGGGGGTTTTTTTATTTGGCCCCACGCCTGCCCCTGCAATTCTCAGGCAGGGGGTCCTCTGCCCTCTTTTTCTTCCTGATACTCTGATGCCCCGCTACCTGATGCCCTTATCTCCCCCCCAAAATCCCTTGATTCGAAAAAATGAAACGGTAGAATCAGCAGCCGACATCAAAACATGAGGCAATACTATGCTAAAGACAAAGGAATTTACGATTGAGTTAGAAGAAATAGACGCGGGCGAAAACCCGCTTCGCTTGGAAGGCCACAATAAAGGTATTGCCGAACTAACTGAATCGATAAGGAGGATTGGCCTTATTAACCCTCTTGTTGTGGCTCCCGGCTGTGATGGTGGGCGTTACCGTCTTATCGCCGGACATCGCAGACCGTATCGCATATAACTGCCATGACCTCGAAGATGGCCTGCGGGCCGGGCTGATTAGTCCCGATTTAATCGGGAAGCAATTAAAAAGTGTGGAAATTCTTGCCGAAGCCCAAAAACGAATACACGCCGAAGCAATCAAGGACCGAACCGTCCTAAGGACCAGAACGGCAAAAGCGATTATCGACAAGCTCGTCAGCGACTGTATTGACGCGAGCAAAAAGACTATCGCAGCGGCCAGCATAAAGACAGTTGATGATGTATATGCGATAAGTGAAAACCTGATTGTGCTCTCAGGCAAGAGTGAGGCCGAGCTGCTTGAACTGGAGAAGTTTTTACTTGAGAATTTCTATCAGCATAAGTCGTTAATTCAGACATCAGGCAAGGTCAGAGAATGGCTCGAGCAGCTTTTCGAAAAGATTTGCCGAAAGCCGCACCTGATGCCCGGCTATTTTCAGCGATTAGCTGCCGCAGAAGGCCTGCAGCGGACGGTATGTGATTATATCGCGGGGATGACCGATAGATACTGTTTGAAGATGCTCGCCCCGTTAGAATAAAGACAATGATTTCTAATGGGGGAAATTTTAGGCTGTGTTTGGAGAAGAAAATAGGTGGCCCCTTAGGGGTAAACTGGCCATAGTTTCCTCCCCGCCGTCACCCCGAGCGCAGCCGAGGGGTCTATTAAAGTTAGCCACGGATAGCCCGCGCACAAGTCTCACAGATTACGCGGATGGCCGCGGGGGCTTTTTACCCCGCTCAGACGCCGCGGGGGCTTTTTCACCTCGAACGCAAGTCGAGAGGTCTATTCTTTTCGTCATTGCGAGCTGACCGAAAGGGAGGCGCGGCAATCTCAACTACGAAATACGCTTCACGAGCGACGAGATACGAATTATTCTCTTGAAAGGTTAGGCTTTTCGGACTTCTTTTAGTGGTTCTTTTATTCCATCATTTGGTTGCAGAAAAGGCACGGTGGAATTGAACAGTTCCCTTAGGGATTCGATTGCAAAATGGCAACGCAAGAAAATTCTCTTGAGGGACGCCTTCGTGTTTTAACTCATTTGGGCTTTTGAAACCAAAGCGTATATAATACTTTGGGTCTCCAACAAGAACACACCCCTCAGCACCCAAATCTTTTAACAAATTCAAGCCTTCATTAACAAGTTTTGTTCCGATACCTTGTTTCTGACAAGCAGGCCTGATTGAAATTGGGCCCAGGCCATACCAGTTCTTACTTCCATCTGAAAAAGTTACAGGCGAAAAGGCTATGTGTCCCACTAATTTTCCATCAATTTCGGCAACAAGTGAAATAGTTAGCGCATTGTCGGCTCGCAAAGCATTGATGATAAATTGTTCGGTATTCCGGCTGTACGGATGATTTTCAAAGGCCAGTTTCGTAATTTCAGTGATTACTTCAATATCTGCCTGTGTTTCTTTACGAATAATCATTTGACATTTCCCATTTAAACGCTCAAAAGACATAATCTTGAACCTCCACGCTGCTGCTATTCTATTTGCCTGTCCTGTCCCTGAATGTCAGAGAACTCTACCGTAATCAGCCGGAAAAGGCAAGGGGAAGGGCAAAAGTTAACCACAGATTTCACAGATTACGCGGAGGGAGGCAAAGACAAATACTAAATTCTAAGCTGGAAATCCGAAACAAATCGAAAATCCAAAATCGCAGATAACGGTCACATTAAGGGTGCGCTTTTAGCCAATCCCCTCGAGAGGTTTGTTGACAGCTTCTTACTCCTTAGGTATCTCAAGTTTTGTACCACAGCCTTCGCATTCTAGCGTATCGTCGTCTGCTGATTTGTCCACCTCAACTAACTCTCCACACTTCCAACAGTGAAAGTAGAACAAGTCTTCATCATCCGCTTCATCCTCAATATCCTGATCCGCTTCAGTAAATAGAGATTCATGTCGTGTATGTATATCTTCAGAGGTCGTTGGGCGCGATTGTTCATCGGCAGGCAACGTATCGAATCTATTTTTTCTTCGGAAAGGCGCCGTTATCACCCACCACAATCCCTTGAGAATGTAGAAAAGAAGGACAAAAGCCATAATAACTATGAAAATGATCCACCATCCTCCGCCAAAAGCCAGAGCGATGATGAGAAGCACTATGTTCGCTACCCATTTGAGGATTGTCCTCCAGAGTACGCGAGTTCGAGCTTTTTTGAGATGCTTAGGGTTATTAGGCTTCTGCAAGAATTGTTTGAGCGTTTCGACGCCAATAGCAAAATTGAGATTTTGTCCTTCGGACAAACTTGCAGAGGCTACTCCAATGACCGAACCTTCCATGTTAAGAAGTGGACCTCCGCTGCTACCCGGAGAAATAGGCGCTGAGATTTGAATAACCTGTAGCTCGCCGGGAATACCTCTTACGGCGCTTATCAAACCATCGGAGACTGTACGATCAAGGCCCAGAGGGTTCCCGATCGCGATAACTCGTTGTCCAGGGCGTAGGCCAGTAGCGTCGGCAAGAGCCACTTTTGACTCGCCATCAGCTCGTACAGATAGCAATGCCAAGTCCACGTCAGCGTCACGTTTTGTAATCGTAACGTGTTCATAGGTTTTCAGAAAACTGTGCACTTCGGCAGAATATGCGCCTTTTATGACATGCGCATTAGTGACGATTTCTCCGCCACGAATGAAGAAACCTGAACCCACTCCTCGTTTGGTTCCGGTGATGTCGTAAACGATGATCTTTACAACAGCTGGCGATGCATGCTTGATAATGTCTTCCAAGGGCAAAGTCTGAGAAAAGGATATTGAGTTTACGATGCCAATAAGGATGGTTGGAAATAGGACTAAGCGCCTCATATGTTTTCCTCAAAGATAAGCAATAAGTTCCCAATTAGACCAAACTCCTGTTTGACTCGCCGTTCTGCTTTGCGGATCAAACATTTCAGCTTGCCGGCGGCGCTGTTGCGGCAGCTGTTGCAGCGCTTGGATTGAGCCGCAATCAGAAGAAGGCTTCTTTGTAGCCACATCTCAATAACATCTTCGGAGCAGAAAATGTGTAATGAGCTCATGGTTGGTTTCCTCGCCAACTATGGATTATATAGCTCCCAATTATTCAACGTATTAAGCACAGTCACCATTTTCTGTGCACTCGCCCCAGCCATGAGTAGGTGGTTGGCCCCATTATTCAATCCTCATCAGTCTTAGTCTCACTCAGATATGAATCTACTATCTCAAAGGGTATGTCTGAGAACCACAGACCGGCCCGTTCGGAGATTCTCTTTACTCTTTCCTCATTTTCTGAAGCTGCTTTGAGAAACAAACCGACGGCCCTGCGAAAAGCTTCCTTCAGCTGTGAAATGTGAATCACGGGATAATCGTAACCCAATCTCCTTCCTGCCTCTTGAAGCGCCGACACTTTTGCTATGCCCTAAGCATAACCGACCTCGCGAGCTTTGCCTTTTCTGGACAGATCAGACTCCGGGGTTAGAGTATGCAGAATGCCACAGCGAGCAGCATACAACTCAAGTGATGTACAGGGCAACGAAACCGCCTTCAGAAGATACTCATCCACCCATCGTGTGAAGGAAGCTTTCGTCCCCTCGCCTTTTCTTCGCTCAAGGGAGGCAAGGATGTCAATGCCGCTATAGATAAGCATCAGCGCGGGCAAGACAAACTTATTGGCCTCGCAGGAATTAATCGCTCCGAAAAGGGTATCCATGTGTCGCTCAAATGTTTTCAGTGACATAGTTAATATCCTGGCATCGACCTAACCGCCGCGTATGCGGCGTCCGAGCTTAATTTTGGTGGGCACAGCCCACTACTGTGCTTATTCTCCAATCATACAATAATCAACGTGTTCTAATGCATCATAGAATTCTGTTCGTTAGTTTTCTGGAAGCTCTCATCCTTCACTGTCTTCTTCTCATTGCTTTTCTTGGATGCTTTGCTGTAATACTTACGAACCTGCTTCTGCGCCTTTGCAGCGTTCTCTCCCTCAAGTACTTCTCTTTTTAGAACCTCTTCTATTAGCAATTTATTAACATCTGAGTTATCAACCTTGATACCAGGCGACATCTTTCTCACTTCTCTTCTAATTACATTTACAACTACCTCGTTTTGGACAATAGCACCAATTACGAAACGGTTAACGCTTTGAACTTTCTGATGAAAATCCTCTCTTGCCGCTTTGCTTAGGCCTTCCCTGCAAATGATGAAAAGCTTTTCCTTATCTTCTTCCTTCTTAAGATTGATTTCAATAAAATTGAATGTGCAAACAAGGTCATAATTTATAGGCTGTTCAAACCTCATTTTGTAGATTTTCCATACTTCTCCGTTAGTGAGGATGACCCACTGAACTCCGTGATTTGCGGCATAATCAATTGCCTGCTTAAGATGGTGGTCCTTCAAGTCGATTCCTATCGCCTTGACTTCAATGAGGAATTGAATCTTGTCTTGGACTTTTATAGCTAAGTCACAGTATGTGCCCCTTATCGCGAACTCACTTGTTACTTCCAAATATTTATCGTAGCCGAAGACATTCGCTAAAATGTCAGTGACAATCGAGACTGTGTCGGATTCGTTAACATCTCTATCCTTCGCTATTCTCAATACGCTCTGGAACTTGCTGACGTTCTTCGAAAACCTTTCCGTAATTGTTTTAGGTAGTTTTGCCATTTTGGGTTTCCTTAATTTCGTATTTTGAATTTAGGCGCCGGGTAGCGAGGCCCGTCGCTCGCTGAAAATAACCAGCGCAATAAATCACGGCGCTAAATATTCTGTTGATTCGGGGGAGTTCTCCGCTCTTGGGTGCCGGGAAAATCATACCTCTTTTAGCGTAAATGGCAAGGGAAAAATG
>CAZOUM010000052.1:0-18486 GCA_964582985.1 uncultured Pirellulales bacterium | reverse complement strand
CATTTTTCCCTTGCCATTTACGCTAAAAGAGGTATGATTTTCCCGGCACCCAAGACCGGAGAACTCCCTCGAATCAACATAATATTTAGCCCGCAATTTGTTGCGCGGGTTACCCAAGCGCACATGTAAGTAAGCGGTAAAAACTGGATTGGAGTTTTACACGGAAAGCATATAATCAATAGTTAGCATTCATAGTCATTGCAAACTTCAGGAGCTAATTTATGAGTAAAGCTAAAATAAACTTTCAAAAAATAGTACAGGATTCACAAGATTACGGAACTTTTGAGAAAAGCGACGAACACATGGTATCGATTATCCACTTTACGCTTGAGATAAAAGGCAACAACTATGAAGACATGAAAGTTGAAGTACGACAACCTTACGGAACCAATTATGAAAGTGAGCCGCTCGAGGTCGGCGAAATTGGTGGATCGTACAGAGGCGCATGGAACCATCGCGAATTTGCCGATCTATGCGAAGAGTACTATCGCAACCTTATTGGTTCCGCCGGACGTGGAATTCGTATTGAAGGTGCACCTAATGTCAGAATGCGGAATAACGCTTTCTCGGCGCGCGTCATTCGAGAGATTGAAATTCCTGAAGACAGTGCTGCGGCCTGGTAGCGGCCGCGTGAAATGAATACTACCCACAGCCAGATACTAATGGCTGGGGCGAGTGTACAGAAAACAGGGATTGTTGATAATAATAAAGAAATCCTTGTTTTACAGAAGGAGCTATAAAATGAAAAAAATAATATTTGCAGCAGCGTTGGCAATAGTGCTGGCAATAGCGTTGGCAATAATAATGTACGGACGTGTCTCAAACACAATAGAGCAATACCCGAATAAACCGGAATTGGAAGCTAAGATTGCCATGGCAAAAAAGTCTGTTCAAAGATTTCGAAAGGGACATGTCATTGTCGGCCGAGTGGTGCTCGATGGCGCGGGAGACGTACGCGATGTTAGGGCACAGATGGAGATTCTGCCCGAAGGATATTTTGCCGGACCGACAAGAGACCTGGTCAGGCCGGTGGGTTTTCGTATGCACCAATATGCTCCATACGATTTACAATTAAAAGGTATGAAGGGAGATTTGGTAGATGTTGGTACCATCCATATGAAACCATTAAATAAAGACAAATTGGCAGATTTTAAAGCCAAAGTCGCCCTGGAAGAAGGCGGCGACCTCTCGCAAGCAAGTGTACTATTGAGTGTCGGGGATGGCCCGGTAAATACGCCATCCGGTGGTACTCAACCGGGCCCCTGTTGCCCTAAGCCTATTAAGATACCAGTACAGGGCAATGGTCTGGCCAGCGCATCAGGATTTTCTCCCATCAATTACCGGTGCATTGTCAAAGCACCGGATTACCTGGAGAAAAGTTTTGTGATAGAGTTCAAAGAAGGACAAACACTTGATTTGGGAACAATTACCCTGGAGAAACCAAAACAAATTGAACTGGCCTATATTGTTTCAAAAGAACCGCCATTTGATGTGAATGATTTGAAAATTGTTAGAATACCTGCCGGGACAAGGTGGAAAGCTGTGGATGATATTTACGGCTGGGATCTAGAATTCAAGCAAGACAAAGGTTCTATATTAATGAAGTATTCCTATGCACCGTGTTATCTATGGGATCTAGGCAGTGGAGAGATTGCCCAATATGTGAATGTGGATAAAAGTGGGCTTATTCACCGTTTACTACGTGATCGGCGGGCAAATAATGGACACGTTTATTTGCTTCATCAGGCATATTGGAAACGATGGGTGTTATTCAAAATCTTTATAGAACATGTATTAGCGACTGAAAAAATAAAATAGGGCCAGTCACCTATTAACCCTGCGAATCCATCCTAAAATTTCCATAACTTTAGAGCCACTGCCCCCGGCACAGGTCCGGGGGCTAACAATTAAATGACCTCTGCACACAGGTTGCAGACAAAAATGACCCCGGCCAGTGGCGGAGAACCCCAGCTTGAAATTCTCAGGAGTATTCGATAACTTATGGCGTGAGGAGTTGTAGCGATGTTATTATGGCGTGTATATGGGAAATGTCAAATGATTATTCGTAAAGAAACACAGGCAGATATTGAAGTAATCACTGAAATTACGAAACTGGCCTTTGAAAATCATCCGTACAGCCGGAATACCGAACAATTTATCATCAATGCTTTGCGAGCCGACAATGCGCTAACTATTTCACTTGTTGCCGAAATTGATGGAAAATTAGTGGGACACATAGCCTTTTCGCCTGTAACTTTTTCAGATGGAAGTAAGAACTGGTATGGCCTGGGCCCAATTTCAATCAGGCCTGCTTGTCAGAAACAAGGTATCGGAACAAAACTTGTTAATGAAGGCTTGAATTTGTTAAAAGATTTGGGTGCTGAGGGGTGTGTTCTTGTTGGAGACCCAAAGTATTATATACGCTTTGGTTTCAAAAGCCCAAATGAGTTAAAACACGAAGGCGTCCCTCAAGAGAATTTTCTTGCGTTGCCATTTTGCAATCGAATCCCTAAGGGAACTGTTCAATTCCACCGTGCCTTTTCTGCAACCAAATGATGGAATAAAAGAACCACTAAAAGAAGTCCGAAAAGCCTAACCTTTCAAGAGAATAATTCGTATCTCGTCGCTCGTGAAGCGTATTTCGTAGTTGAGATTGCCGCGCCTCCCTTTCGGTCAGCTCGCAATGACGAAAAGAATAGACCTCTCGACTTGCGTTCGAGGTGAAAAAGCCCCCGCGGCGTCTGAGCGGGGTAAAAAGCCCCCGCGGCCATCCGCGTAATCTGTGAGACTTGTGCGCGGGCTATCCGTGGTTAACTTTTGAAAAATGTCATTTGACAAGCCATTCCCGGAGTAGATACCATTGGTTTTTATGAGCAAAGCGTTTAAGCACAATGTTATTGCAGTTGTTTATGATTTTGACGGCACGCTGACCCCGCAGCCGATGCAGGAATATACCGTTCTGCCGGAACTCGGCATCAGGGACGGAAAGAGGTTCTGGAAGCAGGTCAACCAAGAGTCGGCGCGAACAAATGGCGAAGCGATTGTGGCCTACATGCGTCTGATGCTCGAAAAATCCAAATCCGGGCATTTTCCGGTCACCGCTGAAATATTAAAAGAATTGGCTAAAAACATCAGTTACTTCCCGGGTGTCCGAACTTATTTTAAGAGAATAAATCATTATGTTAAAAAACAATTCGGACAAGATATAGAACTTAGACATTACGTAATCTCAGCGGGCTTAAAGGAAATAATATCAGGAACAGTCATAGCTAAATATCTTTATAAGGTATTTGCCTCGGAATATTATTACGATGAGTATGGCAGAGCGACCTTCCCGAATGTAATAGTGAACGACACCTTAAAAACCCAGTTCATTTTCAGAATTAACAAAGGCAAAGAAAACCTGAACGAAAACATCAATTCATATATGCCTGTGCCTTTGAGACCCATACCGTTTCAAAACATTATGTATATCGGCGACGGGCTGACCGATGTTCCATGTATGACGGTAATCAGAAAAAACGGCGGGTATGCTATTGCTGTTTATAAATCTCATAACTCGCCGGGCAAGAAAACCTGCAGGGAGCTGCTAAAAGCCGAGAGAGTGAATTTTATCGCCAAAGCGGATTATAAAAGCGGAACCGAACTTGACCGCTTGATAAAATTATTGTTGGGGAATATTGTCGAAGGGATTCGGTACGGACGCGAATCCTTTAAGCAATCGGAAAAATATCGTTCACCCCGCCCCTCCGAGAGGCGGGGTTCATAAAGAGGGAAGATTGTGCTCTTTGCTTACTTGCTTTAATAGCTCGAAAAGCTCTTTCAAACTCTGGCTGATGACCTCGGTGTCGCTGCACACACTCATAAAATTAGTGTCTCCATCCCATCGGGGGACCAAATGGATGTGGAGATGCTCCGGCAGGCCGGCTCCGGCACATCGGCCAAAATTCATCCCGACATTAAAGCCGTGAGGTTTTATTGTCAGGGACAAGGCTTTTTGTGATTCTCTGACCAGCCTGGTCATTTCCAGCAGTTCTTCGTCAGTTGCCTGGTCAAGGTTTGCGATATGCCGGGCCGGCGCTATCAGTAAATGGCCGTTGTTGTAGGGAAAGTGATTGAGTATTACCAGGCAGCAGCTTGAACGCCACAGCACCAGATTTTTCTCGTCATCCTCCGGATTGGCAAGATTATGGCAGATAAAACAATCGCCGCTCTCGCTCAGGCCCTGAACGTATCCGATTCGCCACGGTGCCCACAGGTTCTTGCGTTCCAATCTGCGATTACCTCCCTGATTTCTTGCATTCCTGCGTGACGTTTGTTGCTTATCGGGGCTTGCCAAGAAGCTGCATTGTAAATACCTGGTCAACGATTATCTGGGGTTTTGCGCCGGGCAGCGGCAATGGCATCATTGCCCCCACCTTCATCTTGTATCCCTGTTTGTATTGCTCTATCCGCCCCGCATCGAGATTGAAAAGTTCCTCACCCCGGCCTTGCAGTTCCAGGACCCTATAGCCGCCCAGGAAACCGAATGTGCCCTTTACCTGGTAGCGCCCGACGTAAGGTATTGGCCAGTCAGAGGGAAGGGACCTGGAAGGTGAGTAAGAGCTGCTTATCACGGCCAGTCGTCCTTTTTCGGTCTCACGGATTTCCGCAAGCGTATAAGTAACATCACGTGTTTCCGGCATGACCATCGGAGAAGGTAAGAAAAGCTTCGACTTCCAGCTTTCGCCTACCGACACGCCTTCAAGCGATTTTTCTATGCTGGAGACCGAATCCCAGAGAAACCACTGGGTGGCAATAAAGTCGCCGACCATTTCACGCTCTTTAATTCTTGCTCTTCTTTCTTGCCGAAATGCTTTTTCAGCCGTTGCCTTTATTAATTTGTCCAGGTCGGAGTAGTCCTCTATCTTGCCTGTGGCGTCGATAGTAAATGTGAAGGACTGACCTGCGAAACCTCTTGCCACATCCTTCCTCGGGCCTTTGCTTCGATTGATTTTCACTGATTCGCAGGTTGCCTTGACAGTCGCAAACCCGCCATCAGGACCTATCTCGATTGGCGTGTAGGCCATGACCATTTCCATTGACTCCCGGGATTTATCCACCTTGCTTTCACCGCGTTTGGAACTTTTTTCTTTGTAGCCCCAGTTAATCTCAATGTCTCTGCTGGAGACAAACTTGTATCGCAAGGTTTGGTCTTTTTGGAAGCCTATTACAAAAAGTTCTTTTTTTGCCGCCGTGCCCTGGCATCCCCCGGTAATACTCACAGCGACAACCGTTAGAAAAGTTAGTGCAGCTTTCAATTCCGCTCCTTTCGCCTCATTAAACCTTAACATGCCAATTCCAAAACAATCTATTGACAAGACCTGTACTGTCTGAGCTTAGTTTTGCTGCTGACCGTTTTAATCAATCCTTTCGAGACTGTATAGTCGAGCCTCTGCCATTTTCACGGCAGCCGGTTTTTTATTGTCGCCCGGCCTGATTGATGGGTCGACGATAATCCACTCCGTGCGCAGCTTCTCGAAACACTTTTCGACTTTGCCGGTGGCCAAATCCAATTCAAGCTGCCCGGTATATGTCTGGATATTATCCCCCATGTTCGAGAGCACGCCCGGAGCTTGCTTTTTGTACAGCTCCTCTGCCATTTCCGCCGATGGAATAGCGTTCATTTCCACAACAGCAAGACGACGACCATTTATGTCTTTGAGCTCTTTTAGCGTATAAATTCTTTCAAATGTTTCCGAACCCAGCAAACCGTAAGAAAAGTTCCTTATGCTGCTCCAGTTATCACCTGCGCGAACTTTGTTTTTGCCCGCCGGAGGCAAAGCGAGAACAGTGTGGCGCTCTTTGATGACATTGTGCTTTAGCAGTGCCAAAGCTGTCTGATGGGCCTGGGTCCTACCTCTTACTGCAGCCTGTGCGCTTCTTACATCAACAACCCCAATAACTTCGCCGGCAGGTGAAAATTTTATCCTATAGCTTTGCCCGATTAACTTCGCCAGCGGACTGCGCTGGTCTTGTGCTCTGGAGCTGTCAAAGTCGGCATCGGGCACGTTTTTGACCCTGGAAAAATACTTTAGCTCCTTGATTGTGATTTTTGCAATGGCATTGCCCCCATCGTCGACACTTTGTATTTCCTGGGTGAAAGTCATATCCACTCTGCTGCTGGTGCTGCCTCCCTCAAAGGCCCTATCATCTGCGAGAGGCCCCCTGAATTCAACGCTCTTTTCTCTTTCTGTTATTACCCTGTAAGTTGTCGAATCCTCCGGCGTAAACTTCAGTGCCAAAGCAGTAGCAAAATTTGCCTGCAGCGTGTAATCTGCATCTACTGTGATTGTGGTGCTCGGCGCGTTCGGGTCTGCGACCTTACCTGCATCCACGGCCGTACCGGTCCACTTGGCAAAGTCATAATTAGTGTTCGCCGTTGCAACGATTTCCGCTACGCTGCCCTGGCCATACTGGAATGGACCCTCACCCGGTGTGGTCACGGCCCCACCGCCGGTTGACGATACCGTTAACTTGCTGCCACAGCCTGCAACCAGAACAAGCAGACAAATAGCCACAGCCATTAACCAATTGAGAATTTTGCACGATGTCATCGTTCGGTCTCCTTAAAAACTTTCCTTTTGTCGCGAACCGATGCTTCAGTTTGCGACGCGTTCCAACATGAGAATTCACTCAGACCATATTATACACTTCATCCTACCAAACACAACCGATTTTTCTTTATCTGTACTCGACTAACGGTTAAAATCGGCTTTTCAGGCTTTCAAGGTTTACTTTATGAACCCCACCCCTGCGTAGGGGCTGGGTGAACCGTTTTCAGGGAAAGGAAGCAAATATGAGAAGCGATACGGTCAAAAAGGGTTTTCAGCGGGCTCCCCACAGGGGCCTGCTTCACGCCTGCGGCCTTAGTGACGCCGATATTGATAAGCCGTTCATCGGTATCGCCAACAGCTTTTGCGAGATAGTGCCGGGCCACGTTCATTTAAACAAGGTCGCCCAGCTCGTAAAAAACGCCGTCCGCAAAGCAGGCGGCACTGCGTTTGAATTCAACACAATAGCGGTCTGCGACGGGATTGCTATGGGCCATACGGGTATGAAATATTCTCTGGCCTCGCGTGAAATTATCGCCGACTCGGTCGAGACTATGGCACGAGCACACTGTTTTGACGGGCTTGTTTGCATACCCAACTGCGACAAAATCGTACCGGGTATGCTGATGGCGGCGGTCAGGCTGAATATCCCGACAATTTTCGTATCCGGCGGGCCGATGGCGGCGGGCAAGACAAAAGACGGAAAAACAGTTGACCTTATCACCATAGGTGAAGGTGTTGCCCGGTTCAATGCAGGGAAAATCAGCGAGGAGCAATTAAAAGAACTCGAACGCACGGGCTGTCCGGGCCAGGGAAGCTGTTCAGGAATGTTCACCGCTAATTCGATGAACTGCTTATGTGAAGCCATTGGAATAGCTCTGCCCGGCAATGGAACAATCCTGGCAATCAATCCGCAAAGGGAAAAACTCTATAAAACAGCAGGCGAACAGATTATGTCGCTGGTTGAAAACGACATAAAGCCTTTGGATATTATCAGTGAAAAGTCGCTGGATAATGGTTTTATTCTGGATATGGCAATGGGCGGCTCAACTAATACTGTTTTGCACGGGCTTGCTCTTGCCAGCGAGGCTGGTATCAAATATGACCTGGAGCGGATAAATGCGGTCGCGACAAAATGCCCCAACATTTGCAGGGTTTCACCTTCAAGTGAATTCCATATGGAGGATGTTGATGCCGCTGGTGGGATAAGTGCTATATTAAAGGAGATGAGTAAGGCTCCAGACCTGTTGAATACCAACTGTCTTACGGTGACCGGCAAAACACTCGGCGAAAATATCGCAGATGCTCAAATCAAAAATACAGATGTTATTCACGAAATCGATAATGCTTACTCAAAAACAGGCGGCCTGGCTATTTTAAGGGGCAACCTCGCTCCGAATGGATGTGTCGTCAAAACTGCCGGTGTTCCTGAATCCGTGATGGTTCATTCCGGCCCTGCTGTTATCTTCGAAAGCCAGGAAGATGCCTGTGATGCTATTTTAGGTGGCAGGGTAAAGGAAGGTGATGTAGTTGTCATCCGATACGAAGGCCCCAAAGGTGGCCCTGGTATGCAGGAAATGCTTTGGCCAACAAGTTATATCGCCGGAGCGGGATTAGCTGAGTCTGTTGCACTTATTACCGATGGCAGATTCAGCGGCGGAACGAGAGGCGCCTCCGTCGGTCACATCAGCCCGGAAGCAGCAGTGGGCGGGCCGATTGGTTTATTAAAGAACGGCGACATAATAGAAATCGACATCCCGAACAATAAGATAAATGTCAAGCTATCCGAGGACGAACTGGCCACGCGTAAAAAAGCCTGGAAACAACCAAAGCCGCGCATAACAAAAGGCTATTTGGCCAAGTACGCATCAATGGCGACCAGCGCCGATACCGGAGCTGTTCTGAAATGGTAAAAAACCTGGAAAACCGGAGATGAGAAAAACTATGAAAGTGAGAAAGTACCTGTTTTGGGCAGGGGTAGTAGTGTTTTGTTTTTGGGGTTCATTATAAGGTAAAAAACATGGGACTATTCTCAAATCTATTTGGCTCATCATCTAACTTGGAAAGAGAACTTGAAGAGTATTATGTGCCAACCTTCCAAATGATGACAGGCATGCCACTAACACAGGCAAGAAGTGCTTTCCGCGATATACTTAAACAAGCAAAAGAAGAAGCTAAAAACGAGGGTACTTTAAACTTGCCTCGGAACTTTGGCGATATTCTTTTAGAAAAAGAATCAGGTGATGAAAAAATTAAATCTATGTTAGCAAAGAAAAGGAAGGAGGGTGTTACAGACAAGGATATAAAATGGTGGTGGAATATGCACGACCTTGAAAGAAGAATTATGTTAAAAGTTGATGACATCCATAGGCTGGCTTTATTTGAAAAACTTAGAGAAAAAGAGGGTCTCAGTGTAGAAGAAGCTGCCAGAAGAATAGGAAAAAGTTTTCCTGTGTTTGGTGATCCTGATGATACTACCCGCACTACCGGAGAAGACAGACCTTTGCCATACGAACTTAAAGACAGAATAAATATTTATATTGAAAAAAGGTCACAGGTGGATCCAGAACAATTCAAAAAGGAAATTGAAGGGTCATCAAGTGTTAATTCTTTCATAAGGAAAGAAATTAGCAAAGGAAATATATAGGGCAACGCAAAGCATAAGACGGCTAATTGACCTTTATAAAACAGCGTTAATCTGTGAAATCAGTGGCCATTGAAATTTACTATTATTTTTTTCTGTGACCTCTGTGGCGAGTTAGTTCGTAGTTATTAGTTCGTTGTTCGTAGAAAATCCGCGAAATCTGTGAAATCTGTGGCTGAAAATATGAACAAAACTGTGTGGTATGTTGGCGGTCTGCATTTTGAGTGTGTGCAAGTCTGGTGATTGATATGCCGAGTGGATTCTTGTATAATTCAGGTGAATGAGGTCCGACAAATTCGTCGGGGATATACTTATGAAAATAGAGCACATAATTAAAGAATTCAAACAGCAGATAGCCGAGCTTTACGGTCAGCGGCTTAAAAAGGTTGTGCTCTATGGCTCTTATGCAAGAGGTCAGGCCAATGATGAACATTCGGACATCGACCTTGCCGTTGTGCTGGCAGGGGTGGTTGATGCCTGCGAAGAGATTGACCGAATGGCTGATATATTCACAGATTTGAATCTCGAGCATAATGTTCTGATAGCGGTATATCCGGTTTCCGAGAGTGATTTCGATAAAATCGAAAGTCCCTTTCTTATAAATGTCCGTAGGGAAGGTATAACCGTATGAACCAGATTCAAGCGCTTATCGAAAAAGCCCGCAGATATTTGAGAAGTGCGGAGTTATTGATTGATGACGGTGATTATGACTCTGCTGTTTCGCGGTCATATTATGCGATGTTTTATTCGGCTCAGGCAGCGCTGCTTAAAAAGAAAATGACTTTTACTTCGCACAAAGCTGTTATTTCTGCTTTTGGTCAGTATTTTGTGAAAACAGGGATTTTTGATAAACGGCTGGGTAGAGACCTGAATATTATTTTCGATGAGAGACAATTAGGTGACTACGAGTCTAACTTTTCAATATCAGAAGATAATGCCCGCCACGCACTTGAAAGTGCCCGAGGATTTGTTGACCAGGTTACAGAGTGGCTGAAATCAGACTTGTCAGATGATTGATGTTAATAGTATGCCGTGGTATGTTGGTGGCCTGCATTTTGAGTGTGCCCAGTGCGGCAGATGCTGCTCCGGGCCGGGTGAGGGATATATCTGGGTAACTTCACCGGAGATTAAGCTTATCGCCAATCTCCTCAAGATTGAACCTGAGCAGTTGCGGCAAAAGTATCTAAAGCGCGTGGGCCTGCGCACAACGATTATCGAACGGGCCGGCACCAAAGACTGCATATTCCTGCAGACCATCAACGACAATAAAAGGTGCGTTATTTACTCTGTTCGGCCGACCCAGTGCAGAGCGTGGCCGTTCTGGCCGGATAACCTGGCCTCATTAAGTGCCTGGAACAACGCTGGTCGAAAATGCCCCGGCATAAACCGGGGAAGGCATCACAGCTTCGAGCAAATAGAAAAAATCAAGAAGGCCAAACAATGGTGGAAGAACGCAAAGCAAACCATCAGCTCCTCAAACGAGTAGCTGAAATCTACAAGTGGCTGGATTTGCAAATCCGTGAAGCCGGCGATTCGGCCGGGCTGTGCGAAGCGTGCGGTAAATGTTGTGATTTCGCTCAGCCTGCCCCCGAGCAGGGGTTCGACCACCGTCTGTTTGTCACCACTCCGGAATTGATGTATTTAGCAGCACAGATAGGCGCTGAAAATATTAAGCAGATGACAAGCAGCCGCTGTCCCTACAACGTAGATGGCAAATGCACTGTTTACGAGTATCGTTTTGCCGGCTGTAGAATCTTCTCTTGCAAAGGCGACGCCGATTTTCAAAGCGCATTGAGCGAATCAGCCATGAACAAATTCAAATCAATCTGCACAGATTTCCACGTTCCATACCAATATGCTGATTTGCCGAACGTGCTAAACACCGCCGCAGCTAATCTTTGTCGATTGGCAACGGGATGTCATCCTGCGGGTCGCACAGATTGATACGTTTCACGCCGCTTTGCAGCGTGCCGTATTCTTCGTAATGAAAGTATAGCTTGGCAATTTTTTGTGCATCAGTAGATTCAAAATGCTGCTTATATTTGTCCAGTTCTGCCCCCCAGATAATTTGGACGTCTTTTGCATATAGAATAACATGTCGTGCTCGACTGTTTTCCCGCCCGTCGAAATTGCTCACGTCTATGCTGTCGAGCTCATACAGCAACGGCCTGGCGTCTGTGAGAAGTCTGTCCCTTTTGGCGAGTCGAACCAGTATTGCTACGGCTGCGCCCAAATCATCCTTTTGCCAAATTTTGCCGGACGACGGCGGCGACGGCAGAACCGAAAGCTCTTTTACTT
Organism: uncultured Pirellulales bacterium; assembly: GCA_964582985.1. Taxonomy (GTDB): domain Bacteria; phylum Planctomycetota; class Phycisphaerae; order Sedimentisphaerales; family Anaerobacaceae; genus CAZQYB01. The sequence goes on along the minus strand of CAZOUM010000052.1, from coordinate 6,951 downwards.
CTACTATCGGCAAATCGGGCAGCGGCACGTAGTCGAGCACAACCAGCTCGGCGTCTACATAAAATTTGTACAAACCCCGCTTAATCATTGCAACGGGCTTTCTCCATTGTCCCCCGATAAGCAGTTGCTCGTTTGTGACTCGGACTTTTACGTTGTCCAGCCAGGCAACCCTGCGGGCGAGATTGTTCTGGACCGAGCGGGCAACATCTGTGTCGAGTTTCAGGTCTTGGCCATCAACTCCGGCTGCGGCATAAATTTCTTCTTCGAGCTGTTCGGTGACCCAGGCAGGGGGTTTCACCAGTTTCGGTGTCAGCGTTTTCTGCGAGACAGGTATGGCTCTCTTTAGAAAAACAAATACGGCCACAACGGCAGCGACAACACAAACCAGCGCTGCCACTTTCAGAACAGCCATCAGACTCGGCCTGTAAGCAATCTTCCGCTTCTTCTTTTTCGAGACGCCGGCCTTGAATGATATTCTTTTAGCTTTTCTCTTTTTTCGTCTTCTCTTGGCCACAGATTTTAGTCGTTAGTGCTCACCGAACAGTGTTTAGTTTTTCGCTTTCCAAAGCCATCTCGACCATTTTTACGCACATTTTGCTCATTGAAAGCCCACCTTTTGCCGCCGCTTTGGGCAAAAGTGAATGGCTTGTCATACCCGGAATGGTGTTAGCTTCCAGGGCATAGGCGGCTCCATCATCGCGCAGGATAAAATCGACTCTGGCAAAGTGACGACAACCAAGCACCTCAAAGCAACTAAGTGCCGCCGCCTTGATATCACTAACCAGTGCCGGTTTGTCAATCGTATCGAACAGATACTCCGTGCGCTCATCGTGATATTTTGCCTGATAATCGTAAAAGCCGGTCTTACTTTTAATCTCAATTATCGGCAGTGCCAGGTTTTCCAGTATGCCGACGGTTATTTCTCTGCCCGGGACAAATTCTTCAATCATACAATCGCCGAATTCACGCCGGCACCGGCGCCCAGCCGCTGCTGCCGACGCCGGCTCATCGACGATAGCAACGCCAACAGCGCTTCCCTGCCTGACAGGCTTGACCACGAACCTGTCACTTAGCTGCAAAAGTTGTTGCTCGAACTCTTTTGATTCTGTTTGCTCATCAAACCTAATTGCTTTTGGTGTTGCTATCCCTGCTTTGGTAAAGCACTTCTTACTGGCCAGCTTGTCAAAAGCCAGTCTGCTTGCCTCCGGCCCGCTGCCTGTATAAACAAGTGACTTGTCTTCAAGTATCTGCTGGAGTTGACCGTCCTCGCCGAATCTGCCGTGCAGGGCAATAAAAAAAACATCAATACTGTCGTCTTCAAGTATATCCATATTGTCGGGGCGTATATCGGCGGTCACTACGTTCAGGCCGGCTTCTTTTAACGCCTGTTCGACGCATCTGCCGCTTTGTATACTGATGTCACGCTCTTCGCCAATACCCCCCATAAGGACAGCTATTTTCAGTTTGCTATTTAATATTCCCAATTTATTATTATTCTGCTTTCTCAGTCCCAGATTTCGATTTCGAGTTCCAGCTCGATGCCGAACTGCTCCTTAACTCTCTCTTTTATCGCATCTATGAGCCTTGTGACATCGCGACTTTTGCACCCCTCTTGTGCGATAATGAAATTTGCGTGCTTTTCGCTTACGACGGCTCCGCCAATCTGCAGACCCTTCAAGCCGGCTCTATCCACCAATGCCCCGGCCGAGACACCTCGCGGATTTTTGAATATGCAGCCGGAATTCTTTGTGTTTAACGGCTGATTGTTCTTTTTATAAATCCATATCTCCTTCACCGTCCGCATTATTTGTTCAGGGTCGGCCTTATTGAGGCCCAGCGTCGCGTTCAAAATGAACTGGGCGGTAATGTTTGCCCGGCGGTAGTCAAACATCAACTCCGGCTTGCTCTTTTCAAAGACGTTTCCCTCGTTGTCCATCAGCGTAACGGTCTCTACCGCGGCCCCGATGTCACCGAAGCTGCCGCCTGCGTTCATTCTTATTGCGCCGCCAATTGAGCCGGGTATCCCTGTTAGAGCCTCAATGCCCGAAAGCCCATTTCGCACACAGTTCAAAACCAGCCTGCTCAACTCTGCCCCTGCCCAGGCCGTGATTTGCTCACCGTCAAACTGCGTCTGCGCGAACTCGTCGCCTTCGAACTTTATCACCGCCGCCCGCAGGCCGTCATCGTTGATTAGCAGATTGGACCCGAAGCCCATCACATAAATACCGATGTTGTTTGCGTTGCACCGCTGCACAATTTCCTTTAGTTGTTCGACCGTCTTCGGCCTGATAAAATAATCCGCCCGACCGCCAAAGCCGTACCACGTATGCTCGGCCAAGCGATAATTAGTCTCAACTATCTGCTCTAAGCCACTGTATATATCCATCTGCCACCTTCCAAATGTCACCTGCGCCCATAGTAACTACTGCATCGCCCGCTTTTACTTTGCCCTTTAGATAATCGCAAATTCTGCTAAAGCCGTCGATGAATACCGCCTCTGTTCCGTTCGCTCGCATTCTTTCGACGAGTATCTGCGAGTTGACGTCTTTTTTCGCCGACTGCGAATCCCGGACGAAATAAATCTCCGGGACTATTGTTATATCGGCAAGCTTAAAGCTTTCCGCAAAGTCATCAAGCAAAAATCTTGTCCTGCTGTACTGATGCGGCTGAAAAATACACCAGAGTCGTCTGGGCTGATACCTCTGCCGTATCGCTTCCAGCGACGCCCTGATTTCCGTTGGATGATGGGCGTAATCGTCGAGGACCGCTATTTCGCCGAACCGGCCCTTTAACGTCAGCCGACGGTCGATGCCGGTAAATGTGGGCAGCAGCTCAAGTACCTGGCCGGCGTCCAACCCGGCGTTAATCGCCATAGCCACCACGGCCAGAGCATTTACAACGTTGTGCTTGCCCGGCAGACCAATTTCGGTTTTGCCCAGCAGTTGAGCGTTATGATAAATATCGAAGGAATACAAGCCGTCATTTAGCTGAAGATTCTGCGCGGAAAAATCGCAGCTTTCATCAAGTCCGAAGGTCTCGCAGCGCAGGCCGGCAGGTAGCTTGCCGATAACCTTCGCCACGTTCGAATCTGTGCCATTGGCAATTAAGACACCATCTTCTCTTGTGCCGAGAGCAAACTCGCCGAAGGCTTCGATTATTTCCTGCTCATCCTTATAGTAATCCAGATGGTCCTGCTCAATATTAAGTATCGTGCCAATCTTAGGCTTTAGGTTCAAAAAGCTCCTGTCATATTCGCAGGCCTCGGCCACGAAATACCTGCCATCGCCTGTGCCGGAAGAGCTGGCCAATTGAGTTATATCGGCCCCGATGATAAAGTTCGGGTCTAATCCCGCCTGCTTTAGCACATAGATGAGCCATCCGCTTGTCGTACTTTTGCCGTGAGTGCCGCTTACGGCAATACCATCATAGCAGGCCATCAATTCCCCCAGCAGCTCGGCGTATTTGCAAATCCTGCAGTCTATCTTGCGTGCCAGTTGCAGTTCGGGATTGTCTTTTGTTATGGCCGCGGAGATAACAACCGCATCCGTCTGTGGGTCGAGATTGCCGGCGCTATGGCCGATTTTTATGCCGGCACCCAGCTGGCGGAGCTTATCTGTTACGGCGGTTGCGTCCTGGTCCGAGCCGGCAACAACGGCCTTGTGTTTGAGCAGGAGTTTCGCCAGGCCGCTCATGCCGATACCGCCGGCGCCGATAAAGTGGAACCGTTTGCCCGCTACGCTCGGCTTGCCGTCGGTATCTACAACCTTATACTTATGGGCAGCTTTCGCTTGCCTGCGATAGGTTTGCATATTCGATTGGCGCATATATCATCCCTGAGAAGATTCACACTTCTGACGCAAGGGATTTTAGCACAGAAACCAGGCCGAAAAAAGAAAAAAGCCGCAGGCCGAAAACGACAGCCGGTTGGATATTATGACAATTTGCCCCGCACTAAACCTGTCCTGCCTGCCCCGCCGCAAAGGCAGGAAGCTCGCCCGACTCAGGCGGGCCTGTCCGCCTAAGGCGGAATGAGGCAGCAAAAAAACACCACAAGGAGTTCGCAACATTGAACTTCAAAAAATGAAAATATTCATCCCCCACCACTTTATTGAGGCTTCTTCCAAAAAAAGACCGTGCTATTTACAAAAAGAATTTAAAAACGAATCCCGCGCAATAAATAATGGCCGCCGCAAACAGCGGCTTATTCAACTCTTGTCCCAGTCTTTAACGCGCGCTTTCAACCTTTCAATTATCTCTTCCTTGTCGCTACCTTCGTAAATAACGTAAAGCCGAAACAACTGGAAGGCGTAATCTGCATATTTTACTACCAAGCTGTGTTCTATCTCCATCAAGGAGATTGGTTCCTCGGCATCAGCCACGAAAATCTTTATATCCTCTTCCTCCTCTTCGAACGCCCTCTTTTGGATTTCCCCGGCTTCCATTTTGGCCACTTGTTCGAAGGTCGGTTTCTCAGGCGGTTTGACAACGCGTACGTATGGCTCGCATAGCAAAAACTGTGCGAGAGGAATATCGAACTCCTCGGCTAGGCCCCTCAGCTTTGATCTGCAGTTCTGCATAAAAATTCTTCCGGCGTGAGTCTTCTTCTCCACGTCTTCGCAAACTGCCACTTCCTTCAGCAGCTTGGGAGGTCTCCGGCTTTGAATTGCCCGCGCGAGTGCCCTGACGGCATCATCCTCGTCCTCAGTTGCCTCTCTGACAACTCCCTCCACAAAAGCATCAGTAAATGTGTATAGTGCTTCCGATTGAACCAAACGCCTTACCTCCTCACCATCCTTTGGTACGTGATAGCGTTTGTCATCCCGGTCCCTCAGACGTCTCAGAAGTTGACGACACGCTTCCTCCATTCCGTAGATTGTCTTATGGTAATAAACCACACGATGCATGAAAAAACGGGCTAAGAGCAGATGCTCCACAGCAGCCAGCGCCTTATCTTTGAAGCCAAGCATCCTCTGCGGGCTTACCTTCAAATTGTTCAGCAGATAATTTATGTCTATCTGTCCGTAAGGAACTCCGGCTGCGTAAGAATCCCGGAGCAAGTAGTCCCACCTGTCTATATCGAAACTGCTGTGGATTAGTTTGCTCAACTGAGGGTCTGCTGTTTCCCGCCTGGTAAATATATCCGCTACCGCCTTGGCACGTTCCTCACCACCGATGGCTTTCACCAAATCGGCCTGTGCAGTTACGATCAGTGCACCAACCTCTTCATGGTCCGGATACTTGCTTCTTCTGGCGTCTATTGCCTTTGCAGTTGGTGTATCCTCTTCCACTTCTTCCTCAGTTAACTTCACTCGGTCAACCTTTTCCATAAGATGCGAATAGGGGTAATGTCCGATATCGTGGAGCAGGGCTGCCAGCCGAAGGTTATCTTTCTGCTCATCCTCTATGCTTACTCCGTGTCTCTCAGCTGCCTCAAGAATTCGTATCATCGCTCCCAGAGCGCCAATGCTATGCGCAAATCTGGTGTGCGTGGCGGTGGGATATACCAATTGTGCCATTGCCAACTGTTTCAGTTGCCGAAGGCGTTGAAAAGATGGAGTGTCAATAACTTGAACTTCGCGCTCTTTGAGATGAATATCGCCGTGAATCGAATCGACTATTAGTTTGCTGAAGCCATCACCCAGTGAGGAGACCATTCTCTACAAGCTCCCTCAAGGCATTTCCAACTTCCTCCTCACTGAAATCTTTATTAAAACGCTTCAGCGTCATTGTTATCTCTGCTGTATCGTTCTGATGGACTTGCCTTCGCTTAACCAGAAAATGAACAGACGCCAACAGTTCAAGCTTTCGTCTTACTTCTCTCCGCTGACCCTCCGGGATGAGCTTCCGTAGTTTTCTTAGTCGCTCTTCAGACTCATCGTCCAATTTCCAACCTTTGCACCCATCAACCTCTTGCTTACGTTCATAGTCGATCGCATATTCATCTCGCGTCAGGGCCGGGCAATACGGGCCATGTAGGTACCACTGATAGTAGTACCCCAAGTTAACTCCGCCTGCTTGCGCGAGATAGACGGCTTTCTGCAGTATCAAACGGTCCTCGAAGCTATTTATCTCAAACGGCAGTTCTAAACCGTCAACCGCAAGCTTTAGAGCTATCTGTTGTCGGTCCATAATAGGCTCCCCAACTAATCATTCACACTAAATCGTCCGCTCTTTCTTTCATAATACAAATCTCTTATCGACCAATCAACCCCCTGCGTATTATTTTTTAGCGATTATCCAAAATTCTTACCTTGTCTTAGGTAGCAAAGCTCCATCCCCTCTCAGATTCTTACTTTCGCCCATAACCCGCAATCCCCAGGAAACCTGCACCGGCGCTCTTGCATCCTCAATCAGCCGTGTCCACAAGATCGAGCAACTTCTCGTATCGGCGAGTCAAAGGAAGCTGCTAAAGAAGATTTATGAACTCTTCAGTTGTCAGGCCGGCGTCGGTGATAATCTTTTTGAGCAGACCTTTGCCAATGTCAACACCTGTGTGGACTGGTATAGTAACAGTTTTGTTGGTTTTAGAGTTTATAAGCGTAAGATGGCTGCCTTTCTGACGGTCTTTAGAAAAACCAGCACGTTTCAAGGCCCGTATGAGTTCTTTAGCGGTAACGATTGGAATTTTGGGGCTCATCAGGGCAGACCGATAGAGATTTCTTCTACATGCACTAACTTCTCTGCCTGAGGTATTTCTTGAGAACGTTTTGCAAGCGACTCTATATGAAGCTGGATTGCCTCTCGAATATTTTTACGGCAATCTTCAATAGTTGGCCCATTGGAAAAACAGCCCGGCAGAGTAGGGCTGTAGGCATAGTAGCCCTGCCCGTCATCTTCTTTCTCGATTACTATCTCAAAGGTATAATACTTCATATCTTTTGCCTCAACGATAATCATAGCATAAACATGCAGGTTTTGTCAATGTGAAACCAGGCCAGAAAAAGAAAAAAG
>CAZOUM010000051.1:0-19567 GCA_964582985.1 uncultured Pirellulales bacterium | reverse complement strand
GTGCCGATGCTGGTCGGAACAGCAATTACCGGACAACTGACCAGCCCCCCTACCACACTCGCCAACGCCCCTTCCATTCCCGCAACCACAATAGTCACGTTGGCATTTTGCAGCTTCGGCAAATGGCCGAACAATCTGTGTAATCCTGCCACTCCGACATCACAAATCACCTCCGCCCGCTGCCCCATAATCTCCGCCGTAACCTTAGCCTCGGCGGCAACCGGCAAATCCGCGGTCCCGGCAGTGACAATTGGAACGACAGTTTTAGAAGGCGCAATCTTTTTCTGCTCCAGGACAATCGCCTTAGCCAACTTTTCGTACCGGGCCTGTGGGTATTTTTTTGTTTCAGCCAGCGCCTGGAAAACATCCTCTTCGGCCCGCGTGGCCAAAACGTTGTTCCCCCTCTCGGCCAGACTCGCGAAAATCTTGATTATTTGCTCCGTCGTTTTGCCGGGACAGTAGATAACTTCCGGAAAGCCGCGCCGGATTTGCCGATGATGGTCTATCTGAGCAAAACCCAAATCCTCAAACGGCAGATGCCGAAACTCTTCAATCGCCTGGTCGATACTAATACTGCCGTTCTTAACCTGCTCCAACAATTTTTTTAACTGCTGAACATCCATACATCATCCGCTCTTGGTACTAAGTCGCTTATATCTCTTTCAGCCGGTCGCTTTTGGCTCAAGAGTCAAATCCGCAAATAGCCCGGCCTTAAATTTGTAATACGCCAACGAAGCTACCATAACCGCATTGTCCGTGCAATATTGTTTTGGCGCGACGAACAGCTTTTTTGTAGGGACACTCGCCTCACACATCCGCTGTAAGGCCGTCCTGAGCTTACTATTTGCCGCTACCCCGCCACCGAGCAGTACAGTTTTCGCACCGATTTTCTCAGCGGCCCGCTGTGTCTTTGTCACGAGCACATCGATTACCGCAGCCTGAAACGACGCCGCGATATCAGCGATTTGTTGCCCGCTCATCGAATCAACCTTGTTCTCACCCTTCATATCCTGACCCCGGCAGTGATACAACACAGCGGTCTTAACACCGCTGAAGGAAAAATCCAGCGAGTCCTTGCCGAGCAATGAGCGCGGAAATTTAATCGCCTTTGGATTCCCTTTCTCTGCTGCTTCTTCTATACTGGGCCCGCCGGGATACGGTAATTTCAAAATCGTTGCAACTTTATCAAACGCCTCACCGGCCGCATCATCAATGGTAGAACCCAAAAGCTTGGGCTCAAGCGGCGACCAGTAATCATAGAGACAGGTATGTCCCCCTGAGACAATAAGCGCAACAGCAGGTAGCGGCAAATCCTCATTATTCACAACCGCGGATTGCAGGTGGGCGTGCAGATGATTGATCGCAATCAGAGGTTTTTCCCATACAAAGGCCAGAGTCTTGGCCGCGGTGACGCCAACAATCAGCGCAATAGTCAAACCAGGCTGATTCGCAACCGCAATTGCATCAATGTCATCTTTGGTGACATCCGCTTGCTCGATTGCCTCAGCTATAACAGGATATATCTTTTCAATGTGCGCCCGCGACGCTATTTCCGGAACCACCCCGCCGTATTTCTCGTGCAGCTTCGTCTGCGATGCTATCACAGAAGATTTGACGACCCTGCCGTCCGCAACAACAGCCGCAGCGGTCTCATCACAACTGGTCTCAATTCCCAGAATATTTACGGATTTATTTTTTGCCTGCATGAATACGAATATTAGCGGAACGAAAATAAAAAGTACAAAGGAAAAAATAAGCACGAAGACATAGTCGATTCTCAAGCCTCCAGCGTTTAAGTCTTCACTCTTGCCCGAAATAAGGACTTGGCCAGCAGCAAGATTTGTTTACAGATGCTTCGGCAAACGTGCAGGAAGGAAAACCTCAAGGGAATAAGTTTAGGCAGTTCAAAGTCTCCGCACACGGTTTCCGGGAATTCATCGCCCAATATTTTTATCTTATTACGTTCGGAGCAGCCAAATCCGATTTGCCTGGCCGTTTTGATAATCGGCAGCTCTTCCGGCTTGATATTCACAAGCTCACAACAAATAGTCTCACAGGCGATTGGTTCAGTCCCGCCTATAAGGTAACCAAGCGGCCTTGCTCTGCCCCGAATTGGCCCGGGGCCGTCCATCACCGAGACAGCATCGATAATAGTCAGGGCCGGATTGAGAAACTTAAATATCCCGATGAGTAATTCACAAAAATCATTAAAGTTTCCGCCTCTTGCGAAGTGCCACAGAGCCTTCCGCTTGCCGCTGACACAGCCGAACATATTCTTGACCGCAAATGTCGCCACCAACTGCTGATGCGTCTTCAATTTCGGCAGGTTGATAATGACATCCGCATCGAGCGCAATCGAACTTATGCCGACCTTAGTATTGTCCGCTATTCGGCATCTCTTCGGTTTATTAAGTTGTTTCACAGGCACGCCTAACTTCTCCAGAGGCTCTTCCAATCGCAGCTTCTTTACGCACGTGAACACGTTCCCCCAGGCCGGCGAATCCCCCACGAAAGGCCTGGCACCCAAATCCTTCAAGAGCCTAGCGGTCTCTATGATTACCGCAGGGTCTGTTTGAACGGAACGCCGACGCGACTTCGGCGCAATAAAATTGGGCTTGAGCAGAACACTGTCACCCCGTCTTACAAATTTCTCTAAACCGCCAAGAAGTTTAAACTGTGTTGCAATGGCCTCGCCGACTTTTCTCGGGCTGTAATCGCTGCATCGAGTTATCGCGACGGCTGGCTCGAACATACGTCTGTCAAACGTTTATGCGCGTACAAACCAACAAGAATACTCTAATAGCCGGCTTACGCTCGGGTTTACTAAACGATCGCCGGCCTTCCGACTTCGGATAGAATAAGCTGCCCCCGGGCACGCTGAAGAAAAGACTTCCCAGGGTGATTTGGTCGCTGACAAACTCTTCAGGGCCAAGCAAGACAAAATCGCCCGGGCTCATTTTCAACGCAAAACCGGCCGAGATAAACGCCAGCTCCATGGATTTAGCACGAGCAGCTAAATGTGGAATCGAAGTACTTATGGGCGGCGAAAATACCGGATGGACTTCAACATAGCACACGCCTCTCGAACCCGGAATCTTCCTGGCACTTATCCGCATAACAAGTCTTCCCGGACCGATCGTGGCTGACGACATCGAACCGCCCGCCGATACATGAGAGACCGGTTGTTCCCCGTATATGGTTGCAATCGTAAAGTCGTCAGCTCGCCCATCGGACAGAAACAGTGAAACCGATGGCGCTTTCTTGGCACCGGCCGCCTCCAATGACTCGGCGATTTTACTCCACATCTCGATCTCGCCGACACCAATCGAGAACGAGTTGGCGCAAAAAGCATCGTAATCTATAAACCGCAGCGGCCACGTGTGCAACATCCGCCAAATCTCATCCAACAGGCTGATGTTCTCTGCCGGCAACTCAAAAACATAAACACCAAAATTTATGGTTTTTAGCGATTGGTCACCTGGGCGTTTTCCACTATGAGCCGGTGCCAAATCGCTGATTTTGACTTGCTCCCATATCGGCTTTTCTTTCTCGGCCCCATCGCAGCCAACCAGCAACATAACCAAACAGCTAAAAACAAGAATTTGCAAAAACCGAATCATAAAATATAGATTAGTGATTGGGTAATCATCTGTCAAATGCCAAGTAGCTAATACTTGAACGGTACGCGTAGAGTTGGCAGGTAGCTTCTTCCGGGCCTTATCGTGACTCGTGCCCCGAGCGACGAGCTGGCAGTGCACCTAAACCTCCGGCTTGACGTCATTGCGGTATTTGGGTATCCTTTCTCAAGCATATATTCCGGCGACCCTATTTGCAGATTTCCGCTAAATTAGGCAGTTTCGGCTTAAGAAATGAATCGTCTTATTTTCAGAGCAATTGCTATGAAACTTGGCAAGCTTAAAACCGGTAAGACAGTATTCTTGCTGATGCGCGCTCTCCTCAGTGTTGCGCTGCTGGACAATTTCGCCGTAGCTGAGAAAACCGTCAAAGCTGTGACAAACAAAAACAGAATTATTATAAACGCCCGCAGCCGGGTAAAGGTATCCGAGGACAGCGACGAGTTTAGGCTGGTCAACAATAGACTGCAATGGAATCCCTCAGAAACAGCCATCATAATCTGCGATATGTGGGACCAGCACTGGTGCAAGGGCGCGACCCGCCGCGTCGCCGAGTTGGCACCGCGTATCAACCGGTTCGTTAAAGAGGCTCGTAAAAGCGGTGTGCTGATTGTGCACGCCCCCAGTGCCACCGTCAAACACTACAAAGACCACCCCGCTCGCAAGCGCGCCCAAAACGCCCCAAAGGCGCCAAATCTGCCGCCGGATATTAGCAAATGGTGCAGATGGATTAATGCCAATGAAAAAACGGTTTATCCCATCGACCAATCCGACGGCGGCTGCGACTGCCGGCCAAAGTGCCAAGGCGGCAAGCCGTGGCGAAAACAAATCGATACCATTCACATCACTGATGTAGACGCTATAAGCGACTCAGGCGAAGAGGTCTGGAACCTGTTCGAGCAGCGCGGTATCAAAAACGTCATCATCCTGGGCGTGCACACTAATATGTGCGTGCTTGGCCGACCTTTCGGCCTGCGTAATATGGCAAGATACGGCAAGAATGTCGTCCTCGTGCGCGACCTGACCGACACTATGTACAACCATCTTATGCGGCCGTACGTCAACCATTTTACCGGCACAGACCTAATCGTCGAGCACATCGAAAAGTACATCTGTCCGACAATTACCTCATCGGTTTTCACCGGCCAACCCCCCTTCCGTTTCAAAAACGACAAGCGTCCCCGCGCAGTGTTTATCATCGCCGAGAATGAATATGACGCAGACAAAACACTGCCTGAGTTTGCACGCGAGTTGGAAAACAAATACGATTTTTCCTGCGAGTTTGCCTTGGGCATCCAAAAGACACGCATTGCAAAGGAGCGTAACAATATTGCTGGGATGGAGGCATTGCAGAGCGCAGACGTTGCACTAATATATGTGCGCCGCCGGGCACTGCCGGCCGAGCAGATGAAGTACCTTCGAGACTACGTCAAAAGCAGCAAGCCCCTGATTGGCCTGCGCACGGCAAGTCACGCCTTCGCTCCGCGCGGCAAGCTGCAGCCGGGCTTCGTCGACTGGCCAGAATTCGACCGCGACGTCCTTGGCGGCAACTACCACGGCCACCACAACAACAAGGCCAAAGACGGACCAAAAACCTACGTTTGGGTCAAGCCCGAAATGAAATCGCACCCTATCCTTGCCAGCGTGCCAACCGGTAAATTCTATGTGCGGTCCTGGCTGTATAAGACCTTGCCCTTGACCAGGACCACAACCGTACTGATGATGGGCCGCGTGGAAGACCGCAAACCGCACGAGCCGGTAGCATGGACCAACACGCACATAGGCGGCGGACGGGTGTTCTATACATCGCTGGGACATCCGGACGACTTCAGACTGCCCGCATTCCGTCGTCTGCTGCTAAACGCAGTCTTCTGGGTGCTGGACAAGCCGGTGCCAAAGCTCTCGGTGAACTCTAAACCCTATAACCAACTGACACAGAACGCACGCGAACGCGTAAGTGTTCTCAACAATTAACCAAGGAGTTAAAACTATGCGGCATATAACCAGCCGCGAGTTTTGAAAAGTAGCGTGACTTCTATATGCAAGATGTAAACAAAACCAGCAAGAAACGAAAGTGGCAATTTCGGCTGAGCACAATTGAAGACCTCAAGCAATTAGCTGCTCAGCTCAATGTTACTGTCGATGCAATAGAAGACGTCTCGATTCTGGCTGAGCCTGTTAACATCGGCCGCTTGGTCATACCTAACTCACTGGCGGTACACCCCATGGAGGCGGCCGACGGCGACGCCCAGGGCCATCCGGGCGAACTTGTCTTCAGACGATACGAAAGATTTGCCGCCGGCGGTGCAGGCCTGCTCTGGGCGGAGGCAACGGCGGTCGTCCCCGAGGGTAGAGCCTATCCAAGACAATTATGGCTTAATAGCGAAAGTAAAGAAAGCTTCGCGGCGCTGGTGAAAAGAATGCGAGAGGTTGCTGCCGAAAGCATAGGCCCAGCCCATAAGCCGGTGATTGTCCTACAACTGACCCACTCCGGTCGTTACAGCAAACCACAAGGCACGCCCCATCCGTTAATTTGTCAACGTGACCCATACAGGGACGCATTGAGCATCCAGCCGGAGCCCGACCCGAACACAAAAAGCAAAATACCTGACGATTGGCCCGTTGTTACTGACGAATATCTCGACAAGCTTGTCGGTGCTTATGTCGAGGCAGCGAGGATAGCCTTTGAAGTTGGATTTGATGCCGTCGATATCAAATCATGTCACGGTTATCTGATTGGCGAACTGTTGGCCTGCCGCAACAGAGAGGGCAAATACGGCGGCTCATTTGAAAACCGCACGAGATTCTTGCTCGAGGTTATCGATGGAATTCACAGGGAGCTTGGTGAAGACAAAGCTGTTGTCACAAGGCTCAGTATATATGATGCTGTGCCACACCCATTCGGATGGGCCATCGATAAGAAAGATTACACTCAGCCGGATTTGACTGAACCAGGAAAGCTTATCGCTCTCCTTGCCGAACGCGGTGTTAAGATGATAAATGTCACGGTCGCCGACCCTCACTACAACCCACACTACGGAAGACCATTCAGTCAACCGGTAGCCAATGGCTACGAGTCACCGGAACATCCGTTGGCCGGCGTCGCCAGATTAATCGGTCTGGCAGGAGAAATTCAAAAAGAATTTGCCGATATCGCGATTGTCGGCACGGGCTACAGTTGGCTAAGGACGCTTATGCCCAACGTTGCCGCTGCATGCAAGGCAAATGGATTAGCTGCTGTCATCGGTGTTGGCCGAATGGCTTTTGCCTATCCGGATTTTGCAAAAGATATTATTCACAAAGGCCGCCTTGACCTAAGTAAAGTGTGTATAGCTTGCAGCAAATGCTCGCAGATTATGATTGATGGCGGAATGACGGGCTGCGTGGTGCGAGACAATGAGATTTACGGCCGGATTTACAAACTTTGCCGAACGAATGTCCCGAAAAAATCGTGAAGCCCGATGTAAGCCAAAGACAGTCATCCGCCGGCCATTCTGATATTATACTTTCAGATTTCGCTTCAGATGTTAATATATTGCCAGGGTTAGCTTCTCTGACAGAGAAAATATACACGCAGGAACGCAGAAAGACTAAATGCTGATAAGAAACCGGCATATTTCGTATCTCTTGGCAATAGCGCTGACGCTATCCTCGTCTTGCTCAGCACCAATGAAACCCCGGTTCTCAAACCCGCGTATTGTACCGGTTACCACCGGCTGGGCCAAAAACTCGGTTAACGCTACTATCTTCAGAACAAACTCAGTAACAACGCACGCAGACACACAATATATCGCTTTCTATAGTGAGGACAGCCACGTGGTTCTGGCAAAGCGAAAGCTCGCTGCCACTAAGTGGCGGATTCGTAAAACTCGGTACAAGGGAAACACAAAAGATGCTCACAACGGAATCAGCATCGCAGTTGATGGCAGCGGAATACTTCATATGTCATGGGACCATCACTGTGACCCCCTGAACTATTGTCGCTCTGTTGCCCCCGGGTCGCTTGAGCTGACCGACAAGATGCCTATGACCGGCCAAAATGAAAATAAAGTGACATATCCTGAGTTCTACAATTTGCCGGATGGTGACCTGCTTTTTCTTTATCGCGACGGCGGTTCCGGCAACGGAAACACTATGTTGAATCGCTATGACGTAAAAACTCAGAAGTGGTCCGCCGTTCAACATCCCCTTATAGATGGTCAGGGCCGGCGCAACGCCTATACTAACCAAATAGCCATCGATAAAGATGGCAATTGGCATATCTCATGGTGCTGGCGGGAAACAGGTGACGTCGCAACAAATCACGATATCTGCTATGCCAAATCTACCAACGCAGGAAAAACCTGGCTCAAATCCACCGGCGAAAAGTATATCCTCCCAATCACTGCAGATAACGCAGAGTACGTTTGCCGGATACCGCAAAAAAGCGAACTGATAAATCAAACCACAATGACAGTTGACTCCAAAGGTCGTCCCTTGACTGCCACCTACTGGCGCCCGGAGGGAACAAAAGTTCCGCAGTATCACCTCACCTATTACGACGGCCAAAAGTGGAACACCACTCAAATTACCAACCGCAAGACATCATTTACGCTCAGTGGCGGAGGCACCAAACGCCTCCCCATATCTCGTCCGAAGATACTGGCTGATTCCCAGGATAGAATATACTTGATTTTCCGTGACGCCGAACGCAACGGCCGCGCATCCGTGGCCGTCTGTCAAGACCCTAAACGCATACAATGGCGTATCGAAGACTTGACCGACCATTCGGTTGGATTGTGGGAGCCAAGTTACGACAGTGTGCTTTGGCAGCGAGAAAACGTGCTGCACCTTTTCTTGCAGAACGTCGAGCAAAAAGACCGCGACGTCATGGAAGATATACCACCCACAATGGTCGCCGTTTTGGAGTGGACCCCGAAATAAATTAGTTGCAAAAGGAGGCTGAGGATGGCCGACAGACCCATAGCAATAGTCACCGGAGCAAGCAGAGGAATTGGAAAGGCAATCGCCGTAGAGTTGGCATCGCTGGGTTACAATCTGGTAGTCAATCATTTTGACTCTACACCTCAAGGTGAGCCTGATGAATCCTTTGCCCGGCAAGCTCAAAAAGAAATCGAAAATGTTGGGGCACAATGCGAAGTTTTGCGAGGTGATGTCAGCAGCGCCGAAGACCGAACCCGGCTCGTAGATTTTACCAAGAGCAAATTCGGCCGAGCGGACCTCCTTGTGAATAACGCTGGCGTTGCGCCACTAAAAAGAAGCGACATCCTCGAAGCCACCGAAGAAAGCTTTGACAGAGTAATGGCAATAAACCTAAAAGGGCCATACTTTTTGACCCAATCGGTTGCGAACTGGATGATTCAGCAAAAAACGCAGTACCCTGACCGCACCTTCAGAATCGTCAACATCGGCTCAGCATCTGCATACACCAGCAGCCCAAACCGCGGCGAATACTGTGTAAGCAAAGCCGGTCTCAGTATGATGACAAAGCTTTACGCGGACAGATTAGCCGAATACGGTATCAACGTATTTGAAATCAGGCCCGGCATCATCTCAACCGATATGACAACCGTTGTTAAAGACAAATATGACAAGTTGATAGCTGAGGGAGTGACGCCAATTAAGCGCTGGGGCCAGCCGGAAGACGTTGCAAAAGCAGTTGGTGCAATCGCACAGGGAAGATTAGACTTCTCCACCGGCGAGGTAATTAACGTTGACGGCGGCTTCCACTTAAAAAGACTTTAGGAAAAAATCAGAACCACTTAAAGGCAAATAGACAGTGAGCAAAACAGCATTTTCCATTACTATCATTGCCTCGATTATTTTTATGGCACCTGCGCACCTTGCTAATGCCAAAAACAACACGGCACCGTTGGACACCTATAATGTGGTCTGGAACTCCCAAAGCAAGGATTCCAGCGAATCGATGCCTGTCGGCGGCGGTGACATCGGCCTCAACGTCTGGGTCGAGAACAATGAGTTGTTTTTCTACATCGCTCGCAGCGGCACATTCAATGAGAACAACGAGTTTCTAAAACTCGGCCGCGTCCGTCTAAAACTTACACCTAATCCCTTTGGTCCCGACGCCGAGTTTCGACAGGAGCTAAAACTTCGCGAGGGTTTCGTAGAAATAACCGGTAAGAACCCACCCCAGCTCTCTGCAACCATCAAGGTATGGGTCGAAGTGTTCCAACCTATCGTTCATGCTGACATAGAAAGCGATACGCCCGTAAGTGTGGAAGCCGCCTATGAAAGTTGGCGAACCAAGAAACGCGAACTGATTGACGACGGTAAAAACAGCCGATTTGGCTGCTTCGGTTATGATGGATACACAGGCAAAGTTTTTACCTATCCAGATTCATACGAGCACAGCCGCGATTATGTCTTATGGTATCATCGCAACAGAAACGACAAGCTGATTTTCGACCTCGCTGTCAAGCAGCAGGGACTGGAATCTGTCAAAGCCCGAATGTTCGACCCCCTCAAAGACCTGACCTTCGGTGGAATGTTGACCGGCGCCCGTATGGAATTCGCCGGCACTTCCGAAGGCAAATATGTCTTGACCGATTATAAGGCGTGGAAACTCCGCAGCAAAAAACCTGCAACCAGTCACGAACTTAAAGTCTTTCTCCACACCGCCAAGGTGCCGTCGCCCAGGAAGTGGAAAAAACAACTCAAGGAATTGGCCACTGCTTCCAGACCCACCAGCGCAGAGGCTTTCCAAAAAAACCTTGCCTGGTGGAGGCAATTCTGGGACCGAAGCCACATATTTCTAAATCCTGATAAACCCACTGAGAACGACAAGGTCTGGCAAATCGGGCGCAACTATCAACTCTTCCGCTACATGCTCGGCTGCAACGCCTACGGAGAATATCCCACAAAGTTCAACGGCGGTCTTTTCACCTATGACCCAGTCCTTGTCGTAGAGCGCCGCAAACACACACCCGACTGGCGGGCATGGGGCGGCGGCAGCTTCACCGCACAAAACCAGAGACTCGTCTATTGGCCGATGCTAAAGAGCGGTGACTTTGATATGATGCCCTCACAGTTCGATTTCTATCGAAGGGCCCTGCCCAACGCTACACTGCGGGTCAAAACCTATTGGGGCCATGATGGCTGCTGCTTTGCCGAACAGTTGGCCAACTACGGCCTGCCCATGCCGTCCCACTACGGCTGGCTGAATTCCAAAGGCCGAAGAAGCCGACCACCGGACCTCGAACCCGGCGTCCAGGTAAACCGTGCCGTGAATTACCATTATGAGGCCCAGTTGGAATTTTCCTTTATGATTCTTAAGTACTTTCAATATACCGGCAGTGACATTTCGGCTTACATGCCCTTCATCGAAAGGTCCGTCAAATTCTTCGATGAGCATTATCAATATCGCTGCCGGCAGCTCACCGGCAAACCGCTCGACGAAAACGGCCATTTGGCAATCTACCCTTCCACTTCCTGCGAATCCTACAAAGGCGCCAGGAACCCCACAGATTTGATTGCAGGTTTGCGCGCCTGTATTGCTATGCTGCTTGACCTGCCCGACAAATACGTCCCCGAGAACAAAAAGCAATACTGGCGAGCTATGTTGAAACGAATTCCGCCGTTTCCTATCAAGGAAGTGGACGGCCGCCGCATCATCCACCCTGCAGAATCCTGGCACCACTATCAAAATTGTGAAATCCCTCAGTTCTATCCGATTTTCCCCTTCGGACTCTACGGCGTCGGCAAACCAGACCTCCAAATGTTCATCGATACCTGGCGCTACGGCGATTGGGTCCCCATGGCCAATAGCCACATTAGTTGGCATCAGAATGGCATCTTCTTCGCACGAATGGGATTGGCAAAAGAAGCCGCCGAATACAACATAAAGAAACTCGAAAATTCCGGCCGACGCTTCCCCGTCTTTTGGGGCCCCGGCCACGACTGGGTCCCAGACCACAATTGGGGCGGCTCCGGTATGATTGGCCTGCAGGAAATGCTAATGCAGACCAACGAACGAAAGATTTACCTGCTGCCGGCCTGGCCCAAAAACTGGAATGCTGACTTCAAGCTCCACGCCCCGTACAATACCATCGTCCAGTGTGCGGTTCGCAACGGAAAAATCAAAACTCTGAAAGTAACACCGCAAGAACGCACCAAAGATGTGAGAATAATGAACGGTTTCGTTTTAGAGAAACAATAAGGGATAAAGATGGATATCCGAGAAACGATTACAACACTGCTGAGGGACGGCCTTATTCTCGTCTTCAACCAGGACAAGCTCGACGTTATCAAAACAGCTCAGGCCTTGCTGAAAGCGGGCGTCAACAATATGGAGGTGACTTGCCGAATAACAGAGCCATTGGAAAAAATGAATCGCCTGCGCAAAGAGCTGCCCGATTTTGTAGCAGGAGCGGCAAGTTTGATAGACTCGTCCAAAATGCTTGCCGTCTATAATAAGGCCAATCCCGACGACCCCCTGCCTACCGTCCAGGACGTTGTCGACGCTGGAGTTAGCTTTCTTGTCTCAGCGGCCAATTTCAGCGACGAAACCTACAAGAAGTTCACCGGTAAGCTCACCATAATACCCGGATGCGGAACGGTCACTGAGATTGTCAGCCAATTTTCGAAGGGAGCGAATCTCTGCAAAGCGTTCCCCGCAAAGCAGCTCGGCGGTCCCGCTTTCGTAAAGGCCATCGACCCCGCTATCCACAAAACCATCAGCCTGGTGCCGACCGGCGGAACAAATGCTGATAACATTCCCGACTACATTGATGCCGGCGTCCTCGTATTGGGCGGCTCATTCAGCATGATTGAAAAGACCGCAATGAAAAAAATCATCGATGAGCAGGACTACGACCTTCTGGCGGAGCACCTGACAACTATCAAACAACTGATTGATAAACGCCGAGCGGAAAAATGGCCGAACATCGATTTTACCGTCGCCTCTGTTGAGCAGGTAAGCCAGGTTACCGGCAGAAACTTCAATCTAAGTTCCTCTGCAACAGACATCGCATAACCTATGGAAACAAAACTGATAGCCAACCAGACAATAACCATGCACCGCTACAACACAATCGTTGTAGGAGCTGGTGCCGCGGGAATGAACTGCGCAGTTCATTTGTACGAGCTTATGACTGATTCAGGCATCAAAGATGCACAGAATAGAATCGCCGTAGTAACAGCAGGATTGGAACTGGGCGCCTCACGAATGAGCGGCTCAGATAAACAGACTTACTACAAATTAGGCACCAGCCCTGAAATGCCCGACAGCGCCGAAGCTTTTGCCAAAACTTTGACCAACGCAGGCTGCTGCCACCACGATCTGGCTCTCGCAGAGGCAATAGGTTCGCTTCGCGAGTTCTACCATTTGGTTCAGGCTGGCGTCCCGTTTCCACACGATTCTATGGGCAGTTACATCGGCTACAAAACTGACAATGACCCCTACGAAAGAGCCACATCCGCCGGTCCCAAAACCAGCAAATATATGAGCGAATGCCTTGAAAAGCAGGTCCGCCGTTATGGAATCCAAATTCACGACCACAACGAAGTCGCCCGGTTCTTAACGGCAGGAACTGGAGACTCAAAACGGATTGTGGGCGTTGTTACCATCGACAAAAAAAAACTGACCAGCGATGATTACGCCATAAATACTTATTATTGCAAAAATCTTGTGCTCGCTGCAGGCGGGCCCGGAGAGCTGTACAAGACCAGCGTTTATCCCAGGGGACAATTGGGAATCCACGGCCTCGCATTCAAGGCAGGCCTCGCAGCCGAAAACCTGACCGAATCACAATTTGGATTGGCAAGTATCAAGTTTCGCTGGAACGTATCGGGCAGTTACTGTCAGGCCACCCCGCGAATATTCAGCACCGATGCCGACGGCAAAGACGAGCGGGAATTCTTGACCGACTTTTTCCCGTCGATGAGCAAATTGGCCGCGAATATCTTTCTAAAAGGATACCAATGGCCTTTTGACCCGCAGCGAATCGAAAACCAGCAGTCTTCATTGATTGATATTCTGGTCTTTAACGAAACCCAAAAGGGCCGGCGCGTCTTTATGGACTTCCAACACAATCCTATCGGCAGCGATTCAATGAAAGAGTTCAATCTCGACGACCTCGAACCAGAGGCGTATGAATACCTGAAAAAAACAGCTGCGCTTGGAAAGACGCCCATAGAACGGCTTTCCACCTTGAATCCGCCGGCCATCGAAATATATAAGGAAAATGGTATTGACTTATATTCGGAGCCGCTTGAGATTGCCGTCTGCGCCCAGCACAATAACGGCGGCTTCGCCGTCAACAAATGGTGGCAGTCCAACATACCCCGGACTTTTGTAATCGGCGAGATGGCCGGTACCCACGGCGTCAAGCGCCCCGGTGGCTCCGCCCTAAACGCCGGACAGGTCGGAGGACTGCGAGCGGCGGAATACATCGTTAATGTGTACGACTTGGACATACCTGACTATTCAGATATCCAGCCTGAGACTGACCAGCAGCTAAGCGAATTTGCCACCGGCCTTGAGCACTATAAGACTTCATCCGGTTCAACACCCAAAGAAGTAATCACCCAAATTCAGAGCCGTATGACCGCATCGGCCGCCCACGTTCGAGAGTTGAGTGACGCCCGCACAGCTTTGAAAGAAGCAGTTGAATCTTACAAGCAGATTCAAATGCAGGGTTTTAACTTAGAAGATACCAAAGCTCTCATAACGGCAATCCAGGCGGAGCATTTGGCCTTAACCAGCGTTGCGTATCTTAAAGCAATCGCCGAATTACTTGAGCAAGGCAGCGGCTCACGCGGTTCACATCTGGTTCTCGCCGAGGATGGCATAGACATCCATCCCGATGTTATTAACAAGGCCACAGGAAAACCGTTGAAGTTCAAACCTGAGAACCAGGCATTAAGAAATTCGATACTGCGAATCAAATACAACCCGCAGGCGACTGACCTGTTCACGTGCGAAAATATACCCGTCAGGCAAGCACCGGCCGATAGCAAAGCATTCGAGCCGGCCTGGAGGAATTTCAGGGAAGGCAAAATCTACAAGAGTTAAAAGACAAAGCAAGAGTAGATAGATAAAATCGTCGATTGAAAACTTAGGAAGGTCGGAAGAATGAAAGCTCGAACATTACCTCTGGCTCATACGAGCGTAGTTCTGGCTTTGTTATTAGCTTTGTTGCCTCAGACTCTCATCGTTGCCGAATCTCTGGCCAAAATCACCGTCGAAGCGGGAAAGCATGTTCGGACTGATACTCCCATATCTGTCATACTCGACGGCATAGTCGATGACTTGTCTGATGCGTCACTGAGATTGGAAGAAATCAAGGATTCTCAACGTCTATTCGCTCCTTCGCAAATCGAACCCGGCAATCCGCCAAAACTATGGTGGATTCTTTCCGGGACCACACCACCAGATACCAAACGCACCTATGAACTTGTGCAGGAGGACCCAACCAGTGACTCGGCCTTTCAGCAGGCTTTGGAAAACGGCCGGCTTGCCAACGAAGGATTTGTTCGTTGTCAAAATTATGTCAAAGGCTGGCTCAAGCACGCTGACCCCACGACCGGCTTGATTCCAAAAGGCCTAAAAGGAAACCGCAGGGATTTCTGGAATGCCCAGGACGCCGCCGCTGATAATTACCCCTTTATGGTCCTCACCGCAGCCATCACAGACCGGCCGCTTTTCGACGGCCGAATGCTCGATATGCTTCGAACGGAAACAAAACTTACCTCCCGCATCGGAGCGCTGCCGGACACATACTCTTTTTCCAAACAAGGTTTCAGAGATGCAGAACCCGATATCGGCCGTATCATCTTCGGGTCGTCGGAATACATCAAAGACGGCCTCCTGCCGCTGACCGAATGGCTCGGACCAAGCCCGTGGTCCCGGCGCATGATCGCAATACTTGATGATATCTGGAAGCACGCGCCTGTTGAAACAGAGTATGGAAAAATCCCTTCCACAAGCCACGAAATCAACGGCGAGATGCTCCAGGCACTTTCCCGCATCTATTGGATGACCGGCGAAAAGAAATATCTCGACTGGGCCATCCGCCTTGGTGACTACTACCTGCTCGGCAAGAACCATCCCACGCGCAATTCGACCAAACTCAGATTGCGCGACCACGGCTGTGAAATTGTCTCCGGCCTCTGCGAGCTCTACGCGACCGTCAACTTCGCATTGCCCGAAAAGAAACAGGCCTATCAAAAGCCCATCCACGAAATGCTCGACCGCGTTCTGGAAATCGGCCGCAACGAACACGGCCTACTCTACAACTCCATCAATCCCCAAACCGGCCAGCATAGTGACGGCATCGCGGATACCTGGGGCTATAACCTCAATGGCTTCTACACAGTTTATCTCATAGACAGAACTGAATCTTATCGCCGGGCCGTCCTAAAAGCGCTCGGCTGCCTGAATAAACACTACAAAAAATATAAATGGGAAGGCAACAGGGACAGCGCCGATGGCTACGCCGACTCTATCGAAAGCGCAATTAACCTTTACAATCGCGAGCCTGTTCCCTCTGCTGCTCAATGGATTGATAGCGAAACAAAGGTTATGTGGCAGAAGCAGCAGCCCGACGGCATTATCGAAGGATGGCACGGTGACGGCAACTTCGCCAGAACCACCATTATGTATTGCCTCTGGAAAACAAAAGGCATAACCATCAGGCCCTGGAGAGAAGATGTTATCATTGGAGCGGCGCAGCAAGGTGACACCCTCAAAATCGCTATCGCCGCCGACAAGAAATGGAAAGGGAAAATCCTCTTCGACACACAGCGTCACCAGACAAATATGAACATGCCTCTTGACTGGCCCCGCATCAACCAGTTCCCCGAATGGTTCACCGCCCGAAGCGGAAAACTCTACACACTTCGCGACCTGACTTTGAACGCAAACAAAATCTATACAGGCCGGCAACTGCGGCAAGGCATTGCCATCGAGCTTCGCCCCGGCTCCGAGCGACGCCTGCTTATCCTCGCTCCCCCGACTGTCAAGCTGGTAAAAAACCCTTCCGTTTTGCAGATACACGTAGACGGCAAAAAAGTCCTGCAATACAACCACGCTCCTGTTCCCCCGCCGCCAGGTGCCGACCCGCTCTATATCCGCAGCGGTTTTATCCATCCCCTTTGGTCCCCTGCCGGCCAAGTTCTTACACAAATTCATCCCCAACACCACATCCATCACATGGGTATCTGGATGCCCTGGACCAAAACTGAATTCGAAGGCCGCAAAATCGACTTCTGGAATCTAAAGGCAGGAGAAGGTACTGTCCGCTTCAAGGAACTCCTCTCGCCGACCAGTGGCCCCGTTTACGGCGGATTCCAGGCACAGCACGAACACGTTGACCTCACTGCCCCTAAGGGCGAAAAGGTAGCTCTCAACGAAATCTGGGACGTTCGCGCATATAACCTCGGCGGTCCCAAGAAGGGATACTGGCTGATTGATTTCACCTCCACTCAAAGCTGCGCCTCCTCAAGCCCGCTTCACTTACTAAAATACAGATACGGCGGTCTCGGATTTCGCGCAACAAGCAAATGGACAGAAGAAAATAGCGATTGCCTGACCTCTGAGGGCAAAACTCGCAAAGACGGCAACGCAACTCGGGCACGCTGGTGCGATACGTACGGAATGACAGAAAAAGATTGGGCAGGCTTGACAATTATGAGTCACCCCAAAAACTTCCGCCATCCCGAACCAATGCGCATCTGGGATAAGGGACCGGTCTTCTTCGGCTTTGCACCTTCACTGTTAGGCGACTGGAAAATGGAACCAGGAAAAAATTACGTCTTCCGATACCGATTTTACGTTCATGAAGGTAAGTCTGCTGTCACTGACCTTGAACGCCTTTGGAACGATTTTGCCAACCCGCCAGACATCAGACTGGTAAGAATTAAGAAATTAAGCTGGAGATAGTGAGTTAGCAAAGCAACCGGAACTTATAAATGCCAGACAACCACAACGAATCCTCCAAAAATATAGACTCTCTAAAGGGCCTGCCGCTCTTTACCGCCCCAGATTCGCAGGTTATAGCACGAGAGAAAGCCAAACTGACAGAACTCAGGAGCAAAGGTTTTCTGACCCGGTGGCGCGGATATTTCGGCCTGACCGGCCCCGGCTGGCTGCAAAGCGCCCTGACCCTGGGCGGTGGTAGCGCTATGGCCTCGCTTTTCGCCGGCGCCTACCTCCAATATAAGCTGCTCTGGGTACAGCCGCTCGCGATGCTCGTCGGTATCGTAATGCTGGTCGCTATTTCCCGGCAGACCCTCGCCACCGGCACCCGGCCGTTCCATATGATGAAACGCGTCCTTCATCCTGCCGTCGCCTGGGCCTGGGTCTTCGCCGCACTCGCCGCGACAATCATCTGGCACTTCCCGCAGTATGCTTTGGCCGCCGGTATGACAGAAGATATGCTCAAAGCCTTTACCGGCTGGCAGCCTGCGGCACGCACACCACTGCTGATTGGAATAGGTTTGGTTTTTTTGGCCATATCCACCGCCGTCACCTGGAGCTATGGAAGCGGACACAAGGGCATCAAATTCTATGAACGAATGCTCAAAGGTTTTATCTGGCTCATCATTGTTTCCTTCGCCCTGGTCGTCATACGCCGTGCATTTGCCGGTGGTATCCAGTGGAGCAGACTGTTTAAGGGATTCCTTCCCTCGGGCCTTCCCACCGACCGACGCGGTGTCTCTGTCGTAGCGGCCGCATTCAGCGCCGCAGTCGGGATTAATTCAACCTTCCTCCTTCCTTACACTATACTTGCCCGCGGCTGGGCAAAAGAACATCGGGGACTCTCTTCCTTCGACCTGATTACCGGCACCCTGCTGCCCTTCTGCCTCGTAACGTCGCTGATAGTTATCGCCGCCGGTTGCACTATCTACGAACCTGATGCTCTCGACTCAGCTTCGACTGCACTTTCACCCACCACAGCAGCCGCAATGTTTGAAACAGCGGGTCTCGGCAGATTCTTTGCCCGGCTCGTTTTTGGACTGGGAATCCTTGGGATGACACTTAGCACTATTACCGTACATATGCTAATGTGTGGGTTCGCTGTGTGCGAAATCTTCGGTGTTCAGCCGGGCGGCTGGCGCTACCGACTCGCCTGCCTCATCCCAATCCCCGCGGTTTCCGGCGTCATCCTCTGGAAATATATGGGCCCTTGGGTCGCCGTCCCCGCCTCCGCCATCTGCGGACTGCTCCTGCCCTTCGCGTACATAATATTCCTTATTTTGAACAACAGTAAAAAGTATCTTGGCGCCGACAAACCCGCCGGAACAAAAGCAGTTCTCTGGAACGCTGCTATGCTCATCGCAATAATAGTCTCGATAGCCAGCGCATCCTACTACCTCTATTCACGCATTATTGGCACTTAGACGCAAAAAAAACTATACCAGGCAACTTCGCGAAAAAGAGCGAAAACTACTCATTAACAAGAAAAACAAACCCAAAACACCACAGTAGTACAGGCTCAAATATATGGGGACTGGGACCCTCCTTTTTGATAGAGTCTCGCTCAACCATCCTTGAAGGACCACTTTACATCAAAGCCACCGAGGTACTTGAGGCCTACCGCCCTGTAATAAGAAGGGCCTTGCTCAATGAGGCGCTCCAGCTGCTCGATGTGGCCCAGTCTCTGCACCCCGGCCCACTCGCTGATCCTGGCAGTCCGACGTTCACCGTCCCATAGGCAAAGGCCGTCCGCTCCCGCTTCATAGTACATCTTCGCCAGACTGGCGTAACTGGCCGCCGACTGCGCTCGCGGCATGAGGTCGGGCCAGAGGTGGACCCTGTCCCCGGCTATCTTGCGCCATTTCTTCAGCAGGGACGCATGCAAGTGGGAAGTGGGCATGATGTAGTTCACGAGACGCTCGCGCAACCAGGTCTCCACATCGCAATGGTTCTCCTCGTAGTGGGCCGGATTTCCATTTTTTCGACCGGAGATGGT
>CAZOUM010000050.1:0-19934 GCA_964582985.1 uncultured Pirellulales bacterium | reverse complement strand
GAAGTTTGAATTTTGATTTTTCAAGTGCCACGGGCTTGCCCGTGGGTATCTACATGTTTGGAATTTTGAATTTCTTTATTTGGGTTTGTTTTTATCCGCCTCCGGCGGATCGGATTTCGAAACTTGTCTGACGACAGTCAAGATTCGAGCTTCGGATTTATCTATTATGCTGCTGAACAAACGCAAATTATTGGCAGACCCAAAGCTCCTCGGCCGATGGGCCGAAAAACGCTGCGAAAAATTCCTCAAAAGAAAAGGCCTCAAAAAACTCGCCCGCAACTTCGCCTGCAAAACCGGTGAACTCGACCTCGTTATGGTTGACACCGATGGCTCGATTGTTTTTGTCGAGGTAAAAGCCAGGGCCGACGAAAGCCTCACACCCGCCGAGTCCGTCATCACGCCCCCAAAGAAAGCAAGACTGGCCAGAACCGCCCGCTACTTTTTAGCAACCCACAACATCGAAGACCGACCCTTTCGCTTCGACATCGTCACCCTAATCCTCGGCCAAACCGCCCCACCGCAAATAAGACACTACAAAAACGCCTTCGTACCTTGATAACTTTCGCAATCCCAGAAAAATACTGCAGTTTTTCGTTGGTTTTCACGATTATAATAGTAGTAATGCAATAACCGTAACAAGGATGCGGACAATAGCCAGAAAGGATTTGACGATTAAGAAAACACTGTTCTCTTTGGTCTTTGTGGCGACATCCGCTCTCATTTTGACCTCA
This sequence comes from uncultured Pirellulales bacterium, assembly GCA_964582985.1. Classification (GTDB taxonomy): domain Bacteria; phylum Planctomycetota; class Phycisphaerae; order Sedimentisphaerales; family Anaerobacaceae; genus CAZQYB01. Next base: position 19,203 of record CAZOUM010000050.1, on the reverse strand, counting down.
TATCTTTTCTTCCGTGAACGCAATTCTGGCCGCGAAACACCCGACATAATCATTAAGGCCCCGTTCGACTTTGCCAGCGACTTCTCCTCTGGGCTTGCCCTTGTACGCATCGGGCGATACGAAAACGAGAAATCATACTACATCGACCACACCGGCAAGGTAGTTATTGCTATTGCTTCTGATTCTCGGACTCCGTTTCGCGTTTTCCCATTCTCCGAGGGTTTGGCGCCAATAATGATTGGGTTTACTGACTGGGCCTACTATAAGGGCGGAAAATGGGGATGCATCGATAAGACCGCCGAGATAGTAATCAAACCCCGGTTCGACTATGCTGATGCATTCTCGGATGGCATGGGCAGGATCCGCGAAGGCCCCCACAGAGGTGGAAAATGGGGCTTCGTTGACAAAACAGGAAAGCTCGTCATCCCGCCCACATTCATCCACGCCGAAAACTTCAAAGAAGGCCTCGCCATTGTCTATGTTGATGGCCTATGGAAGGACGGCTCACTTGCTGGCGGAAAATGGGCCTTCGTTGACAAGACCGGCAGACTGACAAACGTTTTAAAAGTTGACTATCTCGAAAGTTTTTCCGAAGGGCTTGCCAAAATCCGCGTTGGAATGAAGTGGGGCTTCGTCGACAAGACCGGACAAATTGTCATCGAGCCGAAATTTGACGATGCATCGCATTTTTCTGAGGGGCTCGCATGGGTTAAGGTCGGCGTCGAGAGAGTGAAAGGGCTTCCAAGAGGTGGCAAATACGGTTATATCGACAAGACTGGCAGCGTTGTCATTGAACCTATATATGATCAAGTAAGCAGTTTTTCCGAAGGACTTGCTGTCGTATTGATAGGCAGTTCAAGAAAAGGTGATTACTGTAACTACATCGATAGATCAGGAAAGGTCGTTATCAAAACCAAATACAATCTCGCTGGCGACTTCTCGGAAGGCCTCGCCTGCGTCGCTATCGGCGTCCTCCACGAACCCAGCAAGCCCCTCGACACCACCTGGGGCTATATTGACAAGACCGGCAAAACCGTCATTCAGCCACAGTTCGTCGATTTGGTCGGCGATTTTCATAACGGCTTGGCATGGGTCGACGTCTCTCCTAACAGGTGCAGGTACAACTATATTGACACGACAGGAAAGTTCATCTTCACTCCTGCTAGCAACGACTTGGCTCCGAGGCTTGTCGCTGACCTTGGCCGCGGTAGAACCGATGCAACTAATTGACACCCATTGCCATTTGACCTTTGACGATTTGGCCGGCGACATAGAAGGTGTTATCGAGCGAAGCCGTCGGGCGGGCGTCACCACCTGGCTCACCGTCGGCACCGACCCCAGCGAAAACCAAAAAGCCGTCGAACTCACAAACAAATTCGAAAATCTCTATGCCGCCGTAGGAATCCACCCCCACGATGCCAAAGATGTGACGGCCGACACAATAATCCAATTAAAAGAGCTTGCCCAAAACGTTAAGGTCGTCGCCATCGGCGAGACCGGCTTGGACTATTATTACGACAACTCACCCCGCCAGGACCAAAGACGAGTCTTCGCCCAGCAGCTAAGAATCGCCGCCGAATTAAATCTGCCCGTCATCATTCACTCCAGAAAGGCCTTCGATGAAACCATCGAAATCCTGGACCAGCACGGCCAGGATGTCAGAAAAGTCGTCTTTCATTGCTTCTCCGGCTCAGCCGAACAGGCAAAAATCATTTTAAGCAAAGGCTATCATATTTCCTTCACCGGCGTCGTAACCTTCAAGAATGCCAATAAGACCCGCGAGGCCGCAAAGGCGGTTCCCTTGGAGCGCCTGATGCTTGAAACCGATTGTCCTTATATGTCACCTGAACCGATGAGAAAGCAAAAGATAAACGAGCCGGCCTTACTCATTCACACCGCCAAATTCCTCGCCGACTTAAAAGCCATGGATTTGGAAGATTTCGTACAAAAGATAACCGCCACGAGTCGCGCCTTCTTCAACCTCACCTAATCCCCTTGCCCCGCACCAAACCTGTCCTGCCTGCCCCATTGCTTAGAGTGTCGTCTACTCTAATGGGGTCATTACCCACCTATTTTTATTTTGGCCTATAAGTCTCAAAAATCCTCTCTTTTCGAGGCCCGCCTTCAGCCGTGTTCGGTTTACAGGAGAAGTAGCAGCCGGCTAAGGTTATCGAGCTATACGCCTTCGGGTTCGGAAAATACATCGCCATCGCATCAATCTTCTTCGGCTGGTAACGCGGGTCATCGTCGATGTAAACATGCGTGACATCATTGAGCGTGACGCTAAACAGCAATGTCGTCGGACTTGTGCGTTTGACCCGCAGAATCAACGGTGTATATACGCCGAGCGGCAAACCGAAACCGCTTATGTCACGCGACCTTCCATAAGGCCCTGCCTTTTGAACCAGAGATTCGCACACACCTTCTTCAAAGGCCTTTGTGCGTTTCATAATTTTACCTGGAATCGCGTCACTGTGTTTCCTTCTTGTCCCCACCGGAAGATGCGGGCAAACCCGGGCGCAATAACCCAGATAGCCGCACCAGACTTTATTTCTGTATCCCGTGTTATCTTTCTTGATATGTCCCTTTCCGTTCGAATCGAAGAACCCTATCCGAATGTCCCCTGTCCCCGAAAGCAGTGTCGGGTCGGTCGAGGGTTTTCCGGTCTTGACCCCTTCGGTCTTGAATAAATACACCACTTCCGCAACATCATTAACATCACTGACGTCCATTGCCGGCAGCCGAACTGTTACCTGGTCCGGCGAGTGGGGCCTCAACCATACAAGCTGGTGGTCCTCGTTTATAATCAGCCCGTTCGGGTCCTCCGAGTGATACCACGTCAGCCCGTCAAAACGAACCGCTGCCAAAGCCGGCGATACAAAAAAGCACAAACATACAACCAAAACCATTGATACCACCTTGACTGTCTTCATAACTCTACTCCTGATTTAACAACAAGCTAAACAACACTTTTGCCGACCCATACCAACTATTCATCACACGGGCGGCACGCATTAGTGCACAAGAGTATATCACGATATGTATATGACGCAAACCGGCGATGTTGACACCTTACAACGCGCTCGTTACACTGCTCGCTGAATCACGCGCTTATGTCTTTAGGATCTTTGTGATTATCTATTTCGGCGACAATTATGAAGATTGTTATCGCAATGGACTCATTCAAAAACACTACCCCCGCCACTGAGGCGTGCGAAATTGTAGCAGATATCATTGCCCAACACATACCTGACGCACAGCTTTCGATAAAACCAATGGCGGATGGCGGCGAAGGTACAGCAGAAGCGATGCTCAAGTCAGCCTCCGGCCAATGGGTGCCGGTGACAGTGACAGGCCCGTTGCCTGATATGCAGGTGCAGGCCGGCTTCGCCTGGTTCGAGAACACCAGCACGACTTTGGTCGAAATGGCCTACGCCAGCGGGCTTCAACTGCTCTCGCCCGACCAGTACAACCCAATGAAAACAACCACTTATGGCACCGGCTGGCTTATAAAGGCTGCGCTGGAATATAAGCCCTCGAAAATTCTATTAGCGGTGGGCGGCAGTGCCACCGTCGACGGCGGCATCGGCGCTGCAACAGCGCTCGGCTGGAAATTCCTCGACCAAGAAGGCAACCAAGTGACGCACAGTGGCCAAGGCCTGATACAAATCGCCAAAATCATCAAGCCGCCAGAGCCGATTTCGGCCACCGTTGAAGTTCTTTGCGACGTCACAAACCCTCTTTGCGGCGATGAAGGCGCTGCCAGAATCTATGCCCCACAGAAAGGTACAACGCCCGAAATGGTTGACAAACTTGAAAAAGGTCTTGAACATCTCGCTGAACTCGCGAAAAACCAGCTTAGCAAAAACATCGATGTCCCCGGAGCAGGAGCCGCAGGAGGATTGGCCGCCGGCGCGATTGCATTTATGAACGCGACACTAACGTCCGGCGTGAAGACCATAATAAGTTTCTGCAATCTCGAAGCCGAACTTGCCGACGCCGACTGGATTATCACCGGCGAAGGCTGTTTCGACCGCCAAAGTCTTTACGGCAAGGTCGTCGCCGGCATTGCCGAAATTACCGCCAAATCCAACACCGCCGTAGCCGTCATAGCCGGCCAGGTCGATTTGCCCGAAACCGAGTATCAAAAAATAGGGATTCGCACAGCTATCGCCTGCAAACCAAAAGATATGTCCCTTGACGAAGCGCTTAAAAACAGCCGTGCTCTTTTACGCTCCGCCGCAAAAAAGTTTGTAAAACAGAACCTTACCTGACAGGAACCACTTGCTTTCACTCCTGACTCAATTACGGGCCAAGCGTTTGACACGATTTTAAGATAGATAGCGCGGGCCGTGCCAACCACCGGTCGTCCAAACGAGATACGATTCACGAGATACGAAAAATACGGGTCACGAGCGACGAGCGACGGATTTTTCCTTGCCTTTACCGACAATCCCGACCATAATAACACCCGCATAAGCGGAATCGACTATTAGCCAATGTAGGGTGGGGTTTACCCCACCTTCTCGCTGTCAAGCCTGCGTCCCTTGACAAAACGATAAGATTGTAGGCTGGGCTGTGCCCACCATTTCGCTAAACAAGAAAGGAGAGTGAATGAGTCCCGAAGAAAAGAAGAAATCGCAGCGCTACTTCTCGCTGCAGCCGAGTGAAAAGGCTGTGTTCAAATGTGCATCGCAAATCTTCGCTGCATACATTTGTTCAGGGAAGGTGACCGAAGAGAACAAAAAGGACTATTACAAAATTGCAATAAAAGATGCGATAAGAATCGGCCAAATAGTGGAAAAGAGCATTGAAAGCGACGATGAGCTGCCCGCGGCCAAAGGAACCAGTGGTTGAGAGACGACCTGACCAGTCACTCAAGCGGACGCAGGTATTAAAAAGCTTTGGCAGGAAAGGCACATTCCACTTTAAGTAGGCGCTATAACTAATCTACCCCTGCCGAAAGCAAGATGTGGTAAGGTCTGAAGACCTGCGAACGCTGGAGTTTCATCGGGCCGCGAACAGCAGTCTTATCTCGTCGTGGGAAAGAGCACGGTCGTAGATACGCACGTCGTCGATGCAGCCCTCGAAGCCCTTTCCTATTGCGACATCCATACCACTGGGCGTATTGATCGGCCATAGGGGCAAAAGCCCGATGTCGTGGATAATGGCCACCTCGCCGTCCTTATAGAGCGTGACATCATCATGCAGATTCGGAAGTTCCGCCTTATGCACCACCGCCGCCACGTGGTGCCACTTGTCGTCACTGACCTTGTCCTTCATATAAAAGTAGCCGCCCTTGGGCGTGACGCCCACGCGTCCACGTCCCGGTATAAAGCCGAAGATAAACATTTGGCCGCCTTCATCCAGGCCCCAGTCCAATATATGGCCGTTGTCACTCTTTGTTTTGACCCACGCCGCCACCGTCCGCGGCTCTGTCCCCGTAATTCCCTTGTATCCGGTTATCTCTACGTAATCAGCCTTGCCGATATTCAGCGCTTTACCTATCTGCCCCTCCACCGGACCATTATCAATAGAGAGACTCTGCTTAAGTGCCCCGTCCCGGCTGTGCCCCGAAGAATCCGCAGCCCTGATGCCCGTAACCTCATCGAGCTTCCACCAGCCCACAAGACCCCGGCTGATATCAGGCTCCTGAGGCTTCTCTGTGTCTGCGGGCTTGGCAAAATCCTCTGTTGCCTTTTTCTCCGGCCCTTCACCTGCCGGCTCAACCGCCTTCTTCTTGCAGCCGGCAAGAAACAGTCCCATTTGAACGACCAGAACCACCGTCAATAAACGCTTCATAGCAAACCTCCTTAAATTTACGTCCCTGAACTCGTATCTCGAAAGTTTACCAAATCTCCCACGCCAATGCAATGCTAACAATTGCGTTTTTTTGCATAGAACGTGCATTGCTTGCTCCCGCCATTCGCGATGCAGGCGAACACCGTAGTGTGTGATAAATGGTTTTTTAGCTGAGCCGGCTTCACAAAAGCTCGGAATAAGAGTTCGCAACGGCAACTCCTAAACGGCCTCTGCCCGGAACACTCAGCCAAAATCCTGTCTTGAACAACAGCAATTTGCCGTTAAACCATTTTACTTGCCGAAAAGAAACAATATCAGCCAGCCGAATCGTCAAACGCTCGCCAACAAGCGGGCACAGAACTATTTCATCATCTTTGAAAAATGATATCCCTGGCGATTGAATTAGACCATTTACAATGAGGCTCTGTATGCCCTCTTCCCCCTCGGCGCTGATGAAGAGCCGAAGCCTTTCAACCTTCATTCCCACTATGCCGTAGACAATCCCGCAGACAAGCCCGACGCCAACAAAAAACAAAGCCACAAGTGACTTCCTCCCGAATATCGGATAAAGGACACAAATCAGTACAACCGAGGCCAAAACCATCAAACCGACAAAGACCCTCAAAGCCTCTCGCTCCCACAACCACTTCTCCCGGATACTTCTCTCATTCTCTACATTCATTGAGACCTGCCCCTTACGCCAATTTCAATCCTTATCCAAACTCTTAAGAGGCTCTAACAAAACCCAGTTTGTCATTTCGAGCGAAGCCGAGAAATCTATTAGAATGGCTCCGCGAAGCGGCTCCTTGTATTCGAGTCGGGTTTTGTTAGAGTGCCTAAACATCGCACAGTAACTTCACCCAACCGCAATTCAATTATTTCGGCGCATCAAAACATACGGACCAGGACCAGGTGCCACGCCGACCACAAAATCGGCAGCAAGAGCACCATTAGCACAATAATCAAAGCGTAGCATATCGAGACCTTTTTTGCCGTTTCTTGCTCGGCATCGCGTATTTCCGAAAGCAGCTGGCTGATTCTCTCATCATTTTCCATTTTTGTCACCTCATAATCATCACCAAAGACCTTCGTGTAATTGCGAAAAACGTACCGTATTTGCCCAAAAAAGTCAATGAGGCGGACATTGCCGAACCGGCCGGCGCCGATACCGTCCCAAAATCAATCAAATCCGCAGGTATCTGCGCAAAAAAATCAAAAAACTCAAAAATTTTTTATCTGCTCTCCTCACAGCAGCTTACAGCTCCCTGATAGCCCAAAAACACCCTGATTTTCAGCGCAAATGCGCAGGTTCAGCCAATTATGGAGGAGCAAAAAATGTAGGAGTCAAAATCTAAATAAAATCACAACTCATCAATTAACCAATTAACCAACTCCGGGGGGCAATTATCAAAGTCGTTCTCAACATTCCTGATTTCCTGGCAAAGCCGATGCTTTCGATAGTGCTTTTATACCGCCGCCTCCGCTTCGGATATCCTTTCCGCAGAATACCTTTAACCCAGGGCAAATACGCCATCGTCGACCCGCAGGATTATGACCGTTTAACCAAATACAAATGGCACGTCCACAAAGCCCCACACACCTTTTACGCCGTCCGCTCTCTCACAAATGGAAAAAAGCAGCCCCGAAAGAACGCTCAAATGCACAATCTCATCATCAAAATTCCCACCGCAATGTTCATCGACCACATCAACCACAACGGCCTCGACAATCGAAGGGCAAACCTACGTCCCGCTACCCGCACACAGAACATCTGGCACAGAAAAAAATTCAACATACCTTCACGTTCCAGATACAAGGGCGTCGACTGGCTCAAATCCCAAAAAAGATGGAGGGCACGAATCCGCGTAAACCACAAAAGAATATATCTCGGCAGTTTTGCTGACGAGATATCTGCTGCCCAAGCGTATGATGATGCCGCCAAGAGATATCACGGTGAATTTGCGGTTCTGAACTTTGATTCGTGACCCCACGCTCAAAGCAGGGAGCTCGCCCGCCGCAGGCGGGCCTGTCCGCCACGCTGAAGGTCCGCCACAGGCAGAGCGGAACCAGGCTGCACGCAAATATCACGGTGATTTTGCGCTCTTAAACTTCAAAAAATGAAAATATTTAGCACAACGTTTCACGTGGGGTTTTCCGTGATGTTTAGCCACCGGCTGCGCCGATCTTGAGCAAGGCCGGAAGGTTCAGTTCGACACCGGACAGGGCAAAAAAGGACCCTCTGCGACCAACGTAATCCCTGCTTAATCCAAAGCAACACGTTGACGAAACCAAGGGGCTCCGCCTTCAAACAGAGCCCCTCTTATTTTCACACTTACCCACAAATCTTTCAGCAGTACTGCTCGTTAGTACCGACCTCCGCCACCTCCGCCACGGCCACCACCGAAACCTCCGCGGCCGCCACCTCCGCCACGGCCGCCACCGAAACCTCCGCGCCCGCCACCACCGCCACGGCCGCCACCACGACCACCGCCACGGTCGACCTTCGGCCGCGCCTCATTCACATTCAAAGCTCGTCCCATCAAGTCCTTGCCGTTCATTTCTTCGATAGCTTTTGCTGCTTCATCTTTAGACGGCATTTCTACGAATCCGAATCCTCTTGATTCGCCGCTGAACTTGTCCATTATTAGACGAACCTCTGCAACCTGTCCAAATTCTGCAAAAGCCTGACGAACTTCATCCTCGGTTGCCTTATGCGGCAAATTTCCTACATAGATATTCATTGTGTTTATTCCCTTTCTTTTAAGAAAACTCTTGCCGGTACTACCGCCGTTCAATAGTTACCTGCTGTTATATTATTACATCCCCTCGAAAGTGTCAACCATTAATTCTCATTAATTTTAAATACCGCCACGAAGCTTGCCCCTACCTGATTGGGGGGCGACCTAAACCACAATAATCAATATTGGAGCGAAGCGAAAATCCGCCGTTCGGCAGGCGGAATCAGTCATCAATTATCAATTGAAACGCCCCCCTTGCCCCGTTAGAGGCCTTCTCTCCGCTCTCTAATGGGCTTGCTTGCCACTAATGGGCCCCCGTACACTTCAACATTCGACATTCCTTGTTGGGCATTCGATATTCATTCCCACCCTCACCCCCTGCCCCGTTAGAGGCCTTCTCTCCGTTCTCTAATGGGGTTGCCCTCGCACAACATCGCCCGCTCCAAGTTGCCAAACGGATTGAAGCATAACGGTTGAGCTCAGCGGCTGGCGTTTACGCCAGTCCGCTGGAGCGTTTGGTTAGGCATCCTTTTCCATTTCAGTGCACAGTTTCTACGAAGGCGCTCCACCTTCTCGTTGTTGGCGTCGGGAGCTCCATCACCAACGCTCCGCTCTTCCGATGACCATACGCGCTTGAAGCGGTCCCTGGCACTGACGTACGTCCGGACATACCCATGATGCCCCCCACAGGCCTCGTAGACAGTCAGCGTATTACGCTTGGGATTAGTAATCCTGTCCCGGGATGCATCGAAATTACCGATGTACCGGTATCCTCCGCGAACCCGCTTGAAAGCCAATATCACGTGTACGCGTCCTGGCACGTCCGCATGCACAAACAACTCCCGTGTTCCGTCACCGTCGATGTCGGCCTCGGCACTGCACAGCCCGCCGTCCTTGCCAATGGATGCCGCCTCTCTAATCTCGACACGGGACCACTCGTAAGGTTCATCAATAGTGTGCAACCAGGAACGATTGCTCTTCAATACGTATGGGTCCACTGGCGGCATTATACCACACCCACAGGTGAGAGCCAGGATAGCTATAACGATTACGTACCTTCTCATATCCATGTCGTGTCTAACAATGATTATACAGTTTTATACGCCTCTGGCGGACTGTACAAAACGGGTCAATGCCCATCGCCGCAGGCTATCCCGCGGACTAAATACTAACGACTTTCAACTAAAGACTATACGTTCCCGTTGCTTCTTCAATATTTACCCTGAGCCAGTCGAAGGACTCGCCTGTCCTCCGTAGCAATTCCTTACGAAGGAGGATACAATCTCTTGCGTTTTAACGAATTACGTTCTTTTGCCTTCTTGAAAAATTATAGTTTACAGGTCTTGATGAAAGCTAATTATGGTTCTATAATGATGTTGCCTCCACCATCAATCAAAGATGCGCCGCCGCACTTAGGTCCTTTTAAACCGCCTTCGATGTTGCAGTAACCCGTCATGAACGTATTATTTTCATTACTGTATATTTCACCACCCTTATCTTTGGCATTGTTGGCCCTTAGGGTGCAGCCAGCCAAAATCGCACGGCCTTTTTTATCATTGTATATCCCGCCGCCGCGTTGCGCTGAATTTGCTGTTAAAGTGCAAGTTGTCATTCTTGCTCTGCAATTTAAGTACAGTCCGCCACCGTCATTTGCTTTGTTATCCGTTATGAGGCAGTTGGTAAGCGTCAGAAGGTTCCAAAAACAGCAACTGTAAACAGCGCCGCCGCTGTCAGCGGCTGAGTTTTGTTTGAATACGCAATTAACTAACGTGGGATTGCTAAGGTAATTGTATATCCCACCACCATTTTTGTCTGCTTTCTCATCTCCATTTGCGTTACCGCCGGTAATGGTGAACCCATCGATCAAAGCAGCCTCCCAGGTGTCTTTGAGCATAATAACGTGATAACTATTATCAGAACTATCACCTTCAATTCCAATATCACCACTAAGAGTTGTTACATTCTTAATCGGGTCTCGCTGGTCCAACTGCATCTCGTTTCCAGTAAATCCACCATATATTCGTATGCCTTTATCAAGTCTAAAAGTAGTCTGGCGTCTTCCCGTACCCTTGTCGGGCTTATATGTTCCAGCAGCTACCCAGATTTCGTTGACCATACCGGGACGTACAATCTTATCCAACACGTCCTGTAAATCCCGATAGGCGGTCTTCCAGCTAAGTCCATCACCACCAGGTGCTGCCCTGCAATTAACAAATCGTCGCCGTGAACGCGGCTCAGATGGAAAGATAGACACCGATGGGTCTCCATAAAGGTTGAATACGTTTAATGAATTCCAACCGACTCCATGCTGCCAAAGCTTAGTCTCATACAAGGCTTCACCAGCGCTCATACCTTCAACAAGCCTTGAAACAAAATCACGTCCCATCCACGACATTTTACCTGCCCCCCTTGTTGCTGCAAGAGTACAAATTGCTCCATGTTTTAACAACGAATAAGCCAGATTGTCGTTACGTTCCACAATAGCATTACCGCAACCAAGTCCTACTACAAAAACTGGATAATTATCATTTAGGTATGGTACATGTAAGGTATCCATAACATCATAAGCACTATCAGCTTCGCCGTGTGTCCACCACAACACCAGTCCGAATTTATCATGTTTCCATACATTTGTTACTTTCTCTATTGTACAGGGTTTAGTTTCCACTGATGGATTAATTCCCCATTCATGGTCATGTATAATGTGGTAATTCCATCCCGCAGGCATAAGAAATCGCTTGATTATCTCCTTAGTGTAGTCACCGGATTTCTTATCCGGCATGACAAAAAGAGCTTTTTTCCGCCATTGTATCTTATCTGTTTTCTGCAGTTCGTATTGGATAGTTTTTCTGAGAATGGTATCGAGATCCTTTATCGAGGCATAGACGGGAATTCGACCGACCAGCACCTCATAAAATATGTCCACACCTCCTGGCCCACAATCCTCCGGTTTCATACCACACTGTCCGTCACCATTCCAGTCCCAATTGCCGGTTAAGTCCGCATAGTAATAGTCTGAAGGAACGCCTTTGCTCCATGACGACGTCCAGACCATCTTCATCGGAATTTTTCCACTGACCGGGTGAGCGTCTCCTATCAGCAGGACATACTGAATGTTGTCTTCAAGATAGTGTTTTTGCAGCCAACCTCGGATGTTTTTCGCTGCTCTATCACCTCCTCCACCACCGAAGTCCCTTTCGGTGACAACCCTAACATTAAAACCCCGTGTTTTTTTGTGTCTGACAAATCTGGGCAATTGACGAGAAGCTGCTTTAATTGCTGATGTAGTGACAATGACATAAGCTTTTTTCCGCTCTTGTTCTATGGTTTGGCGTTTTACTATTTTAAGTGGATTATAACCACTATGTTTTTGCCGGTTATCCATTCGTGGCTCTGGGAATTTCCATTTCGTTAAGTCTACTTTAATAACGGGACTTTTCCTTGAACCAGAGCGAGTGCGAGAACGGGTACCTGAACGACTTCGTGTCCTTTCTCTGCCAGCCGCAGCACCTATAACCACCAAAAAAAATAATACAATCATCAACTTTAAAGTTTTCTGCTTTTTGTTTTGTGCGTCCATGTCTGCCTTGCTCAATTTCTTTACAAAAATCTGTGAAATTCATCCTTCGTAGCTTGCCCCCAAGGGGCTTGCCCCTGCGGGGCCTTGGCGGCCATAAGGGGCAATTCTACTGCGGAGAATGGACCTGTGGCTAATAAATTCTTGATCTATTTGTGTTTTTTGTGCCTCTTCGTGGCTATTTTTGATTTTTTCTCTGTGTCCTCGGTGGCCAATACACCCAAAAAAACAAGGGCATAAGCCAAGCCTTATGCCCCTTCTCAATACCCTACTCCCTAACGAGTATTAACTAATCACTATAGACTAAATACTATTCACTATCTAAACCTTTTTGTGGTCTAAAAACCCTTCGAGCTTTCGCGAACGCACCGGGTGCTGGAGTTTTCTAATGGCCTTTGCCTCGACCTGTCTGACCCGTTCGCGGGTGACCTTGAAGATTCTGCCCACCTCTTCGAGCGTGTAGGTATAGCCGTCCCCGATGCCGTATCGCAGCTTGATAATCTCACGTTCGCGGTAAGAGAGCGTTTTCAGAACTATATCAATTCTTTCTTTGAGCATCTCCTGCGAAGCCGACAGCACCGGCGAATCGACATCCCCATCTTCGATAAAGTCGCCGAAGTAGCTGTCCTCGCTTTCACCGATAGGCCTGTCAAGGCTGATAGGGTGCTTGGAAATCTTCAGCACTCTGCGGGCCTCTACGAGCCCCATTTTGGCTTCCTCTGCGATTTCCTCAATGCCCGGCTCTCTGCCGAGCTTTTGATGCAGAGTTCTGCTGGCGTTTCGCAGTCTGCTCATTGTCTCTATCATATGCACGGGGATGCGAATCGTCCGCGCGTGGTCCGCAATCGCGCGGGTAATTGCCTGGCGAATCCACCAGGTCGCGTACGTGCTGAATTTATAGCCTCTGCGGTATTCATATTTATCGACCGCTCTCATTAGGCCGCTGTTTCCTTCCTGGATTATATCCAGAAAGCTCAGGCCGCGGTTGCGATATTTCTTCGCGATTGAAACCACTAACCTGAGGTTTGCGCTTGAGAGCGCCCGCTTGGCGTCCTCGTACTGACCAAAGAGCCTGTCGATGATGCGCAGTCTCTTATCAAGCTGCTTCGGTGTCTCAACAACCAAATCCTGAAGGCCCTGTACTTCCTGCTTCATTGTTCCAATATCATCAGCGGTATAATCCCCACGGGGTCCGTGGGCGATAGTCTTTTCCAACTGGTGCATCTTTTGACTGATACCGTGAAGCTTACTTTTCATTGGCAGGATTCTGCTGGTTCGCAGGCTAAGCTCTTCGAGCAGCGTTGCGATTTTGCCTCTGTTTCTATGCAGTTGCTTTAACAACTGTTTACTGCCGGTGCTGTTTTCGGCCTCAAGAAATTTCTTAAACAAATTTTGGTTGTTCTTCAGAAGTTTGTTTACCGTTTCAACGTTGTTCGGCAGCCGCTTCCTTATCACCGACCTTACCAGGTTCTCAGCGGTGCTGATTTTCATTGTTCTATCGAATGACAGAGTGCCGTCGTGCACCTGCTGAAGTATACTCACGGCGTTCCTGCCGCAATAATCACATTCCAGCATCTTCCTTCTAAAAGCCATACGAGCCAGTTCTATTTTTCGTGCAAGGCGAATCTCATCTTCTCTTATCAGCAGCGGAATCTCACCCATTTGGGTCAGGTACATCCGTATAGGATCATCCACACGTGGGGCGACTACCTCTCCGACGAGTTCTTTTTCAAGCAGCTCATCTTCTTTGAGCTGCTCTTTAGCAGTGGGTTTTTCTTGCTCGAAAGGTTCTTCGGCTGATTCAAACTGCTCTTGTTCTGCCTGGACCTGCTTTTCGACATCAGCTTCATCAAGCAAGGTAATTCCCATTTCATCGAGCGTCATCAACAAGCTGTCCAGGCGAGAGGGAGTTACGGCCTCCTCGGGGAGCTCCTCGTTCATCTCTTCGTATGTGAGATAGCCTTTTTTCTTGCCCTTTTCAATGAGTGCTCTTATCTGACCTTCAGCGAGTTTGATTCTGTAGTTCGTTGGGGAGCCGCCACTAACGGCGGTTTTGTCCTGGGTATTTGGTTTGTCTGTTTTTTCTGCCTTTTTTGCCACGATTGGCACCTCTAAACAATTGATTATCGATTAATGGTCACTGGTTATTGCTCACGTAACTGTTATCTATCAAACCATACCTACGTTATGTGGGTTTTGTTTTACAGTATTCTCGGCGAGATGCTGGAGTAACTGAGTTTTGTCTTCTATCGCTTTGATTTCGGTCTTTCTTTTCTGGGCCTGATATCTCTGTACTGCATCCAGGGCCCCGGTAAGGCGGGACTGAAAGTTGGCTTTTTCCTGGCCGGCCTGGGCTAATTCGACGATGGCGCTGCCCGCCTGCGGCGATTCAGCTTTAGCTAAAACGGCTTTAAGAGAAGCTCCGGGTTCTGCACTTAATGTTTCAAACAGTATAGCTGCTATCTGCTTCAACATCGGCACGTCAAAAGTTTCTGCTGTAATTTGCTCTTTCGCCATCTCGAATAGTTCAGGCTTGTTCAGCAGGACTTCGAGTATCTCGCGCTGGGCCGCGGCAAATAAGCCCTGGCCGAAATCTACAGGTTGTACTCCTTGGGTTTTCGAGCCCGTCGTATCGGGGTATGTTGCGGCTTTGGCGACCCTTGCGATTCTTTTGCGCAGCTCGGCGTTTATCTCTTTACTGCCGAGACCGATAATTTTTGACAACTGATTAACGATTAAACCTCTGTCTATGGGGGCGAGCTTTCCCGCCCATAAGCCGGTAGCTATGGTTTGCAGGAACTCTTCGATAGCCGCTTTCTTATCTACGAGAGCGCCGTCGGTGCTGAAACTTTCCGTCAATCTGTTCCATTTGAACTCGAAGACGTCGACGGCATTGGCCAGTAACTGTTCGAATCGCTTTTTGCCTGCGCTTAACAGGAAATCACAGGGGTCTTTGCCTTCCGGCACTGACGCAAGTTTGATATCTATGCGCTGGGCGATGCAAATTTCGAGTGCCCTGTTTGCAGCTTCGAGGCCGGCGGCGTCACTATCGAATATCAGGACAATTTGTTTTGCGTATCGGCGCAGGATGCGTGCCTGGCCGGCGGTGAAACTTGTACCCAAGGATGCAACGACGTTCGCGACGCCTTTGCTGTGGGCCATTATGACATCGGTATAGCCTTCGACGACGATGGCTGTGCCCGTCGAGACAATCTGGTGCCTGGCGTGCTCGAGGCCGTACAGTGAATTGCTTTTGTCGAACAATGGTGTTGTCGGCGAGTTTATGTACTTGGCGCCTTCATTGGTCAGGGTCCGTCCGCCGAAGGCGATTACTCTGCCGGTCGCATCTGTTATGGGGAACATCAGGCGATTTACAAATTTGTCGCGAAGGCTGCTGCTTTCCTGACCTGCGACCAGGCCTGCCTGCTGGAGCAGTTTTTCCGGAATGGCTTTGCCTTTTGCCGCTTTGATTAAATCATCTCCGGAGGTGAGGGCCAGGCCGAGCTGCCATTTTTTGGTGCTTTCGGAATCTATTTTTCTTTCTGCCAGATAGTCACGGGTTGATTTGCCTTTTTGCTTATCGTGGAGATTCTTCTGGAAAAGTTTAGCGGCCCAGGCATTGGCCTTGGCCAACCTGTTTGGGTCGACGTCCGGCTGTCGGCTTTTATCCTTTTGAGTTTTAACAGGCTGAATCTTTATGCCGGCGCGCTCGGCCAATCTTTGTATGGCTTGGGGGAAAGTCAGATTTTCGCGCATTTGAACAAACTTGAGGACGTCGCCGCCGGCGCCGCAGGCGAAACATTTGAAGATTTGCTTGGCGGCATTGACGTACAGACTGGCCCGATGGTCGTCGTGGAAGGGACATAGGCCGACCATCTCTTTGCCTTTCCTGGCCAGGCTTATATGCTCGCCTACCACGTCGACGATATCGTTTGCCTGCTGGACCTGATTGACTATTGCCTGGTCAAACACCCCGTACATAGGACAGCCGTAAATCCTTTCTACTCAGCACACAGCGCTTACTTGTTTTCCTCCGTAAACCTACGTCAAGCATCCGCATAAGGCAAGACCCCTCCCTAACCTCGAAGGGTGGTCATATATATATAGCCGGGAATAGACAAAAAGTCAAATCGGGCCCTCAAAACCCCGCTTGTTATACTGATAAAGCGGTTTTGCTACATTTTGGACACTTGGCTGAATAAGACAATTTAGCCGGGACTCGTCGCTCGTGGCTCGTGATTGGTGAGTGGTTAAATGGTGAGTGGATGAAAAGATTATGCTCGATACTCGATGCTCGATTTTGGGTTGCGGTCGCTTCGCGAGGGTTTTTGAATAGATATAAGCCTTGAGGATATGCAGAACGGGGTTGCGGGGGGGGGCATGATAACTGATATTACCTTGGCTAAAAGTATAGGCGGTTTCAAAGCCCACCTAATGTTCTTTGGGCCTACTTTGTCCGGTCTGACAACCTGTTTTTCCGGCTTGTCTATAGACTATCCCTTATATAAACCGCAAGTGGTCCCAGATGCTGATTTACAAGAGCAAAGCCTACCCCTACAGGGGACTTGTCTCGGCTACACTCAAACCAGATTAGAAAGCTTAACTTTCTTGAAGGCAGCTCTGGCCCCCGCAACGACCTTATCGTAAGCCCGTTCAGCACCGGCGGCAAATTTGTCTTTAGGTGCATTCTCCTTCAGGGCCACTGATACGTTCATCGGTCCTTCAATAGCCTCGATAACGTCGAGCATGGTGATTTTTAACAGCGGCCTCGCCAAAGAGAAACCGCCACGGGGACCTCTCTTGCTTCGCAGTATTTGGGCCTTCGTTAATTGGTTCATTATCTTGAGCAGGTACTCCAGTGGAATATTATATGCCTTGGCTACGTCCTGAGATAAGACAAGATTCTTGCCCTTATGTTGGCCAATATAGCCAACTGCCAGAAGTGCATATTTGGTGGATGAACTTGTTCTCATTGCTAAGCTCCTTAATTAATGAAACTGAAATCACCATTTGGTTCAGACAATAGCAATTTGTACTCTATTAACTTATGTACAGTTTGTCAACTCGCAAATACAGCCCGCTCACACGCCGACCAGCAGCATGAAGATAACCGCCACCCACCAGCCTATCTTGTGCAGTATCTCGCGTTGGCGGTAAGTCATCTCAACTCCTCATGCACAGTTTTGCCTTCTCCACCACCCACATATACTCCTTAACCCTAATCTACCCCCACTTTCTTGACTTCCCAGCCTGCATCCGCTATTACTCTACCACCATCATATTGACTATTTTGGAGTATTACAAAGAACCAATGCTGAAATCCAACATTATTACTATTGACGGACTGGGCCCCGTCCTCTTCACTACTTCCCTACGAGCCAAATATCTTTCCATAACCATCAAACCTGACCAGACTGTCAAAGTAACCATCCCCAAAAGAGTATCTCTCACTACCGCCAAGAAATTCCTACAATCTAAAATCCCTTGGGCGAAGAAGCATCTCAACAGACTACAAAAACTACAGCAAAACTATGCCCAGACTCCTTTACCACCTATCAATAAGAGTAAAGCCAAAACTGCCCTGACTACAAGACTAAATTACTTAGCCCAAAAATATGGCTTCAAATACAATAAGATATTTATAAGAAATCAGAAGACAAAATGGGGAACTTGCTCAAGTAAAAACAACATTAGTCTGAATATGGATTTGGTAAGACTGCCTAAAGAACTACAGGACTATGTTATCTTACATGAACTTGTTCATACTAAGCATAAGAACCATAGCAAGAAATTTTGGGCACAGATGGATAAATTTGTGGGAGATGCAAAGAGGTTGAGGAAGAGGATGAGGGAGTATAGACTGGGAGTTGGATAAGGCTTCGGGAACAGAACGGCTGGGCAAGATATATGATTGACTTTGGAGTTACAGAACGAAAAGTAGTAGAGCTTGAACAGCGGATGAAGAAGTGCAAATTGTTTGAGAAAGATCTTGAGGAGAAGTTCATCCGAAGTAGTGGGCCAGGGGGTCAGAAAGTAAACAAGAGTTCCACTTGTGTTCATCTCACACATGTGCCGACTAAGCTGGTGGTAAAAATGCAAAAGAGCCGTACCCAAGGACTAAACCGTTATTACGCCAGGAAACGACTGTGTGAAATGCTGGAGAAAGAGCTACTTGGAAAGGAAAGCCCTGAAGCAAAAAAGCTAAACAAGATTCGTAAGCAGAAAGACAGAAGAAGACGTAGAGCCTCAAGAGGATATGCACAAAAGTAAGGGCTGAGGTAATCAAGACTTAATCTGACAGAACTACCCCTTTCGATATTTTGTAGGTATTTGTGGTTGTTGACTTGCGCGTGCGGATGTCAAACCATATGAGGAATACAGTAGATATAAGTTTTTGCTTATTCGGCAAGAGGTAGGTATAGTAGGGAAGAAGTTGAGAAGGTTAGACAGGATTTGTTGGATTATTGCAAGATGGATAGTCTGGCGATGGTGCGGTTGCGGGAGCGGTTGGAGGTGATGGTGAGAAGGAAACGCTGTTAAGGCAGCCCATAGAATCTCACAGGACAGCTCTCAGGGGGGGGTTACGCTCGTAGGACGGCCAAACGGCTTTTGATGTGTGTCATACAGCCTATCTTCCAAAATCCGCCTCAAAATCCGCTAAAAATAGCCCTACCTCCCTATTTCTTGCCGATAAGAATTGTCCACAATCTGTAATTTACTGGAAAAATATCTCTGGGACTCCAAAAAAATTTGGCTCTACCCCCTATTTCTTGCAGACGTAAATTGTCCAGATTTTGTGAAATTGAATGAAACGATTGGCTTTTTGCTTAATGCGGCACCCTCGCGAAGATCTACGATTATTGATAAATCTATGGTTGCTGGGTGGTCTGCTCAATTCTCTCATAAAGCTGCTCCAGACAGTCAGGTGGCCAAAAAAAAGTGCTTTCCCGCTGCGACCAGTCGCGACGAGGCGACTCGGCGGACGAGCGCCAGCCGCGGCGAGACCGCGTCTCGACGGGCAGCGCGGCGAGTTTGGCGTTTTTGCTAAGAAAGACAGAATTATTATGCTTCTTATTTATGCCCAAG
>CAZOUM010000049.1:0-20086 GCA_964582985.1 uncultured Pirellulales bacterium | reverse complement strand
TTTTGTGTTTTGCTCATTCGAATTCTTGCCCGCCTCAGGCGGGTGAATTTCGGATTTCGTGCTTCGGATTTTATTAGTCTGATGTTTGATAAAGTAAATAAAATCCTGTTAAAAGTTTTCGGCTCGCGGAACGAGCGGCTGATTAAGGCTTACTCGGTCATCGCCCGGCAGGCCAGCGAATTTGAAGAGCAAATAAAAAGGCTCGACGACGATGGACTAAGAGCTAAAACCGCCGAGTTCAATGCCGCGTTAAATGCCGGAAGCAGCCCCGAAGATATTCTGCCCGAGGCTTTTGCAGTCGTTCGAGAAGCGGCAAGGCGAAATGTCGATATGAGACATTTCGATGTCCAGCTCATCGGAGGCAACGTTCTCTACGAAGGCAAAATCGCCGAAATGGCGACCGGCGAGGGAAAAACATTAGTCGCAACGTTAGCAGTATACCTCGTTTATCTAACCGGAAGAAGAGTTCACATAGTCACCGTCAACGATTACCTGGCCAAGCGCGATGCGGAATGGATGGGGCCCGTCTATCGCGCGTTGGGCCTGACGGTCGGCGCCATCCAGGCGGATATGGATACGGCCGGTGACGAACGCAAGAACCAGTACGGCTGCGACGTAACCTAC
Source organism: uncultured Pirellulales bacterium (assembly GCA_964582985.1). Lineage (GTDB taxonomy): Bacteria > Planctomycetota > Phycisphaerae > Sedimentisphaerales > Anaerobacaceae > CAZQYB01. The sequence goes on along the minus strand of CAZOUM010000049.1, from coordinate 19,462 downwards.
GGGACAAACAACGAGTTTGGCTTCGACTATCTTCGTGACAATATGAAAATATCGCTCGAGCAAATGGTGCAGGGACAACTGCAATATGCCATAATCGATGAGGTTGATTCAATCCTAATCGACGAAGCCAGAACGCCGCTGATTATTTCAGGGCCGGCCTTCGATGATGTCAGCAGATATAAACAAGGCGACCAAGTAGCAAGAAAACTGATGGGCCTGCAAAGCAACTACGACCGCATCAAAAAACAAATTGACTCCGCCGAGCGCACCATAGCCAACGCCCAGGGCGAATTAGCCGAAGGTAAAAGAGACAAGGACAACAAAAGAATCGAAAAGGCCCAGAAGGTAATCGACGAAACCCAGGCCGACCTCGAAGCCGCTCAAGCCAATCTCACCACCATTACACAATACTACGAAGTCGAATATGACCGAAAAGCCGCCCATCTAACTCATGAAGGTGTGGGCGCCGCCCAGGACATAGCAGGGGTCGGCTCATTTTTCACCGGCTCAAATATCGAATGGCCTCATCTCTTAGAGCAGAGCCTGCGAGCACACGTGACCTTCGAAAAAGAAAGAGACTACGTCGTTATGGACGGCAAAGTAATCATCGTTGATGAATTTACCGGGCGATTGATGCACGGCCGACAGTGGTCCGACGGGCTGCACCAGGCCGTCGAAGCAAAAGAAGGTGTTACTATAAAAGAAGAAACACAAACACTCGCTACCATCACACTGCAAAACTTCTTCAAACTCTACGGTCAGATTGCGGGAATGACCGGGACCGCCGACACCGAAGCTGAAGAGTTTATGAATATCTATAAACTCGAGGTCATAGTAATGCCAACCAACGAGCCCTGCATCCGGGAAGACCGTGAGGACGTAATCTACAAATCGATGCGCGAGAAGTTTAATGCAATAGTGGATGAGATAAACGACATCAGTAACGCCGGCCGTCCGCTACTGGTCGGCACAGTCAGCGTAGAAAAAAACGAAGCACTTTCAGAAGCCCTCAAGAAAAGATACGGGCTCGACCACGAGCTGCTCAACGCCAAACACCATGAAAGAGAAGCCACCATTGTAGCCAAGGCCGGCCATCAGCACAAAGGGCGCGACGGCCGAATGCGGGGCAATGTGACTATCGCAACAAATATGGCAGGCAGAGGCACGGACATTAAACTTGGCCCCGGCGTGGCGGAAATCGGCGGTCTGCACGTACTCGGCACCGAACGCCACGAGGCAAGAAGAATCGACAACCAGCTCCGCGGCCGGTGCGGCAGACAAGGCGACCTCGGCTCCAGCCAGTTCTTCCTAAGTTTCGACGACGACCTGATGCGAGTCTTCGCACCTGAATGGACGGTCAAGGCACTGTCCTGGATAGGATGGGAAGAAGGACAGCCAATCGTGCACGGCAGAATAAGTAAAGGCATCGAAAAGGCGCAAAAGAAAGTCGAAGAGCGAAACTTCGAGATACGAAAGAGTCTGCTCGAATACGACGAGGTAATGGACTACCAGCGAAATGGTTTCTACTCACGCAGACGCAGCATCCTCGCCGGGAAAGGCCTGAAGAATGTTATCGAAGAGATGATTGAGGCCGCTATCTCAAAAAGCTGCGACACTATTCTCAACAAGAACTACCCAACCAAGTGTATTACCGAGTGGGCGAGAAGTAATTTCGGCGTTGACTTGAAAGAGTCGGACATAGCCGGTATCAGCGCGGACGAAATCGAGAAACTTATCAAAGAACAAAAGAAAGACAATGTCGCCAATGACATATCGCTCTCTATGGGTGAATATCTGGAAGACTATGACGAGCCTCAAAGCTGGGACATAGCGGGCCTATGTAAGTGGGCAATGAGCTCCTTTAGCGTCAGCCTGAGCCCCGGCAAAATAAAGCATCAATCGCCGGAAGAGATTGAAGAGCAATTGATTTGCGCCGCCGCCGAGCAAGTTGACAAGAAAGACTGTTCACAATTAGCCGAGTTCCTGAAGGAAGATTTCGCCGTCCGGACATTTGCGGAATGGGCCCGCGCCAAATTCGATATAAAACTGGACATCAGCGAGCTCAAGAGCCTAAGCACGTCGCAACTGCGTCAGCAGCTTCTTGATATAACCTCCGCCAAATACAAACAAAGAGAGGTCGAGTACCCGGTTGAATTTGCAATGAATATGGTCTACGGCCCACAGGGCACAAACGTATACGCATTCGAGGCACTGGCCGACTGGGCAAACAAGAAATACAACGCCGGCCTTTCAGTTGAGCAAATACAAAACGTAAAACCCCGCCTTCTGCACAAACAACTGCTCGAACTAAGTGAAAGCTTCAACAATGGCCAGCTCGACAAAGAGCTCGACAGCAAAATCACTCAGTTGAACACCGCCGAATTAGTCAACTGGGCCAACGAGAGATTTGCCGCATCTCTGAATGAAGATGAGTTGGGTGAAGGACCGCAGCGCAGAGAAAAACTCTCGGAAGCAGCAAGGGAGTTCTTGCGGGCCGAACTGAGTGACCTCGAAAAATACGTCCTGCTGCAAATATACGACAGCACCTGGAAAGACCACCTGTACGCGATGGACCACATGAAGGACAGTATATGGACACGCTCTTTTGCAGAAAAGGACCCCAAGATCGAATACAAGCGTGAAGGTTTCCGAATGTTCAACGAGATGCTCGAAACCGTCGAGGACCGCGTCACGGACGTCATCTTCAAGGTGCGGCTCGAAGCCGGCGCCAGGGCGAGAAGCGTCTGGAACGTGAGCCGGGTAGCGCACGATGAGGTTGGCCAATTCGCAATGGCCGAGCAGCAGCGGGCCGCGGCCCAGGCGCCACAAGGCGAGGTCAAAGTAAAACAAATCCGTCTCGAACAACCCAAGGTCGGCAGAAACGACCCGTGCCCATGCGGCAGCGGGAAGAAATACAAAAAATGCTGCGGAAAAAATGCATAGCAGAGTTCATAGTTGGTTGTTCATAGTGGTGAGTAGTTAACCCCTCAGGGGTTAATTGGCGAGTGGTGAGTCCGCCGAAGCCGGAGTCAACTAATTGACCAATCCGTGAGCCGCATTTAGGAAACGCACCAGAAGAATCATCTTCCAGGTATAACCGAGGCGTCGCCGGCCGAGAGCATCCGATATGATTCGCCACGTTGCAGCTTATTTTCTTTGCTGTCGGATTGCCCTTGCTGTTATTTTAGCGGATGAATCTTGACTTCGTTACCAACGACCTCTACCGGCCTTACGTTCGCGCGCTCCTGGGGCAACCGTCCTTCAAGATTTGCAATGCTCTTTTGATAATCGGACAAGTTGTCTTGCTTGACGGAGAGCTGTGCTAAGAAGCTGTCGAGCTTTTCAGCCAAATCAAGAAATTTCAATGCCTTGTTGCGGTACCACTGAGCGGCATTTTTCCGGGCCGATGCGCCGGCCAATTCAATTTCCTCAGCCATACGCATCTTGCGCAAAGACTCAATCAGACCTCCAAACGGTCTTTCTTCGGTGTGGTATTTTTTCTCCAGCTTATTAATCATATCAATCTTTGCCTGGATACCGATGATATCAACCTCAACCATATTCAGCAGATTGTTCCATTCGAGAATACTTCTCTGGGCATCATCTTTGTTGAGATAATAGGTTTTTTCCTTGATTTTGGCCAGCTCCGCCTCCACGGGCTTTTTCTTTTCCTCGAGCTTTGGAATCTCATTCTCAATATCGGTAATTTTTTTGCGGTAATATTCCAATTTGGCTTCGGCACGCCGAACCCTGACATCGGCCAGACTCTTGGCGTAGCGAATGAATAGTTCGGCCATTTTGCGCGCTTCCTGCTCGCTTGCCGCATAGAGCCAGAACTCGTCGGGCCTATTCCCGCGATGAGTTAATAAAAACTGATACGGCTGTGTCTCGACATCTGCTTTTGGGAAAGTCACAAGCTCCAAACGTTTCAATTTTCCTTGTACCCTCGCTATCCGGTCGATGTACGGAGAGTTCTCGTAACGCAGGTTGTCAAGTTGGAAAACGGCCACGTGTGACCGTTTTGTAATCTGCATGGGTCGTTCCCATGAAGCGTCCCACTCCACAGGCTCATCGGAAATTATAAATTGCAATTCGCCTTTTTGACTATTGGGTTCTTCGGCAGCACCGAACGCCAAAGACGAGGCCGTCAACAATACCACCAACAATTGAGTTTTTTTCAGAATTTTCATAATCCTGGCTCCTTTCTTAAAGCGTTTTAAGACGTAGTTTTGCTTGCGCGGCATATTCCGTGTCGGAGTAGCCGGTCACAATCTCCTTGTAACGTTCACGGGCATAATCCCGTCCGCCAGCTTGCTTAGACAACAAATCCGCCACAGCCAGCATCTGGGCGGCTGTGCCCGCCCGAATGACTGTCTGCTCAAGCCGGGCTATAGTTTTGCCATTCAGCGCGGATTTGCCCGGTTCGGATACCATCCGCCAGATTAACCCCAGACCTAACAACAGTAAGATGCTTGCCGCGACTGCGAGCACTCGCGTGACGGGCCATCTGTTCAACTTAGGCTCGTCGGTCTTTCGCCACTTTGGCCACCTGGCCTGCTCGGCCGCCCACGAAACCTTCACTAATTCCAGGGAGCGCTGAAGGGCCGCAACCATTACCCTGCAACTTTCACATTGGGCTATGTGTTCTGATACCTTAGTTGCTTCGGCCAGCGATAACTGCCCATCTGCAAAGGCCACCAATGTTTCTTGCGAAATCTTATCACACATCTTTTTTGTCACGGCCTATCCCCCTTTGTAACAGTGCTTTTGCCAGGACTATTCGTCCATCGCAAAGTCGCTTGCGTACCGTACCTGCTTTTAGTTGCAAAATTTTTCCAATTTCACCCGCATTCAATCCACAATAATATTTCAATACCAATGGGGCCCGCAGCAATTCGCTCATTTGCTCCAGGCCCTGTCTGACTGCCTCTGTCTCTTCGGCCCGGAGGATTTGTTGGTCCGGTCTGACCTGGGCCTGCTTTCGCTCGGTCCTGTGCTGAAAAATCTCTCGTATCTTTTGTCCATGGCGTTTTCTGCGTCTAAATTCCGACAAGCATCTGTTTGTTGTCACCCGTATCAGCCACCGCCTCGCTTGCTCAGGGCCTTTAAATTTGGGCGGGCGCTGCAAAACCTCAAGATACACATCCTGCAATATATCCCGGCCTTGGTTGGCACTGAGTCCCATTCCCACCGCAATCCGCTGAAGCCGGTCGACCTCCTGGCTGAATACATAATCAATACCTAAATTCTGGACTGCCTCATCCTCGTTCACAAGATTTCCTCTTGGACAACTACGTCATAATACATAGTGCGCCGCATTGCCAAAGTGTTACCTACAAAACAAAAAAAGTCATTTCTTTTCTCAAAAAATCCGGCAGTATCCGAGATATTTGGCGCAGGGCTATGGGTTTGGTGACGTCACGGCAAAAGAATGAATTATATGCGGTGGCCAGAACCTTCGACTGCGTCCGCCTGCGGCGGACTTCGCACCTTGGGCACAAGCTCAGGATGACGGAGGGTGAATGCCTGCGGCGGACTTCGCACCTTGGGCATAAGCTCAGGATGATTTTATGAAAGCGCGTGCCTCGTGTTGCGGTAGAATACCGCAGCATAAGTAATAAAAACAGCAGAAGGCTGCAGAAAGGAGGCACGCGTTGCACACCACGTGTAAATTAGAAATTCGAATATCGAAACTCGAAACAAATTCCAATGACCAAAATTCGAATGACAAAAAAAACAGGGTCTTTGTGGCCGGAAGCAGTGTAGAGGCATAAGAGGACGTAGAGCTTACTCCGGACACCGTTTAGCTTATAGCAGATACTCGATGCTCGATTCTCGATGCTGGATGCTCGATACTCGTATTGCGTATAGGGTTTGGATTTTTCGGGATAACGTCCTATAATTTGATAATTTGTTTGACTTTTCTGGCTCGATTACGTAAAATCGTGTTAATATCATAAAGAACGCGTTTGGAGTGGTGAGGAAGCATCGTTTGTGCGCCATATCAAGCTTCCCCCCATACCAAAACGATCACTTTTTTTCTGTGCGTGGTTTAGATATGCACTGAGAAAGAAAGAGGATGAAAGTAGGTAAGAAAAGAAATCTAAAGGGGCGTCTGGTAATAGCGGCAATTTTGTTGGGGTTGGCTCCGGCGATTGCTTCGGGAGGAGTCATCTACGTTGATGCTGATGCTCCGCCGGGGGGTAACGGCCAGATGTGGGCGACGGCGTATAAGTATCTGCAGGATGCTTTGGCTGTTGCCCAAGACGGTAACGACATTTGGGTGGCTGATGGGACGTATAAGCCGGATGCGAACTCAGCCGACCCTAATGGAACCGGCGACCGCACCGCCACATTCCAGCTCATAAACGGCGTAGGACTTTACGGCGGCTTTGCCAGCGGCGAGAGTAGTCTCGATGAGCGGGATTTGCAAACCAACGAAACTATCCTCAGCGGTGACCTTGACGGGAATGATGTGCAAGGGTTAGACCCTTGTGATTTATTGAGTCATCCGAACCGGGCTGAGAACAGTTACCACGTGGTTACGGCTCCAGCCGCCTGTGCCGACGCCGTCCTCGACGGTTTCACCATCACCGGCGGCAATGCAAATGGTTCTGATAATTACAACCGCGACGGTGGTGGGATGTATAGCTTCCACGGCAGCACTGCCACAGTAGTCAATTGTACGTCGATTGCAAACTCTGCAAAGGATGACGGCGGGGCGTTCTTTATGTCCTCGGGTAGCCCTACGGTAATGCAGTGCACAATAACCAGCAATTCAGCGTCTGATGATGGGGCCGGTATATACTGCTCCGGCGGCGAACCATTCATAAGCGACTGTAACATTAGCTATTGCTTGGCCGGTGATTACGGCTCTGGTGGTGGTATGTGCTGTCGCGACAACCACCCGGTAATCATCACTGACACAGTGGTATCGCGTTGTTCCGGTGGTTACGGAGGCGGTGTTTACTGCGCACAAACCAGTGGCAGAATTGAGGGGTGTTTTATACACGATAACAATTCCTGGGCGGAGGATGCGGGCGAAGGTGGTGCAATATACTTATATGCTGCCAGCCCAGACATAATTAAATGCAAAATCATAGGCAATAATGCTCGGTTTGATGGTGGTGGAATCTATTGCGATCAATCAGAATCGAACCCCAGAATAGTGAATTGTGTTATAAGTAACAATCAGAGTTGGCTAGGCGGGGGAGTTTCCTGCAATTGGGGAAGTCCCTCGCTCTGGAATTGCACTATAAGTGGCAATCAAAGCGTTGTTGGTGGCGGAGTTGGCTATGATATGGGAAGCCCATCGCTCGAAAACTGCATTCTTTGGGGCGATACTCCAAATGAGATAGATGGTTGGGGTGGGACTCCGGTCCTTTCTTATTGCGATATTGAAGGAGGATGGTCCGGCAGCGGAAGTGACAATATTGCTTTCGACCCCTGCTTTGTGGACGGCAGCAATGCGGACCCAAACTTGCGGGATTATCACCTCCGCCGGGGCTCGCCATGTATTGAGGCCGGCAATCCCGGCTCCCCACTGCCCATACTTTGCCAAACAGACCTCGATGGCCGGCCGAGAGTCGCAGACGGGGATTGTAACTGCGTCGCGGTTGTGGATATGGGCGCCTATGAGCTCGGGGCGGGTGATCTCGATTGCAACGGCTCAGTGAATATGGTTGACTTTGCGATATTTGCACTGGCCTGGCTGACGGAGCCGGGAGATAACCAATGGAATCCTTGCTGCGACATGAGCTTCCTGCCAGACGGGTATGTCGATTGGCGTGACCTGGATTTTTTAGTCGGCAACTGGCTGGCGGGGCTTTGAAAATGATTATTGATTAAGGATGATTGATTATTGTTGCGGAAATCCTTCGTATATAAGCGGAGATGCGTGCAAAAAGAAAACATCGAGTAACATCCAGCTACCCGATGTTTTCCGGAGGGGAGAAAAATTCTTTTTTCGTACTTTTGTTATCGACAAGATTCTGCCGACGGCTTTAACGCTAAAGGCGTACTCAAAGCCCTATTATAATCCTTTACGCTCGAAGCTGGCAAAGGTTCTCCGCTCTACAGGCATTTTTTCCTGCAAAGTCCTCTAATAAAGGCTCATCGGCTCACGGGCCCGGCTGCCCCGTCGATAAATCGTAATCCCTTTACAGCCAAGCTGATACGCCAATTTATAGGCCTTATCAACGGCCGTAACCGTCGCTTTTTGAGGGAAATTTATGGTCTTGCTCACTGCGGCGTCGCAGTGCTGCTGAAACGCCGCCTGCATACGAATATGCCATTGTGGCTTGATATCGTAGGCGCACCTGAACACCCTGCGTATTTTGGCCGGAATCCGCCTCATTCTTTGAATGCTGCCGGCCTTAGCAATCTGCTTTTCAAGCTTGCTGCTGTAAAAACCGCGTTCTTCCGCCACTCGCTTGAAAACAGGATTTATCTGCCGGGCCTTTAGCCCGACCAGCATCCGCCGAATAAAAACCAGCGAGTACTCCGGTTCAATACCCGAAGAACAATCCGCGATGATACTTATCGTACCCGTCGGCGCCGCGCACGTAATCGAAGCATTACGAACCTTCTTGTTCCTCTCCGTGCGCCAGACGCTTTCATTCCAGTTTGGAAACGGCCCACGCATATTCGCAAGAGCGCAACTGGCCTCACACGCGTGCTTGTTGACAAAGCGCATAAGAGTGCCGCCAAATTCGACGCCCTGCTTTGAGTCATAAGGTATGCCAAGCATAAACAAACAATCCGCAAATCCCATGACCCCAAGCCCGATTTTGCGATTAGCCTGCGCCAGGCGCACCGTATCGCGCACGGGAAAGTTACACACATTGATAATATTATCCAGAAACCGCACGGCCAACTTAACGGCCTCAGCCAGCGGCGCCCAATCCACCTGGGCTTTGCCGTTGGTAGATTTTACAAACTTCGTAAGATTAATGCTGCCGAGCGTGCACGCCTCGTAAGGCAGTAACGGCTGCTCGCCGCAGGGATTCGTTGCTTCTATCCGGCCAAGTGAAGGAGTGGGATTATCACGATTGATTCGGTCGATGAAAACGACGCCCGGCTCACCGGTCTTGTGAGCGCACCTGATAATCATTTTCCAGATGTCACCGACGCTGTAGAAGCGCCGCCCTCGTCCGGAAGCCGGCCGCGTTTTTCCCGTCAGCTTATGCAAATCATTTATTGTATAGTGCGCAATATTAATCTTTCGCGGCAGCAAATACTTCTCTTGCGTACGAGGATTCTTGACAATATGCAAAGACCCACCCGACTTCGCAAGCGTCCTCATCCACTCATCAGTGACCTTGACGGAAATATTAAAGTTGGTAAACGCCTTGAGATTTTGCTTGGCGTACAGAAACTTGAGGATATCCGGATGCTCGACACTCATCATCCCCATATTTGCCCCCCGCCGAAAGGCCCCCTGCTGAATCGCATCGGTCGTTTCTGAAAAGACCCGCCAAAAACTTATCGGCCCGGATGTCGTCCCCCCGCTCGATGCAACCCGGTCGCCCGTAGGCCTTAATCGATCGAAGGAAAAGCCCGTCCCTCCGCCGGCCTTTTGAATCAGAGCCGTCTGCTTGATGGTCTCAAATATCGCCTCTATGCTATCATCAATCGGCAGGACAAAGCAGGCGCTGAGCATTCCGCTCGGCCGATTGGCGTTCATAAGGGCAGGCGAGTTCGGCAAAAACTTCAGCGAGGCTAAAAAATCATAAAACCTGCGGTGCCATCCCTTGATTTCGTCGCTGTCCGCTCCGTACCTGGCTTCCGCCTGAGCGACTATTGCCGCGACCCTGCTGAAAAGCTGGGCCGGCGTCTCAATACACTTGCCGTACTCGTCTTTGATTAGGTATCGGCCCTGCAAAACCGTCAGAGCATTCTTGCTGAGCTTTGGAGCTTCGCCGGGTGCCGGTATGATTTCAAACTCACTCATCAAAAATCCCAATTGTCAAAAGCAAATGCCAAACTAAAACTTTCTAAGCCATCGGAAGCGAAAGACGTTGCGAATCCTTTCGGTAAATCGTATGCCCAGACGCTGCGTACTCGTTTTAAACTCCTCTCGCTTGTAATCATCTACAGTCGGCTTAGCCGTCGACCTGCCGAATATCAACAAAATCCCCCCTGCAAGCGAACCAAGAAATGAACTGATTTTATTACGAACAGACATTTTCGTGCCTCGTCGCTCGTGGCTCGTGACTCGTTCGGGCTATGAGTCACTATTCGCTAACAAGTACAAGTTACCTTTGCACCGCTAACTTTATGTGACCTAATAACTCTTCGCCAGTTCTGCTCTCAAACTCGGATTCGCCGAACAATTGATGTCTTTCTAAAAGCTCCGGCTTATTATCATAATACTTCTGCACTGCTCCCACGCCCCCTTCCGCGGCACCGCAGGTCTTATAGTTACTATCCAAAAGCCACGAGCTTACTTCGTCATCGTACTCAGCAGGATAAATAATCGCCACTACAAACTTATCGTCATTGTACTTGGCCAGATGCACCTTCGCTCGGCAAGGGGGAGCAGCCTTGACCGCCAGACTAACGAGCTCCTTGAAATCCCGTCCGGCCGTTTCGACATCGCTCGAATAAAAGAACATTCCCGCCTCAAGCTGGAAAATCTCCGCCCGAACACCCTTCAGTTCGAGTTTCCCGTCCGGATAGGCCTTGTGTATCTTATATACCTTGCAGTCCTTGTACTTCTCGCTTTCCAGAAGCTCCGCCACCTCCTGCGCGGTAAATCCAACCCCTGCGTGCCCCCCAAAGTCAAACACATACAGGCCAACATACTTATCCGATTTTTCCAGCTTCGGTAACTTCATAACATTGAATTATAACCACAGATTTCACCTATTGCACGCATTTTTTACAAAGCATACCCGCTTGCAGAAAATGCCTTGCCGTTTTATGCAAAAGAGGTTAGCATAAGCTCGTTGGGTGCAAATTCAGGCGGCATTTTGAGAACTGAGATATTACGCAAATAGCATATATCGAAATTAGCATAAAGGCCGGTTGCAGTTATGATTCGAGAAAAAGAAGATGTTTTGTCAATAATAAAAGAAAATCACGATAAAATTCAAGCTTTCGGAGTCAAAAGGCTCGGCTTGTTCGGTTCATTCGTTCGAAGACAACAGAATCCGGAAAGTGATATAGATTTAATAGCGGAATTTGAAAAAGGCAAAAAGACCTTTGACAACTTTATCAATCTGTCATTTCTCCTGGAAGACTTACTTGGCCATCGCGTTGAATTAGTGACCGTCGAGTCACTCAGTCCTTACCTCAAACCCTATATTATGAAAGAGGTTGAATATGGCATTTTCAGCCGTTGAATATCTGCGCCATATCTCGGATGAAACAAAATATCTTCTGTCACAGACAGAAAAACTAAGTCAAAATCAGTTTTCTCAAAATCAAACTCTCCAGAGAGCATTTGTCCGCAGTATAGAAATCATAGGAGAAGCAACCAAAAAAATCCCTGACGACTTCAAACAAAAATACCCCCATATCGAATGGAAAGCAATTGCAGCAATGCGAGACCGGTTAATCCATGCTTACTTCGGTGTAGACTACGATATTGTATGGGACGTCGTCACAAACAAAGTCCCAGCCCTCGAACAGCAAATCGAGCAGATACTCCAAAAAGAGCAAAATAGCCCATAGAGCCTCATAGTCCCCGAAGCCAAAGACATACAGCCCCACATATTTCTCACTATTTTGCACTTTTGGCAGTCTCATAGCCGGATCATTATAACTCCAGATTTCACTTATTGCACGCATTTTTTAAGCCGAAATACTCGTTCTGTAACGGGAATCCAGGATTCTCAATTTTTGCTTATCTTGATAATTCGTACCTTCTAAACCAAATCACTCTTGACATCTTCAATCACCGTTGTAAAATTCAGCGGAAATGGCAAAATCAATTCAGAATATCGCGTTAGGAGATTGAGATATGTCTAAGCAAAAAAGTTCAGTCCGCTATGTGGTATGTATCAGACCGCTTATCTGCTTGACGCTCTTTATGATGGGCCTTTTTTTAATGGGCTGTAGTGGCCCGAGTATGAAATACAAAACACCGGGAGCAGGTGGAGACCTTTCGACTTTGGCCGGCGCGAGTCTAACAGACAAGGATATCCAGAAAGTGCTGGACCGTAAACCAGTAGCCCCGTTTCCTGCACACCTTGCGGTCGTACGTATTCAGGCACCATATTACCGCTCATATATGACCGAGTCGTATGGTCACGGTCGCTACAGCGTAGTAACTACCAAGGAGATTGAAACCGATGAACACTTTGAGCAGCTTGCCCGTTTGCCAATGATAAACAGCATCGCGCCTCTCAACCAAATCTTGATTCCGGCCAACCTCGAATCTGATAAGGAGTTGAGAATCGCCGCCGCAAATCTCCATGCAGACCTTCTACTTGTCTACACACTGCATACGGTTTTTCGCGTCCAGGACCATGACATAGGCCCATTAGGAATAATCACTCTTGGTTTTTTGCCAAACCACGAGGCCAAAGTAACCAGTACAGCGTCGGCAGTCCTGTTCGACGTCCGTACCGGTTTCGTCTACGGACTTGCCGAATCAACAGCGCGTGAAAAGCAGATGACCACCGTATGGACCTCGCAGGATACCGTGGACGAGTCGCGGATCAAGGCAGAAACCAGGGCCTTTGAACAAATGCTGGATGAATTCAAACTCACCTGGAAGGACATTGTTGAACAATACGCCGCGAGCAGCAGGTAAGTCTTCCAAATAGAGAAGACGCCGCAAAAGCTAACCAATCACTGTAACTGACGCTAAGGACATCAGCGAAATTGGGAAAGTTAGGTGCCCCTCACTATTTGCTGTTCCGCAACGCCAGTATTTTCAGCGCGTCATTCAACTCTTAAGCGGGCGAATTTTCGCTTGCCGACTTGCACAATCATGCCATCAACGGGTGTAATTTCGCCGTTCGGGTCGGTGACTTTCTTGCCATCGATGCTGACGCCAGCCTGCTTTATCACCCTTTTGCCTTCCCCGCCGGTTGGCACTAGTTTGCAGGCTAATAAGAGCTTGGCGGCTGAGATCGGCTCGGAAGATATTTCGACCTCCGGTATTTCATCCGGCAGTTGATTTTGGGCGAATACCTTGTCGAATTCGGCAGCGGCATTTTCAGCGGCTGCCTCGTCATAAAACTGAGCCACTATTGTTTTGCCCAGCAAAACTTTAGCTTCCTTCGGATGTGTCTTCTCAGGGTCAACCAACTCAGCTATTCTCTTGCTTTCCAAATCGGTCAAAAGCGTAAAATAATTCTCCATCATCTCATCGGATATGCTCATAACCTTGCCGAACATATCGTTCGGCTCATCAGTCACGCCGATATAATTACCCTTGGATTTGCTCATCTTGTCTTTGCCATCTAAGCCCACAAGTATCGGCATAGTAACTACCACCTGCGGGCTTTGCCCATATGCCCGCTGGATGTCCCGGCCGATTAGATTGTTGAAGGTCTGGTCCGTGCCGCCTAATTCGACATCACTTTTGACAACAACCGAATCATAGCCCTGCATTATCGGATACAGAAATTCATGCACATACACATCTTCATCCGCTTGCAGACGCTTCCTGAAGCTGTCACGCTGAAGCATCTGCGCCACCGTTTTTTTTGCTACCAGCTTAATTATTTCCATCGCAGTCAGCTTCTCAAGCCATTCGCTGTTGTACCGTACTTCAAGCTTTTCTTTCGAGGTGTCCAGAATCTTTCCCGCCTGCTCAAAATATGTCTTCGCATTTTTTTGAATCTCATCTGGCGAAAGCATCGGCCGAGTCGTATCCTGGCCCGAAGGGTCGCCGATTCGCGCGGTGTAATCGCCTATAATAAGGACCGCGCTGTGGCCGAGGTCCTGGAACTGGCGCATCTTCCGCAGCACTACGGTATGACCGAGATGTATATCGGGACTGGTCGGATCCAGGCCCAGCTTGATGCGAAGCTGCCTGCCTGTTTTCACCGCCTCGGCAAGCTTTTCAGCAAGCTCGGCCTCGGTAAATATCTCAACCGTCCCGCGCTTAAGCCGCTCAATCTGTTCTTTGATTTTAGCTGTCATCGAATTCTCTCTGCAAAGCTAATATAACCAAGAACGCAAATTATAAGGCACAGATAGAAAATAGGCAATACTCAGCACCACAAATCCCAGCCCTCGTCACAGCCACCAGAAAAGTCCCCAAACACAAGCTTGCATAATCCCCTTGACACAAACCTGACTGTCTTGTAGAACTCATATCGAAACGTTTCAGACAATCAATAGCAACTTGCCTCTTGCAAAGCAAATTTTAAAAGGAGAAAGCTTATGAAAACCAAAAAGTACCATCTAATGCTTGCCACCGTTATCACCATTCTATTCATTTCGGCCTCAGGCAATACAGAGTTACCTCCACCCATTAAGCAGCGAGTTATCGGCGAGCCTCTCGAGCCCGGACTTATCGGCCGGCCCCATCTGGCTCTCGCCGGGGTACAGCAAATGTATGTTGTTATAAAGCCGCCCGATTCAGAACCTAATAAAGATGGTTTGGTCTGGAGCGAACTTGAGAAGTCCGTCAGCGACAAAATAAAAGAAGAAACCGGCATTAAAATTGTCGAGGATGATATAGGCAAAATGAGCCCTGATGTCGCAAAGCTCCTCAAGAGGAGAAGTGTTTCTGCCGCCCATCTGGAATTCAGGTCAATAGACATTCCCGAACTTAGAGTCGATATAGACATGCTCAAGCTGCAAGATTCACAACAGTACGTATTCCATATTCAAACATCGCTGGCTGCAAAAGTCTACCTGCCAAGAGGCCGGTCGTGGTCTCTTAAGGCCGATGTCTGGAAGGCCCTGCCAACAATGCAGGCAATATCGGTGCGAAATATGCCCGGCAAAGTTACCGAGCTGGTCCTCAAACACGTTGAAGCATTCATCTACGCCTATCGGGTCGCCAATTACCAGACCGCCCACACGCCTGACGCCGACAGCCCGCAGAAAGGTATACGAAAAGACGACCCAAAACCACCGCCCAGACTATTAGCCACCAAGTTCAACTATGTCGCGTCGAAGAACAGCAAGGTATTCCACATACCAACTTGCAGTTCGGCGGCGAGGATTGCACCAAAAAATCTCGTGGGTTACAGCACCAGAGCCGACGCAATAAGGGCCGGCAAAAGACCCTGCAAAATATGCAAACCGTAATCCAGTCGTGAAAGGAATGACAATGACTGAAGAAAATGATTTGCTCTTCTGCGAGGAGCAAAAATTTAGCCTATGGCTCAGTTTCGTGGTGCTTTTCTCAATGATTTTTGCAATCGCCATTGTGGTCTTTACGTTAACAAAACAAGCCCTCGACACCCTTCCGCTTGTGGTGACCATAGTATGTGGGATAATCGTGCCCATAGCCATTGTACTGCTTTTCAAAGTAGCCAAACTCGAAACAGAAGTTCGCTCGGATGCCCTGTATATCCGCTATTTCCCATTTCACATCGATTACAAGAAATTCGCAAAAGAAGATTTGAGCGAATGCTATGCCCGCACTTACAAACCAATCCGCGAATACGGTGGCTGGGGCATCAGGTACAGCTTTCGCAAAGGAAGAGGCAAGGCCTATAACCTAAGCGGCAACAAAGGCGTCCAGCTCGTCTTTAAGAACGGCAAGCGATTGCTCATCGGCTCGCACAAACCAGATGAGCTTGCCGAAGCAATCAACTCAATTATGAAAAGCCCTTAGCCCTTGAAACAAGCCGCCTCCTGCAAGCAGCGAATTTTCCTGTTGGATTTTACACTGCTTTGAATTACTATCCACACAATAAATCCTGCAGAATTATCTTTGAGCAACTATGGTGCTACTCACAATAATAATTATAGCCGTCGGCCTGGCGATGGATGCCTTCGCTGTCTCGATCGTAAGTGGCGCAGCATATAAGCAGCTACGAATAAAGCACGCCCTTCGCCTGGCCCTGTTTTTCGGCGGCTTTCAGGCATTTATGCCCTTGATAGGTTTCCTCGCCGGCCAAAGCGTAAAAGGATACATAGCAGATTATGACCATTGGGTTGCTTTTGCTCTGCTCTGTGCAGTCGGCGGCAAAATGATTTACGAATCAACCAAAATAAAACCTACCAACCAAAATCTTTACCCTTTAAGCTTCCCGGTTTTACTCGCTCTGTCCGTTGCTACGAGCATCGACGCCCTTGCCGTTGGAATAACGCTTTCACTTTTGAAAATCTCAATCATAACCGCCGTCATAATCATCGGCGTGATAACATTCGCCCTCTCCTACACCGGCGTTTACATCGGCAAGAACTTCGGGCACTTTTTTGAGAGTAAAATCGAAGCCCTCGGCGGCATTATCCTCATCGCTATCGGCTGCAAAATCCTACTTGAACACCTTTTCTGAAGGCCTCAATACGTACGCAAAGCTCTGACGTCTCAGACATATAGACCCGTTTCGAAAATTTGTACTTTTCGCGTAAATTTGGTATCTTAGCAAATTCGTGACGCTCATCCGCATTGTTACGCATTATGAACAAGAAATACCATACAAATGGAGGTAGTGTTATGTTCAGGCACTTATTTTATCAAAAGTCGGTATGCCAACAAGCAGTGGCAACAGTGCTCCTGGTCTTGCCGGTCCTTGTTGGCGGTTTGCAATGTCAACTTATGCAGCCTTCAAAGACCGAGCCTGAATTCGAACCAACCGTCGAGTCGCTCAAGGCCTACAAGTGCCCGGAGTGGTTTCGAGATGCAAAGTTCGGTATCTATGTACACTGGGGAGTATACTCGGTTGCAGAAAGAGGCGAGTGGTATGCCAGACAGATGTACATCGAAGGAAAACCCGAATACAGACACCACCTAAAGACGTACGGACACCCTTCCGAATTCGGGTACAAGGATTTCATTCCGATGTGGAAGGCCGAGAAGTTTGACCCCGACCGGCTTGTTCGTCTTTTCAAGCGTGCCGGCGCAAAGTACTTCACGCCCTGTGCCATCCATCACGACAACTTTGATTTGTGGGACTCCGAGCACAACAAATGGAACTCCGTAAATATGGGCCCGAAAAAAGACATCACCGGGATGTGGCGAAAGGCCGCCCTTAAACACGGCCTGCGATTCGGCGTCACCACCCACCTTGCACGAAGCTATAGCTGGTTCCAGGTCAATAAAGACGCAGACACAACAGGGCCCTACAAAGGCATTCCCTACGATGGGGCCAATCCAGAGTACTGGGACTTCTACCACGACCCCAGCAATGATAAGAACCGTAAACAGCCCAAGAACGCGCCCGAGCGCTGGAGAAGAAACTGGGCGCTTCGAATCAAGGACCTTATCGACAATTACAAACTCGACTTCCTGTACTTCGACAGCGCGGTTCCCTTCGAGGGTGACGACCAGGGTAGAACGGGTCTTGAGGTGATGGCTTATTTCTACAACCGGTGCATGCAGCGTCACGGCGGGCGCCAGGAGGGTGTACTGACTATCAAGAAGCACAAGGCCCACGGCCCCTACTTTGAGGGTATCGCCACGCTCGATATCGAAAGGCATGTGGCCGGGGACCTTCTGGGTGAGTCCTGGCAGACCGACACCTCCATCGGGCCGTGGGGATACCACGCAGGCGCAAAGTATCGAAGCGTCAATACTCTGATTGACGAACTCGTGGACATTGTCAGTAAAAACGGAAATATGCTGCTCAATGTCCCGCCCAAAGCCGACGGCACGCTTGATGCCGAAACAGAAAAAATCCTTATCGAGATAGGCAAATGGATGGACATCAACGGCGAAGCGATTTACGGCACCAGGGGCTGGCTCAAATACAGCCAAGGCAAGAACCTGCGCTTTACGCGTAAGGGCAAAAAGCTCTATGCGATTGCTACGAAATGGCCCGGGGCCGGAAAGAGTCTGCACGTTTCCGCCGAATCCTTAGCAGACAAAAAAGTCTCCCGCGTGACACTGGTGGGCCATAAAGGAAGACTGCAATGGCAACAGGATGATTCCGGGCTTACCATTACTATGCCGCAGACGCCGCCCTGCGAGCACGCTTACTGTTTTAGAATTACGTTTGGTGGGTGACAATAATTAGACATTCTAATTAAGGAACCGCATAGATGTACAAAAAATTGATGTCTTTAGCAGCTCTGATTCTGCTGTCCAGTTTGGTAACAACCGCTGGAGCAAAGGTTCATCTCGCCTTTGATTGCGGTGGCTGCGGCCCGCTGCAGGACGGCTGGATTGCTATCACATCGTGCCGGACTTATACCAACGTTGGTGGTACGGATATTGACGTTGCCATTGCTGTCGGCGATGGGGGCGAATGCGAGGAGAACCGCTATCGGTGCTAAGACCGGGCCTGCGGAGCTTAAGACACTCCAAGGCCATCGCTTCATGATGGAAAACTACGACTCGAGGATAGGAAGGCGTAGAAGTGTTATCAAGACGTGTATATGGGAAATCGCAGGTAATGCATAAATTTGCCTGTCCTGAACGTCAAATAGAGCAACACCGGATACGCGAGAAATCCCGAACAGGATATGCGGGGTGGACAGAGGAGATATTGATGAAACTTGGATTTTAGAGGTTATTGAGAATGCTTAGCTGCAGAAACAAGACATTTGCCCAAATCGGGCAACTTAAGAATTCACTCTATCAGGAGGAGATTATGTTTAAGAAACTGCTGTGTTTGATAACTCTTATTGCAGTATCTGGGCTGTGCGAAATATCTTTGGGCGTATCGCTTAAAGTAGATGTCGGCGTCTGTGGGCCGGTGCAGGACGGCTGGATACCTCTGCGCGGAGCCAGGGGCAAGCTAAATACGAATGTGGGCGGCACGAACATCGACGTTATGATCGTAGCTGGAGCAAACTCAGCCAAGGGCTCTGGCGGCGAATGCCGATGTGACAGCGGCAGCAAGCACAAGTTGGCGGCTGTGGAAACAACGTATATTAAAAAAGACGCCAGGAGAAATGCCCGCAGCCCCAGGACTGATATTAGCCTGACGCTGCGGGATCTAGAGCCCGGCGCAGAGTACACGCTTTATACGTATCATCACAGGTGGGACGAGGATGAAGATACGATTACGAACATCATTGTCACCGGTGCGACGAATGTGACCAAGCCGGACATTATCCTTCAAGCCGCGGATATTATGGATAGCCCCGCGAAGTTCGTTTTTACCGCCGGCAGCGGTGACGTGGTTATCAGGTATCAGTGCTTAGAACGTGGGCAGCCGTTTTTTAACGGCTTCAGGCTTTACGGCGGCAGCGCAACTGTGCAGTTCGAGTCGGCTTCTTCCGGTGCGCTGGAGACAGTGACTTCGGCAAAGATCCCGGTTACCATCAATGACGCCAAGGCTGACAAGACCTATACGGTCGATTACGCAGCGACAGGCGGCTCGGCAAAGGGCGGCAATGATTACAAATTAGCTTCGGGAAAGCTTGTCTTTGCGCC
>CAZOUM010000048.1:0-20825 GCA_964582985.1 uncultured Pirellulales bacterium | reverse complement strand
AAGTGTTACCCATGTAGTCGGTATAGAGTGTTACCTATGTTTCGGTTGACACAATGAGGCCAGCCGTCAACGGTTATGATTGACATTCTCAGGATTCTTACATGTTCGTACCTTTCCTGCTGTTTAACTGCTGTTGGTGGCTCAGTCTGCTATACGTGCTCGTGGCACAGGTTAATGATTCGCTGTCGTCGCGTGAATGCTACCATCTAAATTCGTGCTCTTACGCACCAGCCCCGCAGCGTAGTCATCCAGGCGATTTCGAGCCTAACAGTCAGTCAACGGCAATGAGTCAAGTTTTCAAGTAAAACCTTCCTATGCTGCATTAATATATGGTTTGTTGTCACAGATCATTTTCCACATGTGTATTGCCAGGCGTCTTGCCATGGCGGTTATAGCTTTGTTCTTGTGGCCGGTGTTGTGAAGTATTCTCAGAAACGTTTTACGGGCTTTGGGATCTCTTATTGTCCATATCCATGCGCCCTGGATGAGATTAGATCGTAGTTGCGGTCGGCCGGTTTTTGTGACTGGGCCGTCCCGAAAAGATTGGCCGGACTGGATAATAGTGGGAGATAAACCAATATACTTTGCCAGTTCTGTTTTGTGTTTGAATCTTTTGGGGGTGAAGATTTCGGCAGTGAACTGTCTGGCGATGACCGGTCCGACACCGGGGTGTGTTTGGAGCAAGTCAACCTTTTGTGCATGCCTTTGACTGCCAAATATCTTTTTTAGCTGATATTCAATCTTCGTGAGTTGGTTTTGCAGGAATTGCAGTTCTTCGACGAGTACATCAAGACAAAATCGTAGCTGTTTTGATAGTTTGAGTGCGTTTAGTTCTTTGGTGGCGTTTGCCGACCATGCTCGCAACGACGTGGGCTGCTTGATACCGTGTTGGAGAAGGAAGCTTTTGATTTGGAGCTTTACACATGATTGTTTGGAGACCATCTGTTCTCTGGCTCGGGTGAGCTGACGGTCAGCTTCCTGCTGTCTGGTGGGTATGGCAATAGCCCTTAAGAGCCCTTTGGCGGCGTACTTTGCCAGTGTCCTGGCGTCGAGGCAGTCGGTCTTTGAGTCTCTTGCGGATTGTCTTGGAGTCTTTGAGGGAGCGATAACCTTTATTGGAAGAGCTGCTTTCTGCAGGCAACGTGCCAGTGTATATCCCGTTGGGCCTGCTTCGTAGACGACCATTTTCAATCCGATGCGGACCTTTTCGAGGAGTTTGAGAAGTTTTGTATTGTCAGCGGGCATAACAAAGTCTATGGCAGGGGCATCATTGAGCCAAATTGCCACACTATATGATTCCTTGTGTGCGTCGATGCCAACATAGACATCGTCGTCTTTTGTGAGGTTAATTTTGTTGAAGAACATCTGTTTTTTTGATAGTCTTTTTCTCATGGCCATTCCTTTCGAATTATGGTTACGATTTTTTTTGAACAACTACAAATCATAACCGTTGAAAGGATGGCCTACATATTATCTAAGCATGTCCGCCTTTCCGGCGGCGATTTCGTTGTGGGAATAGGCATGCATTGGTGGATAGCAGCAAATGGTGCGAGATATCAACAGTTATGTTTACAATAGTCAACATTAGTCGTAACTATCACTGAATACACCCGTTGCACAGGCAAAGAAAACCGGGGGCAGACCAGCGATGTTGATTTTTCGCAACAGAGACGCTCAATCGGCATACTGCTTGTGTCCAGAGATATTGGGACAATAGGTATGAGTGCTATATTAGGCGGCGTTGAGAACCTATCCTTGCGGGTTAGCAGCAAAACATCGGCGGAAATCTGTTTTTGCGCCTGCTGGTATGAGCTTTGCACTATCAATCTGGAGTAAACGGCTTCGGAGGCGTTATAGGGTGATTCCAATGGGGCCGGTGTGTCTGAAAAACAGGACTTAGGGTGATGGACAAAGCGAACCTTGAGGACAAACTGAACGAGCTGGTGAAAGAATTTGGGTCGATGCCCAATCCGCAACATAAAAAGCTGGCTATGCTGGCCAAGCAGGCCCAAGAGAGCCATAAACGGCTTCAAAAGAGCGTTGACCACCTGCAGGAATCGCTGGATTACCTGCGGGTGTGCATCAAATATCAACTTTTCGACCTTGAAGCGACCCGGCGGGAAAACGCATATCTGAGAAAACTGTTAGAGGACCGAGACAAGTAAGGGTAAAAGCTATCCGCTAACCGCTATGTTCCCCACGCGGCCTGCCCAAAATCCAACCACAGCTGTCTCCTGTTCCTTTGCGAGATACGCTTCACGAGGTACGCGCAAAAACCCTCTTAACCGCCCAAGAGCGAACATGCACCGTTCACGCAATCCGTGAAAAGAAATGACCAGACCGAGGTTGTGCTGCGGCAGTTAAGCTCGCGGGGCCTGTGTGATTCGTTTTGTCAGCTCGCTTAGCAAAGCGTGCATCTGGAGGTCGGAGCGTTTGACTTTTTCTATCTTGCTGCAGGCGTGCATTACAGTGGTATGGTCCCTGCCGCCCAGATGGCCGCCGATTTCCTCAAGGCTGTGTTTGGTTAGATTTCTGGCTAAGTACATGCAAATCTGACGGGGTTCTGCAATACTTTGACTGCGCTTCTTGCTCTGCAGGTCGGCAAGGCGAACGTCAAAATGGTTGGTTACGGCTTCGATAATATCAGTGATGCTTATATGCCTTGCCGCCAGACTAATTTGCCCGTCCAAGGCAGTCTGGGCCAGTTCAAGTGTAATTTGCTCATCGGTGGTGGTCGCCAAGGCGTAGAGAGTTGTCAAGGCGCCTTCGAGCTCCCTGATATTGGCCTGCACTTTGCGGGCAACGTACTCCGCAATTTCATCTGGTATGCTCAGGCCGCGAAGGTGGGCTTTCTTTTGGACGATTGCTACTCTTGTCTCGTAGCCTGGCGGGTCGATTCTGGCAACGAGTCCCCAGTTGAATCTGGTGATGAGGCGTTCTTCGAGGGACGGAATCTTGCCGGGTGGGCTGTCGGCGCTCAAGATAATTTGTTTTCCGTTGTTGTATAGCGCATTGAAGGTGTGAAAGAATTCCTCCTGACTCTGCTCGCGTTCGCGCAGGAACTGAACATCGTCGATTACCAGGGCATCGACGGTGCGGAACTGGCTTTGAAAGCCGGCGAGATTGCCTTCCTGGATGGCTCTGATAAATCTGTTGACGAACTCCTCGCAGCTTAATAATTGAATTACCGCGCCGTCAGATCTTTGCTTTGCTTCGCAGCCGACGGCGTGCAAGAGGTGGGTTTTTCCCAGCCCGGAATTGCCGTAAAGAAAGAGCGGATTATATGTGTTGCCGAGCGATTGGCTCACCGCTACACAGCTTGCGTGAGCGAGGCGGTTGCTTGGGCCGACTACGAAGTTCTCAAACGTATAATCTGGGTTAAGTTTAAGCTCAGGGCCGTGTGGCTTGGAACGAGGCTGAGATTGCTGCTGGTGGTCAACGGTGAAACCCACGGTGACAAGATGGCCGGTTATCTGTTGCGCCGCCCGGGTGAAGCTGCTTTTGCAGTTGTCCCGCAGGAACCGGACGGTCGCATCGTCAGGACAGCCAATTTCAAGTGAACCACCATCGAAGTGCAGGACAGTCAGCTTCTCGAACCACCTGCGGGCATTGGCGGGGTCGAGCGCTTTTGCTCGCTCAAGTATATCGGTGAAAATGTCTTCAACTGCCGGAGCCGCCAAAATACTCTCCTCTTTTAAGTCGCTGCCCAACTAACGCAGTAACTGCCTATCCACAAAACATCCGTGCGAAAAATCTTTACAACACCAAAATAGACCGTCCTCTCTGGTAAGGTAAGAACTTTCTCCGAAAAGAACGGTAGCTGATAATCTAACTTCAACGGTTCAGTTTGTCAAAGAAAAATATTGGATTTACAGCAAAAAGTAAAAAAACAAAATTTTTTGGTAGCCGACCAGAAATGTGCAAGGGCCCTTCGGGGTGATTGTCGTATGGTTGTATCTGCCGAGGCAGGGGGGGAATCCGCTTGAAATTCCGGCAAATATATGCGAAACTCACTTTGCGAAAAACTTTCTATCCGTGAGGTAGCTGTTATGGGCATTTTCACTAAGACGGCTGAATTCTTTAAAGACCGGCTGGGCAAAACGCGGGACAAAATCAGCTCTTCACTTTCGGCTGTACTGAGCCTGGGCAGAGATATCGATGAAGCCTTGCTTGATGAGCTGGAAGAGACGCTGATAACCGACGACATCGGCGTGGAAACGACCGATAAACTCATATCGGACCTCCGTACTGCCTACCGCAGCAGGCAAATCGCAAAAACTGATGATATCATCCCTTTTCTTAAAGAACATATAAAAGGCTACTGGCCCGACCGCGACAGACAACTGCACCTTGCCCAGACCGGCCCAACCGTAATTTTAGTCGCCGGCGTCAACGGCTCCGGAAAGACCACCAGCATCGCCAAGCTGGCTCACATATTGAGCCAAAACAACAGAAAGGTCATCGTCGCCGCCTGCGATACATTTCGTGCCGCCGCCGTGGAGCAGTTGAGTATCTGGGCCGAGCGAATCGGCGTGCAAATCGTAAAGCACAAAAGCGGCGGCGACCCAGCAGCGGTGGCGTTCGATGCCTGTGAGGCCGCCATGGCAAGGGCCGCCGACGTTTTGATTCTCGACACAGCCGGCAGACTGCACACGCAAAAAGACCTGATGAGGGAGCTGACAAAAATCCGTGACGTGGTGGCCCGAAAAATACCCAACACGCCGAACGAGGTATTGCTGGTCCTCGATGCCACCACAGGCCAAAATGCGATTGTTCAGGCAAAGATGTTCACCGAAGCAATTGACGTTACGGGGATATTCTTAGCCAAACTCGACGGCACCGCTCGCGGCGGGATAGTAATTGCAATCAAAGACCAGCTTGACATACCGGTCAAGTTCGTCGGCCTCGGTGAAAAACCAACAGACATCGCCGAATTCAACCCCGAAAACTTCGTCGAAGCACTCTTCAATTAAGTTGCTGAAGAGAATGAGAAGATTGCATCGCCTTTAGCCGATTCTGCGATGGCTAATTGGTCCTTCGTGCAAGAACCTTGAGAAAATCACCGTCCATAACAGAATACGGGAGTGAGAGCACTAAGCCAAATGATAGAAAGCGATTACGGCCGGCAAAAAAATTCTCAAGAATTGTTGATTCTCACAATTTTCTCATCTTTGTTTTGCTAATATGGCGCACGACAAAGCCGAGGCGTCTCGGCCAGCCTGACCATGGTGGCAGGCTGCGGAATTTTTCGGTTTGTTAATGAAGGAGATTCTAAAATGAAATGGAAGCGCTGGAAACTGGTTGGTTTGGTCGTTCTTGTCGGGGTAATGGTGTGCGCTGCAACATACGCAGGCAAGTGCAGGAAAAAGAAGATTCGCCTTCCCGATGCCGTGAAAGCAGCTATCAATGCGCTCTACCCCGAGGCAGTGATTGAAGAGGTGGAAGTCGAAAAAGAAGGCCCAAAAGTTTACGAGATTGAATTAAAACTGAATGGACAAGAGTTTGAGGTAACGGTCACTCCGGACGGCACCATCATAGAAATAGAGTCTGAGGTAGCTATAGATGCTCTCCCCGATGCCGTGAAAGCAGCAATCATTAAGGCGGCGGGAGGCGCGGAGATAAAAAAGGTTGAGGAAGAGGTCACTTATTGGGTTGTCACGTTGAAGAAGCTGGAGACGCCAGAGACCACCTATGAAGTGGAACTAATCAAGGACGGTAAGGAAATCGAAATCGAACTGGCCGCCGACGGAACCATTTTGGAACAGAAGGTCAAGGACGACGATGAGGACGATGACGACGAAGATGAGGAGGAGGTTTCAATCGACGAGGTGCCGGCCGCCGTCAAAGCGACCATCCTTGAGGAGGCCCAGGGCGGAACCATTAAGGAAATCGAGCGCGAAACCGAGGACGGCAAGACCGTCTACGAAGCTGAAGTAATCATCAACGGAGAAGAGGTCGAGATTGAAGTGGCCGCTGATGGAACGCTGCTCAGCAAGAAAGTCGAAGACGCTGACGATGACGACGATGATGACGATGATGACGACGACGACGATGACGATTAAACACAGAAAAAATTAAGTGACATATTAGGTTTCCAGAATTAAAATAGGCGCCGTCGGTCAGACACTCCTCTATCCGGCGGCGCCCTTTTTATTGCGGGTATTAGGATGCGTTTACTGCTTATAGAAGACTATCGGCCTTTGCAAAAATCGCTCACAAAGGGGCTGCGGGAAGCTGGTTTTGCGGTAGATACCACCGGCGACGGGAACGAGGGTCTTTGGTATGCACTGGGCAACGATTACGACGTGATTATCCTGGACCTGATGCTGCCGGGCATAAACGGTCTGAAGATTCTAAAAGAACTCAGGGCAAAAGGCCGAAAGAATCCTGTACTGATACTGACAGCCAAAGATACCCTGGAAGACCGCGTAACGGGCCTGGACCTCGGCGCCGACGATTACCTGGTCAAGCCGTTTGAATTCAAGGAACTGCTGGCAAGGATACGCGCACTAATGCGTCGAAGGTATCAGGAGAAAAGTCCTTGTATTAAGGTCAAAGATTTGCGGGTCGACCTGGCGGCACAGCAAGTTTGGCGCGGTCGCGAGAAAGTTCAGCTTACGCCGAGGGAATACGCACTTTTGGAATACCTGGCCATGCGGGCCGGTCAAACCGTATCCCGCACAGATATATGGGAGCACGTCTACGAGTTCAACTCGGCCGCCTCCAGTAATGTAGTGGACGTGTATATTGGTTATCTGCGCAAGAAAATCGAACGTCCAGATAAAGCTGCTTTGATTCATACTGTCCGAGGCCGTGGCTATATCTTAGGAGCACAATCGTGATGCGTTCACTCCGGACTCGTTTACTTGTAGGCATAATTGGCGGCATGATGTTGTTGCTGCTCGCCTTCAGCCTCATAATTTACACGGTAATTCGTCGCGCACTGGTCAACCAGTTCGATGCGTCACTGGCAGCCACAGCCCGGATACTGGCGGCGTCCGTAGAATACGATGATGACGAGATTGAGCTGGAGTTAGATGTCCAAATGATGCCGGAGTTTCAAAGTTTGGAGAAACCCGCTTGCTACCAGTTCTGGCAGCACGACGGCACCGCGGTAGCCAGGTCTCCTTCATTGGGTACGGACGACCTTTTGCTCTTCGAAGGCTCTCTCGGCGTACCGGTTTTTCGAGCACTACATACGAGAAACGGCCAACCCGGACGGGCCGTTGGTTTGAAGTTCAAGCCGAGGACTGACGGCCGCGATGACGAACAACAACCGACAAAACAGCAGACACTCACCCTTGTAGTGGCTCGGGATGTAGGCGATTTGTACTACCACCTGCGGTTCTTACGCTGGCTCCTGGTAATCGCATCGGTCGGCACAATTGCTTTATCTTTGCTTGTTGCAGCCTTCGTAGTCCGACGGGGTCTTAGTCCACTGAATTCCCTCGCCGCCCAGATAGCCGCTATCAAGGAAGATGACCTAACAGTTCGAATCGGTAGTGAGAATATGCCCGCAGAGGTCATGCCCATAAGAAAACGGCTCAATGATTTGTTATCGCGGCTGGAAGCTTCGTTTGGTCGCGAGCGGCGTTTTACTGCCGACGTCGCGCACGAATTGCGCACGCCCCTGGCGGGAATGCGTTCCACTCTTGAGGTGACTCTGACCCGTATGCGCGACATAAATGAATACCAAGCGTCACTTTCCGATTGTCTGGCAATCTCCAAAAATATGCAAGCGATGGTAGATAATCTGTTGGCGCTCGCCCGCATCGACGCGCATCAGATGACCTTTCACCGTGACCGAATTCAACTGGCTGAGCTGGTGAATTCCTGTTGGCAAGCCTTTTTGGACAAAGCACGTGAGCGCAGCATCGTTTTTGAGAATCGCATCCCTGCCGAAATGAGCTGCCAATCAGACCGCGAGAGCCTGTCTATGGTGCTGTCAAACCTTCTGGATAATGCCGTCGAGTACAGCAACGAAGCAGGCCAAATCTGGACAACAACTCACCATGTGGGTGACCGGGTGGAAATCACTGTTGCCAATACCGGCTGCCGGCTCACCAACGAGCAAGTCTTGCAGGTATTTGACTGCTTCTGGCGAGGTGATTCATCGCGCACAGAAACAGGCGTCCACTGTGGTTTGGGCCTGGCGCTGGTTCAGAGAATCATCAAAGCGTTGGGTGGTCACACGGCTGTTGAGGTACAGAACGGCGGGATATTCACGGTACGACTGACCCTGCCGGACAGCCTACCGGCATAAAAATCCACAGGACTGCTTAACTGGTCAAACAACGAAATTTCTTGTCTGATTCTTAAAAAACCTTTGCAGCGGGTAAGCAAGCTGTTAATATGAATGTTCCTTCTCTTATTCAGCGCATAATTAAAGGGGCAGAAAATGAAAACATTGATAAGCACAAGGGCAAGAATAGACACATTGATGCTCGTGGGATTAGCGGTAGTGGTTTCATTGGGCTATGTCCGGGCGGGCGAGCAGGCACGGTCGTTTGAGCCGTTTGTCTGGCGTTCGGAGCCGCCGGCGGATTGTCCCTTCGAGCAGTCCAAAGAGCTTGTCGGCATAGAATTCATGGGCGTGCACAGCAACTACAAGGTCGCCGACACCTTTTACCCATCCTGGGCGGCGGACGGCAATCTTTATTCACCCTGGACGGACGGATGGTGTCCCCGGCTCGATGGCGGACGCGAAGGGTCTTCCTCCAACGGCTACAAAGGGGACCGAACTCGCAGGCAGGCCACCACCGGTCAGGCCGTCATGATTGGGAATGACCCTCTCAACCTAAAGATTTACAGTCTCGGATTGACCAGAGGCGACCCTTATCCTTATGGTGGCCGCTATCCCTGCGGAAGTCTTGTCTATAATGGTGTGTGGTATTACGGTACCTACTGCCTGGCACCGTATGGAAGAACAAAGTATGGCGATACAGCTTATAACTGGCCGTGGCTTGGGCCTCTTGTGGGCTTTCGCACTTCAAAGGATTTGGGCAGAAGGTGGAAGGGCACACCGCACACTCCCGAAAAATCCCTCTTCGGCGAGACCGGAATGTGGGCATACCCGGTCAAAATCGGCTCGCCACACTTTGTGGACTTCGGTAAGAACATGGAACATTCGCCGGACGGCAAGGCCTATCTGCTGGGCCACGGTGCCGTCTACCCCGACCCCAAACCTCGCTTTGCCAACCTCAGTTGGATAACCGGCGACCAGATTTACCTGGTACGTGTTGTGCCCTCCATCGAGAACATTAACGACAAATCCAAGTACGAATTCTTCGCCGGACACAATACCAGGGGCGAGCCAATATGGTCTAACGACTTCAAAGATATCAAGCCGCTGCTGGAATGGAACAACAATATGGGTTGTGTCACCGCCACTTACGACGCACCGCTGAAGAAATACCTGATGTGTGTGACCGATGGCTGGCTGACATCTGCGAAAATGCATTCTTACATCCTCGAATCCGATAGGATTACGGGCCCCTGGAGGCTTGTCAGTTATATGAAGGATTTCGGCGAGCAGGGTTACTTTCTGAATTTCCCGTCGAAATTTATCAGCGAGGACGGCCGCACGTTGTGGCTGTGTTACTCGGCGAATTTCGCACGAAACTGGCACGATACAAAGATAAAGTCCAATCCGCCGGGCAGCCGCTACGGCCTCGTTTTGCAGCAGGTGAAGCTTTTGGATTCAGCAATGTACAAACGATACAAGCGAAAGGGCAGGAACCAATAATCAATACCTTAAACTCGTGGGTAGCTGCCCAGATAATGCGTTTTGGGCAGGCCGCCTGTCAAAGGCATTGCGTATTCGATAAAGGCCTCTGTTACGCCGTTGCCTTCGGCGTTAATGAATTCCTCGGGCATAGATTTTGTCTTCTCAGCCACGTTGCTAAGCTCGGTGCGGAACAATTCAACAGCGTAATCTGCGCCGCTGCCGAGTCTTTTTATTGCGACTGAGCCGCTGATTTCCTTCATAGCGTACTGAACGGCGTGCCAGCCGCACCATCGCGCTTCTTTGGCATCGACTTGGGAGCGCACGCCTGGAAAGCTCCTTTGCAGATACCCGAACGTATCAGCCCGAACACGCTTTACACCTAATTTACTCTTGACCTGTCCGGCTAAGAAATCAGCTAAAGCGCCTGTGCCAGATAGTTGTACATTGCCGTGCGCATCGGTTTCTACACCCTTTGCTAATTTTTTGGCCCAGGTGACACCGTCCGTATCGCAGATTCCCTCGCTGACTGTAACCACACATCGTCTCAGTTTCTTGTAGACGCCATCAGCATCTCCGACGAATTTATCCATTGAAATGCCCCTCTCGGGAAGGTATACGAGATGGGGCCCGTCGTCGTCTCTTTGTTTGCCCAAAACAGAAGCGGCGGCCAAAAAACCTGCGTGCCTGCCCATAATGCAATCAATTTTTATACCCGGCAGGGCACGGTTATCCATGTCATCACCCATGAGCGCACAGGCAACAAACTTCGCTGCCGTCCCGTACCCGGGGCAGTGGTCCGTAACAAGCAGGTCATTATCTATCGTCTTGGGAATATGAAAGGCCCGCAGCTCATAGCCGACCTCGGCAGCCATCGTGTTGATGATATTAGCCGTGTTTGCCGAGTCGTTGCCGCCGATGTAGAAAAAGTATCTGATGTTACGCTTTTTGAAAACTTCAAATATTTTGGCACAGTATTCGGCGTCGGGCTTGTCCCTGCTGGAGCCAAGTGCCGAACACGGTGAAGCGGCCACTTGCTCCAGTGTCTCTGCTGAGAGTTTCGTCAAATCGATGAAATCTTCTTTAACTATGCCGGCAACCGCGTGGACTGCCCCGTAAAGATTTTCGATCTCCGCATGTTTGTTGGCTTCCTCGATAATCCCGACCAGCGATTCATTTATCACTCCGGTCGGCCCGCCTGACTGCCCGACCACCGCATTTGCTCTTGGTGCACCTGCCATTCCTTAAACTTCTCCATCAAAAATTGTTATGTTAACCTTCTTATCTTATTCCCGAAAAAGGGGGAGCCCACTATCTTGTTGTCCGCGTGAAGCGAACCACGCCCGCCACTTGGCGGACATAATATCTTATTTCGTGTACGGTTCAAATTCTTCGTTATACTTTGTCATACTCTTTTCTATATGTTCACGAGTATACCTGTCTCCGTGGCCAATTTCCCTGCGGACTGTGTCATATCGTCTCCAGGCAGTGTCTGCCTCTAATCCCCCACATAATTTCATCAGCAACACCGATACGTTCATTGCATGGAAATCATCCGTCATACCACCCTTCTTCCTATATTTTTCGAATACCGATTCCTGTTCTCTAACAACCTTGTGGATAAAATCTGTAAAGTTCTCTGTAAACTTCTCTGTAACATCACTCACCTTCGAGTTTCGTAAAGAATATATCTTGAGGTATTGCGGCGAAGACGCAAAGCAGTTCCCATAGTAAGCCCATTGATGCAAAATCAGAATTTCTGCCACCCCATCATCGTCCATATCTTTGAAAGTATATGGTATGTCACCTGGGAAGAAAGTTCTTAAATACTCGTTTTTCGTTCCGAGTTGGTGGCCGTAGTAGAATATGTGAAATTTATTTATCTTGGAATCGAAGACAATCAGCTCACAGACGCCATGAGCACCTCCCGTCCAGCTTTGAAATACCAAATCCTCTTCAGAATCACCTGTTAAATCAAGAAATTCTTCAAAATAGTACAGAGCGCCAGGTTTCGTCAGGGTGCGAGAGTACTTGTTATGCTTGACTGTTAAAATTCCTTCGGCAGGTTTTCCATCAATGATAGGTGCTAGCGAAGGCCAATTTTGAGTCTTAATAACATAGTTGCCGTGCCTAATGACCTTGGTCACCTCCCGTTCAGCACGTTCACCCAAAGTCATCTCTGATTCTGAGCCACATCCTGTCGTCAACAAACAAATTACTATTACCAGAAGCCTCATGGTAACCCTTTGCCTGAATTCAGTAAGGTTTCATTATATGGGCACAACGTGGAGAGGCAACAACAAACAAAAAACAACAGAGCAAGTCAGCAGTTGCAAGTTACTTGGCGCCTTGTGCTCTTTTGTTCTTGTGGCTTATTTGACCTCAAACTCGCAGCCGGGCGTCAGAAAGTACAGCCATTTGCCAAGTAGCCTGGTTCTCAGGATTGTCCTCGCAGCTCTGGCGTAGAGTTCCAACTGCCGGCGATAAAGCTCAGCCCGCTGCGCAATTTCTTCGGCGGTAATATTGTCCGTTTTGAAATCTATAACAGCCAAGCCTTTCGGCGTCTGAATCAGCATATCGATTATGCCCTGAGCAATAATTAGCTCGTCGTTTGTGACCTTGGGCCCAAGCGTTTGTCGCTCGTGACTCGAATCGCTAAATTCGGCAGCAGGCATAGAAAAAGTGAATGGCCATTCGCGCCAAACGCGATTCTTGTCACTGAGCACCATCTTTCCGAGTTGGCTATGAAAAAACGTCACTACCGGTTCCGCATCGATGCGCCGGGCGACAGTTTCGGTTATAGCACCGTCGGCCAAGAGTTTTTCTTTGGTTCTTTCAATTGCGTCTTTATTTATGGGCTTGGCCAGATCAAGCCTGGAAATTACCAGATGCGTGGCCGTGCCGATTAGCTGGGCATCGACAGTCACAGCCGGCTCCGCGGACAAAACTGGCCTGGGCTTTCGCTCCAAAGACCTGGAATAATCCATTCTGACAAACTCATCGTCGCGATGCGTCATCTGTGTCACCGACTGTTTGGCTGGCAAAAGCGGTGCCTGCCCAAACTGATACTGCCAGGCTAAAGACTTTTTAACTTTTGAGAGCAACTTTCCTTCGGATTGCTTGGCCTGCCGTTTGGCTGGAGAGCACCTGGGCTTGCGTGACTTGTTGACCTTTAGTTTGCGGACATCACTGGATAACTGCTTTAGTTCTGTTTGTCCAAAAAGCTTTAAGCTGAACAAATCATCATCGAAAGTTTCATCTGCAAAACCGGTCTCGAACGCATCGTGCAGATTTTTCTGGTCGCAAAGGCCGTAGAGAACCCACTCAAGCGGACTCTGGCAGGAGCGAAGCTGCCAATCGGGGATGGGCTTATTGTGGAAGAGAAAGCCATTGCAAATATTATCCCGGCAACTTCTTTGCTTTTGCGAAGCAGTCAAAACAAGTCGCTCCCTTGCCCGCGTCATTGCAACGTAGAGGATACGCATCTCTTCCGCCAAAGCTGTTGAGAGTTTCTCCTCTGCGATGACCTGATGGGCAAGGGAACTTAGCTTGCTGTTTGACCGCCGGTCGATAATTTGCAGGCCAAGAGTATTACCGACGTCGGCGAGGCAGTCATCCTGAACGTCCCTTTTGTTGAACCTGCTTTCCAGCTCAGCCAGGAACACGACCGGAAACTCAAGTCCTTTGCTTTTATGAACGCTCATAATGCGCACGGCGTTGCCGGCGGCAGCCTCCACTTCGGCAGGCGACCAATCC
Organism: uncultured Pirellulales bacterium; assembly: GCA_964582985.1. Lineage (GTDB taxonomy): Bacteria > Planctomycetota > Phycisphaerae > Sedimentisphaerales > Anaerobacaceae > CAZQYB01. The sequence continues at coordinate 7,345 of CAZOUM010000048.1, read as the reverse complement.
TGGCCGGCCTTCTGAAGCTTTTCGATAAATTCAACGAAGCGAGTCAGCGAAGGTATCCCCGCACTGCTGGCAAAACCCTCGAACTGAATCGCTCGCTCGTGCAGTTTAAGAAGATTGGCCCTGCGTGCCTGGCCGTTGGGTAAAGCCGATACAAACGACAAAAAGCCCGTTTGCCGATAGATTTGCCATATCAAATCAGCCAAATTCCCGCGTCGGGCAATCGTCCGCCACTGCTCAATTTGCTCGAGTATTATCGTTAGCTTCTCAGCCAACTTCACATCCTGTCCGCTCTCACAGTATCCGACCACGCAATCGTAAAAGCCTTTCGGCTGCTCGTCTGTTTTGTTGTGGATTTTTATTTTTGCCAACTCGGTGTCACTGGCCTTAAAGAGCGGGCTTCGCAATACGGCAGCCAGTTCAATGTCGCGCTGGGGATTGTCCAGGACTTTTAGCAGGCACAGCATGTCGCTTATTTCAGTTGCCTCAAAATAGCCTGCTATCGCCTGGCAGCTAACAGGCACACCGGCCAGGCGAAACACATCGACATAATCGTTGGCCTTTTTGGCCAGCGAGCGCATCAGTACCACAATGTCACGGTATTCGACGTCCCTAAATTTAGCCTCCTGCTTATCGTATATCTGAAACTCCGGCCTGCCTGTCTCCGCCCCAACCATTTGCCTTATGCGTTGAGCAATCATCATGGCCTGGCGCTGCCGGCCGCTGACAATATTCAGATCTTCCTCGCCAGTTGATGCTTCTGCGTGCTCATCCGGTGAACCATCACCTTTGCTCTGCTCATCGATAATATGAAACTCGACAACAGGTTTTTTGTCGCCTGTCGCTGTGCTTTTGGATGTATCTATGATTGCCGGTCTCAATCTGGCCGAGTCGTCGTAGTCGATGTCTGCGAAGGAGCTGGTCATTATCCGGCCGAATATCCTGTTAACAAAATCAAGAATTCCTTTGGCCGAGCGAAAGTTAGCGTTTAGGTCAACGCGCAAACCCTCTGGCGTTTTTTTCTGGTCAGGCGAGGCTAACTTGAGCTCCTTTAGAAAAATCTTAGGCTCAGCCCCGCGAAAGGCGTATATGCTCTGCTTGATGTCACCTACAACGAAAACGTTGTCCTCGGAGCTAACCAAGTCAAGTATGGCCTGCTGAACGGGGTTAATATCCTGATACTCATCAATAAATATGTACTTGTACTTCCGGCGAAGTGCCAAAGCTGTTTCTGATGGTTGCGGTTTCTCCTTCGAAGAGCCTTCGTCGGCCAAGAGTTCCAGGGCATAGTGTTCGAGGTCGGCAAAATCGAGACAGTTAACCGCCCACTTCGCTTGGCCATACAGATGGTCGAATTGCTTAACAAGTTCAATGAGAATCTTCGTCTGCCGGCCGGCGGAGCCGCTGACTCTATCAAGATAGTCGGGATTTAATACCGCCAGCTCCGAAAGTGACATGAACGAGTCGAGGGCTTTTCTTACAGCTTTTTGTATAAGCCCGGCGAGCACATCCGGCAGTTCTTTGGGCTTATAAACTCTCGGCCTCTTGAAGTTACGTATCTCTTCTGCGCATTTGTCCCAATCGCCGGCTTTCAAAAGTTCGCAGCACTCTTCCACCGGTTTGATAAAAGTCTCTTCACACTTTGCAGTCCAATCGCCGTCTGGGCACTTGTCTTTGTAGAGTTTCTGGGTGTGGCGAAGCTGAGCAAGGATTGCCTGCAATTTGTCGGTGATGATTTGCTTTTGTTTCTTGCCGAGCTCGGCTGTGGCAAGATTGGTGACTTCCGCAAGCGCAGTGGTGCGTTCGTACCACTTTTGACGCGAGACTACGCCGTCCAGGAATTCACTTAGGGCTGTTATCTTTGTGGGAAAACCATCGGCCGTGCGCAGGTCCCGCCTGTGGAAGAGCTGCTCCAAGCCCTGTGCCAAATTGCTCTGCTGCCAGGCCCAGTCGATTGTCTTTTCAAGGGCTTCGGCTTTGAGCAGTTTCGCTTCGTCGGCGTCGATTACGCGAAAAGCCGGGTCAAGGCCGAGCTTATAAAAATGCTCGGTGATAAGCCGTTTGCAAAACGAATGTATCGTGCTTATATCGGCGCCCTGCAGGAGCATAAGCTGATGGCGAAGGTGCGGGTCGCCGCTTTGCAAAAATGCATCCGTCAACTGCTCTGCGATTCGAGAGCGCATCTGCTCCGCAGCCGCATCGGTAAAGGTCAATACCAGTATGCTCCAGACATTAGGGCAGGCTGACTTGTCTGACACAATATCGACGCATCGGCCGGAAAGCACCGCCGTCTTACCTGTCCCCGCCGAGGCGGTCACGAGAACGTCGCTGCCGCGTGCGCCTATTGCCCGCCTCTGCTGCTGCGTCCATTTAATCTTCTTCTCAGCCATCGGTCGCTTCCATTTTCTCAAGGATTTCAACTTTACTTATCGACACCAAAGGGTTGTAGTCGTTTATCTGCCAATCGAATCGGCAGACAGATTTGTAATCGCAAAAACCGCACGGCGATTCGGTGCCGAGTCTGTAGGGCTTGACGTCAATCCTGCCGGAGAGAATTTCCTCGGCCAACTCAGCTATTTTTCGCTCGGTGAATTTAAGGACTTTTTCAAAATCGTTAGGTTTTAGTGCCCCGCTTTTGCCGTAGTCGCCGTATTGATGGTCTTTCTTGGAAATGTGGAAGCTGTAAAATCTACTCCAGCCGGAGCCTGTTATGTTGTCAAGCTGCTCATAGATTTCCCCGTTGAATATGCCTTTGGCCTTGTAATTGAAGGTTTCGGCTCTCTGCGGCAGTTCTTCGAGCGCGGCAGATGCGGGGCTGACTTCGACCGGCATATAGAATGCGCCCGCTACGTTTTGAATCTTGAATTGCGAGCCGGATGAATTACCAACAGCGAGCATATAAATCGGAAGCTGCATATCAAGTCCATAACAGAGCTTCGACCAGCTAAAGGATTTGTCCCTGCGCTTGTAATCAAAAACAATCGCAGCTTTTTCACTGTCGGACTTTGCAATATCAATCCGGTCTATCTTGCCATCTACAGACAGCACCCGGCCATCCGGAAGGGAAAGCTCATATCTGCCGATTGTGTCACGAGCATGCTTTACTTCGCCGAAAGCAACCTCAGACAACTGGGGCCTGAACTTTCCAGCCCGGACCATTTGTGCAATCGCCAGGACGCAATCTTCGAGAAATTCGCCGGCAGAATGAATAATAAACGCGTTATGAGCAGAATGGCGTACAAAGTTTGAGACAAACGCGTTTGTCTGGACGAACTCTCCAATTTGTTTTCTCAAGAGCCTTAGAAGCTGCTCATCCTGAACTGTTGCGAAATCCTTTTTTTCAGCATTGAGTCTCTTTAGCAAACGGTCCAGAACACAATGGTAGAAAACGCCCAAATCCAGCGGCTCAAACTTGAATTCCCTGCGCTCCTTTAGCTTGAGAATGTATCGGGTGAAATATTGATACGGACACGCAGCAAACATACTCAATCTTGTCGCCGAGCTTTTTATCTGTTGGCCGAAAAGCTCTTTGACTATTCGTTTGTCCAGTTCAGCACGATTATCATAATTTATCGCCGAAAGAACAGTTGAGCCGAGTTCTGCAAGCTGTTTATCAGAACAGATATCGTTCAACAGTCCGCCGAGTTGATTTTGAGAAGTCTTGAGCGAGTCGCGGGTGGTGTCTTTGCCGAGTTCGCTGCAGAGCAGACCGGCAAGCTCGCTCTGGGTGTGAAGCTTATCGACGTCAATCGGCCGGCCGGCAATTGGTTCTTCACTCAGATTTTCAAACAAGGATTCGAGATTGTCTATAAACTGCGAGCGAGGCACAGGGCTGCCTTTGTCATCAGCCAAAGGATACGTGACACACAAAAACTGTGATGGCCGGGTGAAGGCAATGTAGGCTAAGTATTGGCGTTCAGCTAATGTCTGACTTACCGTTGCCGAGAGGTCAAAATCCGCCGCCTCGGCAGCCCTGCGGTCGTCCTCGGTCAATATGCTGTCAAAAGTCACCGGAACCGGAAACTGCCTCTGGGTCGCACCTATCAGAAATACCGCCTTTAAATCAGGATGCCGGCTGCGCTCAATTGAGCCGACGAGAACCTGGTCCAGAGTCGGCGGAATAAAAGCAAGAGTCATTTGTGAAAAAGCCGAATTGAGAATCGCAAAATAATCCTCGCACGTCATCTGCCGGCCGGTAAAGACCTCGACAAGCTCGTCAAATATATTTATGAGCTTATCGTAAAACTGACGATTCTCATCAACGGTCGTGTAATCGCCGGCCTCGGCAGCTTCTTCAATCCAGCCCGCAACTTTCTTGCGTACTTCTAAGCTCTCGAGGAAATCAAAAATAATCCGCACAAACTCTTCAGGTTTGATTGCTTTTTTCGGATTATCACAGGGACAGAGCTCATCCCGCAGTTCAAGCAAAGGACCGCTGACTTGGAGCCGGAATTCGTTTATATGCTGCTCGTCAAAGTCTTCATCATCTTCACTTGTGAAACGCCATTGGCTCTGGCTTTGCCAGTCGCCGGCGTTTGCACCAAATGCAATGCAGTAATTTTCCAGAAGGTCTACATCGCTGCTCTCGACCGGCACCAGAGTCGTCTTTAGATAAGCAAAAATGTCACTGTGTAAAAAACCGCCGGTAACGACTTGCAGGGCCGAACTAATAAGCTGAACGACTGGATGCTGGCTAAGTGACTTTCGCCTGTCAATAAAAAACGGTATGTCGTAGTCGTCAAAATACGCCCTTATGTAGTGCTGGTACCGCTCTATATCCGATGCGATGACCGCAATGTCACGGTATCGATAATCTTTCTCTTTGACTAATTCGAGTATCTGCCTTGCAACGAATCGCACTTCTGCGCGCGCATTCGGTGCCGATACAACGCGAATATTATCCGATGCAGGAATTTTTTCAGGTTCGAATTCGAACATATTCCGCTCGATATGGGCAAGCTGCCGGCACGAAGTGAATCTAACCGCACTCTCCAGAATTATTGGCTCAGCCAATTGAAGTTTACATTTTCTGACTATCTCGATGAGGTCTGTGTATGTTCTTTCAGTCGGGTTGAAAATACCTACGGGGTCAATGTTCTCGGCATCGGGATTTGTCAAATCGAGCTTTGACGGGTCCAGACAAAGCGCAACTTGCGCATCTGCAACTACCTTGAGCAGTTCAGCTAAGATTTCAAGTTCGCTGGTCGTGAAGCCTGCAAAGCCATCAACCCACAGCTCAGCACCTTTGACAAAGTCTGCTTCAGCGACTGCCCGGCGGACCTCGGCCAGTTGAATATCGGGATTGGTAAATTTGCCCTCGATGGCCTTTAGATATTCTCCAAAAATCAGGCTGATGTCGGCAAATTTCAACGCAGTCAAACTATTGTGCTCATCTTTCTGCAATTCCTTCAAGAGTTGGTCTATATCCTCCGGCATTTTTGCATACTGGTGGAGTTCGCTGATAGTCTGCGCCAATTGTCGACCGAGGCCGGGCCGACCTGCTGACGAGCCGAAGGCTTTCAATTCGCCGCTCTTGTCCCGCAAAATTCTCTGCACTATCATTTGTTGGCCGATACGTGTCAGGGCCGGCCTGGCAGTATTCTTGCCCAAAAGTAAAAATTGCAGACGGTCGAACGAAAGCACATGCAATCGGTGATAGCCGGCTATTTTCTTGTCAGCCAAAATCGCACGCTCGGCCTGGTACGTGGCCTGTTCCGGAACAAGCAGAATCAGCGACTGCTCTCCCGGCTCCAGCAACGCATTGACAATCGCCTTTATGCAATGGCTGGTCTTACCCGTACCGCTTCTGCCAAGAATAAACTGCACTGCCATAGAAATTTATCCTGGATTTGAGTTTACTTTTCCCCCTTTTTACCATAAGTGGTGATGGTTTTCAATTTGCTTATATTTTCGCAGCCGGGAATGCAGGACTCTCTCAAAATTCGAAGTCCTTCTCTGCTCTCTGCCGCTTTAGCGTGCTTCGTCGCTTCTTTTCCTCCAATCGCTTCTGCTTTGCCCACTTCGGCACTTTTGTCTTTCTCCGCACCCGCTTCTTTGTAAGTGCCTCTCTCAATAATTCTGTAAACCGTTCAAGCACAACTCTGCGATTTGCCTTCTGCGTTCTGTATTTTTGCGAAACAACTCTTATCACGCCGTTCTTGTCGGCGCGTGTTGCAAGCTGTTTCAGTATCCGCTTTTTTTGCTCGTCGGAAAAGGCTGAGGCGTTCGCCACGTCAAAGAACAATGTCACCTTGGTGTTAAGCTTGTTCACATTTTGTCCCCCCGGCCCTCCGCTTCGGGAGAACTTAAAGACAAGCTCATCTTCGCGAATAAACAAGTTCTTTTTTATTTCAATCATCTATCAAAAGGTCAGGTAGCTGCTTGCTTTTCTGAGCCTGACACCGACCTTTCCCACGTCTTCAATGTGCCTTATGCGGTTTGTCTTGCGCCGTTCCAGAATGCGCTTCACCGTCACCGGCCCAAGTCCGGGTACTCGCAAAAGTGAAAACTTCGATGCTGAATTCACATCAACGGGAAACACTTCAGGATGCCTTCTTGCCCACGCTTCTTTGGGGTCGGTAGCCAAGTTAAGATTGCCGTTTTCGTCAAAGACGATATCCGATTCTCTGAAGCTATATTTACGAAACAGGAAATCCACCTGATACAGGCGATGTTCCCGCATAAATAAATCGCTCGGCTTTTCCAGCTCTACCCGTTCACCTGCGATAGACTCATCGCCGAGCCCTTTCTGGTAGGCGCTGAAGTACACTCTGTGCATTTTCAACCTATCATATAACCCGGACGTGTACTTGACGATTTCCGTATCCGATTCTCCCGCCGCCCCCACGATAAACTGCGTTGTCTGCTTGACTCTTTCGTACCTTGCCCCGCGAGCGGTCAGCCTGCTTATCAATTTTATTGGCTCAATGATATCGCTGAGATAATTTTTCCTGTTCGACAGTTTTACCAGGTGCGTCTCTCCCGGCGTTTCAATATTCAGCGACACAGTACTCGAAAGCGAGACTGCCTCCTCTATCGCAGCATCGCTGGCGCCTGGAAGAATCTTCAAGTGAATATAGCCGCGAAAAGCGTGTTTATTTCGCAATATTCTTGCCGTCGCGTTGAGTCTGTCCATTGCAGCGTCAGGCGAGCCGCATACGCCCGAACTCAAAAACAGCCCGAAAACTTCCCGCCGATTGTAATAGTCCAGAAATACTCTTGCAGCCTCTTCCGGGTTCAAACTGCATCGCCGGACATCCATCTGTTTTCTGAGCGGACAATATTTACAGTCATTCGTGCACACATTAGAAAGCAGCGTCTTAAACAGTATGCTTTTGCCGCCGTTCGG
>CAZOUM010000047.1:15495-21892 GCA_964582985.1 uncultured Pirellulales bacterium | reverse complement strand
GCTTCTGGGATTTGCCGTTATTTTGCCGGCTTTCAGACAGCCGCGTTGAAAAATGAGGTTTTACGCAAACGAAAGGCCGGCGTCGGTTATCTGCAGGTCTTTGAAATTGATAGGGAGTAATTATTCTTTGAGCTTCTACTTGGTGAGCCATTGCTTTCGTCGGTGGCTTCTATTCGAAGTTGTATTTTCAGCGAGCTACTCATCCCGCCGAAACTCGTAGGCACCCATATCAACTTTAGCCCCCGCAATACGTGGATTTCTGTCGCGATCAAATGGCATCGGTTCTACTGTGTTATCATCGGCATCGAGATTGAGGCTATCATCCGGCACTGAGTTGCTGTCGCCCGCGTCGATGCAGGGAGATCCAAGAAGCAGCCGCAGGTCGCCAAAGTCATCGTTGTCACCGACACCCCAGCCGTCACCGCCATCATTCGGATTACGAACAAACATTGGATCGGCCCCAATATTGCCGGTTCCACCTAGCTTCCCAGTCCATCTTTGCACACAACAGTAGTCAAGAGCAAGGGTACCATACTCCTTGCGGATCTGACTTGATTCACCTTTGCCGCTACTGTCTTGGTTTCCCCACAGAATACAGTTGATGAGTTTCGGGTCCCCGCCACGGCTGTCCATTCCGCCACCGCAATGGGCTTGATTTGTGCTGATGGTACAGTTTACCAAAGTAGGCTTACCACCACCATGGCCCCACTCTGAGTTATATATTGCTCCACCGTTTTTCCTTGTCAAATTGCCACTGAAAGTGCAATTGATGACTGTTGGGCTGGCAAGGTGGTTACACATTCCCCCGCCAGCCGATTCGGCTGTATTTCCCGTGAATATACAATTCACGATGTTCAATTTGCCATATTCGTTCAGCATTCCGGCACCGCGGTCGGCTGAATTCTCAGTGAATCTACAGCCAACTACCTCAGGATCGCCGCGGTCGTTTTCCATGCCGCCGCCGCTCGGTGCCGAATTTTTCCTAAAAACACAGTTTGTTACCTTCGGACCAGCATGGTCATTAGCCATTCCTCCTCCGCCATATCTGGATGCCGAGTTGCCCTCGAAGATACAATTGGCGACTTTTGGCGTGCTGCTGTAACTGTTTTCCATCCCACCGCCTCTGGCCCCAGCAGAGTTTCCGGTAAATTTGCAATTAACAATAGTTGGTGCACTGTGCGCCCAGTTTCTAATTGCGCCTCCGAAAGACTTAGCTATGTTGTGTCTGAAAACACAATCTGCGATTGTTGGTTTTCCCCTGAAGTTGTATATTGCCCCGCCGTCATTTTCCGATATATTCTTGCTAAACGCACAATTGTCAATCGTGGCATTGCTCTCTTCGTTGTATACACCTCCGCCCCTCCCCCGTATGCCGGTGCACATATTACCTGTGAACGTGCAATTGCTTATCTGCGGGTGGCTATTGTGTGAATTCATTATGGCCCCTCCTGAATCTGCTGAGTTCGCGGTGAATGTACAATTGACCACCTTGGGACTGCTGCCATCACCGTTGCTAATGCCGCCACCATTGTACCGAGCCTTATTCTCATCAAATACGCAGTTCATCAGAACCGGAGCACTGTTGTGCCAATTCTCCATGCCGCCGCCGCGTTCCTTTGTCGAGTTCTGACGGAAAGTGCAGTTCTTCAACGTGGGGCTGCTGTTGATGTTTAACATGCCTCCCCCTGGACCGTTTGCAACATTTCCAACGAAGGCACAGTTTGTCAAGGTGGGGTTGCTGTTGTCTTCATTATACATTCCGGCCCCTCTCCACTGGGTATAGTTCCTTTCAAAGATGCAGTTGGCTACGCGAGGACTTCCATTAATATTATGCATACCGCCCCCACCATATTCGGCGTTGCCCCCAGCAATGACGAAGCCATCCAGAACAGCAGTTCGGTCCGTCCCCCTTCCGGTAACAACATGCCAACTGTTATCCTTGGTTGTGTCTACTGTCAGCACAAATTCACTGGTTCTCTTCATGAACGAAGTGACCCTGACGTAGTACTTCTCACCCTTTTTGACTTTAAGCCTGACTTCACCGTACCTCTGGTCACGTACTAACTCATTTGCCTTCGTACCGGGACAGCTGCTGTGCATTGCAACTAGCCAGTCCGTATCCCCTCCCCCCACGGAAATACAAACAATCCCATCGGCTTCTGCCGTATACACATACCAGATGTCAGGATTATTCGGCTCGCCACGATCCGTTGGTCCGTCCCTCGTTGCCCCAGCAGTCGTACCCTTGTACTTCATTCCTGGATATATCGGCTCGGCATCAGTACAGTTGTCTGCGGCTACAGCGTTTCCGGGGCCCGACTGTACGTCGTCGCCGTTCAGGTCTCCACTGAGGACGGTTCTATGATCCTCCCAATCCCTTTGGTCGAGACGCGTCTCGCCGCCGGCAAAGCCCCCATAGACAGCCACACCATTGACAAGTTGAAAAGTGGCTGCTCGATTGCCTGTCCCGCTAGGATGTAGGATATCTTCATCAGGCTTATAAACTCCCTTAGCCACCCAAATCTTGTCGCCCGATCCGGCGTTGTCCAGAGCATCCTGAAGATACTTGTACGCTGTCACCCAGCTCTGCCCGTTACCCCTGACAAAAGCATCGTCATCAACGTAGATTGTCTGTGCCGCAACCGACGGAGGGGCAAGCCAGAGCAGCAGGGCTGAAATGAAAAACAAGCCCAATAATAGGTTTCTCACCGGTAGACTCCTTGTTTGCTGCGACATCGCAGCAGAATTGAAGTATACAAAATTATGGCATCATAATCAAGACGTTATCGGGCATTTCTGAGCTTTTTTCACTGCGTTTTTCTCTTGTCGTCCGCCTCGACCGCGCTTCTTAAAACGGCAACTCCGCGAGCCGAAATGTTGATTACGAATTTTTGTTACAGGCCGTACCAGTATCTGTTTATTGACCGCCGAGGATAGTAGTGCGGCGGTGATCTTAGCGGTGGGGGGGGCTTACATTTCAAGTTTTTGGGAGGGCTGTTTCCAAGTTGCGTCACCGGCTGGAAACGTACTCAAGAGGCCTGTGAGCGGGGAATATCGGGCGAAAAAAATTTTTCAAAAAATTCAAAAAAATTCAAAAAAAGGTTTTGACAAAGTGGCGGATGCCTTTTACATTTTGCAAAACGTAAAAGTCAATTGGCCTTGTATCGCCAGCCGGGTGCGTGACTATGAAACAGAACTATTGGGTTGCATCGGAGTTTTGTTGTTGTTCGGAACAGAGGTATGAGAGGACGAGAAGCGAGAAACAATAACGGAGTTGCATAGCTCTGAATATCTTCTGCGCTTAGTTTTTTGATGTGTTAATAGGATACTGTAAAAGGAAAGGTTCTCAGTAGTGTCACTGGAAGTTAAAGACCGTACCCTCCAAATACCTGCCAAGCGATATCGAATTGGCGAGCTGGTTCGCTACACGCCGTTTTCTCGGCAGACTATTCACAACTATACGATAATGGGACTTATTCGTGAGGTAGAGTGGACCGAAGGCGGACATCGATTGTATGACGAGTCCGTATTCCAAACACTGTCGAAGATAATCGAACTCAGGACGACTAAAACTCTTTGCGAAATAAGGCAGATTCTAAAAAAAGAAGATACGGTAGTCGAAGCATCGTTAGCATAGCAGAGTTGAATTGGGCGATTGAGCATAGTCGGAAGCTGGATAGAGGAAAAAGGTGAAGTAAAAACGATATGACTTCTTTGAGATTACTTCGCTGCGTTTGGTGAGACATAGAGATTGTTTTTGGGGGCCCAAGGAAGGGACGAAAGGACCAAGGATGAGGAATGGTAGTCGGCTTTTGACGAATTATCATGCCTGTTTTTCACGCGCGGGGTCTCGCTGCACATTTTATGAGCTTTTCGGGCCTAACTTCAAGAACAGGGGCTGCGTATGAATTTGTGGTCATTGGTAACAGACAACATAACAGAGCTTCTCGTCAAGATTGTCGAGTTCACACGCGCTCGTCAAAAAGTCCTCAGTCGGAACATGAATAATCTCCACACTTCCGGGTTTGTGCCGAAGGACTTGGCGGTGGATGAGTTTTCCGAATCGCTTACTGAGGCCATCGAAGAACATATCCGGAGGCAACGTCTTATTCTGCGCGACACGGAGAATATCAAGTTCGGGTTCAGCGGCAGCTTCGAGGCCAAACCAGTGGTCGATGAATATGCCAAGGGGCTTTTTGAAGAAAATCGAGATGAGTATCTCGAGTTTCAAATGGATAAGCTTATGGAAAATTCGCTTAACCAAAGGGCAGCAGCAGAATTGCTTAGACAGAAACAGGGGATGGTTTCGATTTTCGAATAACTTCGGTTTAACCAACAAGGTATTAAGTCTTTAAGAACAAGGACGTTACGGATGTTTTTGACGGAGCAAGTCGCAAGCATATCACTTGGCCTGCAGCAAATGGTGTGCAGTTGGATGCGTCCTGCAAAAGCTGGTCATTTGGCTTGTCTCGAATTCGGGGATATTCCATTTTTTACTGCTCTGGCGGCGAACCTAAGCCGGGGTTTGGCTGCGCAATCTGAGGATATGAGCTTTTTACGAGTAGTTGCATGTGTTGTGCTAAAGTTGCCGGCGAAGAGGTCGATAAAGATTTGTGATGTGTGCGATATGCACGTTCAGAGAACGCGAGCAAGAGCAAGCACCTGTTGTTTATAGGACCTAAATCTCTTTTTTGAAAAGCTATTGGAAACTTGAAATTTCACGGAGGAAAAATGAAAACCAGTCAGCAGGTTGATATCGAGCAAGTGTGGGAGCAATTGCATAGGACCCACAGAGATGAGTTTCGCAATATACTTATGGAACATTATACGTATCTGGTGAAATATGCTGCTGAGCGCCTGTACAGCAAGCTGCCGGACAAAGTTGAGCTGGATGACCTTATCAGTGCGGGTATTTTCGGGTTGATGGATGCGATTGACGCGTATGACCCTGGGAGGGGTGTGAAGTTCGAGACATATTGCTCGCCTCGTATTAAAGGTTCCATTCTTGATGAGCTGCGGAGTATGGACTGGGTGCCGCGATTGGTACGCGCCCGCGCTCACCAGTTGACGAGAGTGATGCAGTCGCTGGAGACGCATCTTGGGCGCAAGCCCACTGAAAAAGAGACGGCCAGAGAATTGGATATGGATATGGAGGAGTTTAACAGGCTCCGGCGTGACGCCAATGCGGTCAGTGTGGTTTCGCTGGATACCAGGTACAGCGACGGGGACAGCGACAAAGATGTTCGCGAAATAGATGTAATTAAGGACGGAAAGAGTCAAGACCCCCTAACTGAGGCCCAAAAGCGGGACCTGAAGAGCTTGCTGACGAAAGGATTTACACGGGCTGAGCAGCTGATTGTTGTTCTGTACTATTACGAAGAGATGACGATGAAGGAAATCGGGGCGACGCTGGATTTGTCGGAGTCCCGCGTTTCGCAAATGCACTCGTCCATTATCCAACGGCTGAAAGCCCAGATGAACAGCCGGAGGAAAGAGTTTTCAATATAGGTCGTGACTCGTGCCTGGTCGCTCACATCCGCCAGTCACATAAATCTATCTGTTTTCGTGAGATGCTGTCGGGGAGCGCGCGTTCCGTGACCCCAGAATTGACCCACATGTTCGAACAATTTGTTGAACATCCCTCTTGTTTAGTAGTTATCGGCTTGCTTCCTCAATTCAAGATTCTGGTCATCAACTGTCTTTTTCGCTTTTTTCAATCTGTCTATGATCACGGCTGCCAGATACTTGACAAGCTTCGCAGTACCATCCATTGTCGCCAAGGCGTTGTCGATCCATTCTCGGCCTGCAAGCACGCGTGCACGTTCAAGCAAAGCACCGTCTGTCTTATTTGAGTCTAGATATCTAAAAAGGAACACAGCTCCTCCTGCGAGCCGAATGAGCTTAGTGTCCTGAATATGGTTAACAATTGCTAAATCTCGTACTGCATCTGGATCATCTCGCGACAGAACACTCTTGTCAAGCTGCTTTGCGTTCTTAGCCTTTACAATTCCTAGTTCGACAAGTGCAAATGACATCACGTCGCCGAGATGCTCTATCTTTGCCACAGAGGGGTTGAATATCCATTTCTCTCCCGACTTGAGGGCAGCTTCTTGCGCAACACATGCAGTGAGTTCTGCTAGAGCGTCAATAACGGAAGATTCCGCTGCTTGGCAGGCACGGTGAAGTCGCTGTTCCTGCGAGAACCATGAAAGCAAACCGCTGAATAATTTCACCTGCGTTGTTTCTCCAGAATTATATAGTCCTGTATATTCCTCAAACATAGCTGGATTTTGCAGCGCAAGCTTGATTTTATCTTCCTGTACGCATATAGTAAAGCGGTTTTTGCAAGGAGAAATAGAATGAGATTTACGAAGATGCACGGCTGTGGGAATGACTA
>CAZOUM010000047.1:0-15395 GCA_964582985.1 uncultured Pirellulales bacterium | reverse complement strand
TTGCAAGGAGAAATAGAATGAGATTTACGAAGATGCACGGCTGTGGGAATGACTACGTCTACATAAATTGCTTCGAGGAAAAAGTTGAGGAGCCGGCGTGCCTGGCTCAAGTTGTCAGCGACCGGCACAAGGGCATTGGCGGTGATGGGCTGATTCTTATCTGTCCGTCGCAAGTAGCCGATGTGCGAATGCGTATCTTCAACGCTGACGGCTCAGAGGCAGAGATGTGCGGCAATGGAATCCGATGCGTTGCCAAATATGCTTTTGAGCACAAGCTATGCAAAGCCGGTGAGTCGTTTGCTGTGCCCGGCCAAGAGCCCTGCGCAGGCTCACTGAATATAGAAACCGGCAATGGAGTCTTAACCGTTGGGCTTATATTTGATGCCGATAACAAGGTTCAAAAGGTCTGTGTGAATATGGGCCAACCGAAATTGGCAGCCGAGGATATACCGGTCAAACTACCCGTCAAAAAAGTAATTGGACAACCAATTCGATTTCAAAGTCGGGCATTCGTGATGACGTGTGTGTCAATGGGCAATCCACACGCTGTCTTTTTCCGCGACGACCTTGCAACAATTAGGTTGGAGAAAATTGGGCCTGTGATCGAAAACCACAGCATCTTTCCAAACCGAGTCAATGTGCATTTTGTGCAGATAGAAAAACCGACGGAATTTACAATGCGGACATGGGAGCGTGGCAGTGGAATTACAATGGCATGCGGAACCGGCGCATGTGCGGTCTGTGTGGCTGGCGTGGTTACCGGCCGAGGAGAACGAGTGTGCACTGCGCATTTGCCGGGCGGAGACTTGGATTTGAACTGGTGCGAAGAGGACAACTGTGTCTATATGACCGGCCCAGCGGTGGAAGTGTTCGAAGGCGTTTGGCCGGAGAATTGATGCTTATGTGCAGAGCTTTGGAGAGCGGCAAAATTCTGCTGCTATACCGTATCTGCCCGCGGGTAAATTAGTGTCGGTGCGAGCGCTATTTGTCCTCAAGACCTTGGCGAAGCCTGAGATATTGCCGCCGGATTCAAGCAGGCCCGCAGTTGGGGGTATTGAGAACTTTACTTTCAACAGGTTGCCTGCCTTGAAAGCGTCGGCATCAGTCTGGAGATACAAACCGCCGGGACTTACATTAAGTGTGTGGCCGGTATATGTTTGCTCCGCAGGCGGGCTGATTTTACGGCATGACAAATCAAGCTTTATCGCCAGCCGCCTATGCTTTCGTTTTTCGAGCCCAGTCATCATTTGCCTCCCTGCATTCTTGCACTCATTCCTTTCGGTGACCATCCTGAGTTGTGCAAAAACGATACCAAAGTCGAAATTGAGCAAATACCCTATTCTTACTTTTGCAACTGCTTATTCAGTACAGGGTTAAGCGGAATTGTGGGCTTGACGTGGGCAGAGACTGCAACAAGAGTGCGTGTAGCGTTGCGGAATAACAACACCAGGAACTTAGTCTACTAAGGTATCGGTGTGGGAAATGGCCCCTTAGTTGCTTATTTTGCAAAAAGTTACGTTTCTGGCTAAACAAGGATATCCTTCAATCCGAAAAAAGAACAGGTATGTTGCTTTTTTGCAACATTCATACTTGACAATGTGAACGCAAGGTTTATTATTTGGTGGTATGGCAGAGAAGCAGGAAGCACAGTCCGATAAGTTAAACGCAACCGACAGCGGTCGATCGGCCCAGAGTGAAGGCCGCTTAGGTATTGGGCTGGTTGGCAAATCGATTATGGAATCGCTGCCAATAGGAGTTGTGACTTTCGATTCAGAACTGAGGATAGTCGAGGCCAATCCGGAAGCAGCGAGGCTCATCGAGTTAGATGACACAATCGATAAATCGTTGAGCAAGGGCACCGACGGCGCTGACACGGCAAACCCGGACTGGACCGGACAGTTCGGATTGGTTGTGTCGATGGGGAAAACATTTAGGTTCGACAGGGTAACCTATACGTTAAACGGCAAGACGAAACTGTTGCGAATCGCCTGTATGCCGCTGAAAGAAGCTAAGACAAAAAGAGTTTTTGGCGGTACAGTCAGCATCGAAGATGTAACTGAAAAGGTCAATATCCAAAGGCAGCTGGCCGATGTCGAAAAACTCGCGACCGTTGGGAAGCTCGCTTCTAAAGTGGCCCATGAGTTGAACAATCCTATTGATGGGATACTGCGATACATTAATCTGACGTTAAGAATCCTTGAGCAGGAGAACCTCGCCAAGCCCAAAGAGTATCTTGGCCAGTGTCGGCAGGGACTTATGAGGATGGTTCGTATCGTGAGTGAGCTGCTGGAGTTTTCGCGCAGCACTTATACGCCATTTGAAGCAGCCAAAGTTGAACGGATTATCGAGGACGCGATGAAGACGATGGATGTAAGGTCGGAAGGTTCGAATGTCCGTATATTGCGGAACTATGCTCCCGACGCGCCAAAAGTTAGAAGCGGCAATTTGTTCCAGGTGTTCTGCAACCTTGTAAAGAATGCGGTGGAGGCAATGCCGGAGGGGGGCGAGCTGAGCATTTCCACCCGCTTGTCAGCAGATAATACCGCGGTTGTAGAGTTTCGTGATACGGGGGTGGGATTTGTACCTGAGAATGCCGAAGCTATATTCGAGCCATTCTTTACTACAAAAGATAAAGACAAAGGGACAGGATTAGGATTGGCGGTGTGTAAGGACATAGTTGAAAGGCACGGTGGGCGAATAACTGCTGAAAATGCTCCCGGCGGTGGAAGCATTTTCACTGTATATCTGCCTGTGGCGAGTGAAGATTCGTAAAGGACAAGTGATGAATACAACGGACAAGAGTATTCTTGTTGTAGACGACGACAGAATCATATTAGATTCGCTGTGTGAGTTTTTGTCACTCGAAGGGTTTCGAACGAGGGGTGCTGAAACTTTGAAGGGTGCCGTGGCTGAGTTGCAAAAGCGAAGCTACTGCCTTGTTATTACGGATGTTAATCTGCCGGACGGAGACGGGTTTGATTTGTTGGATATCGTCAGGGAGGACCATCCCCGAACAGTGGTGATTGTGGTAACGGGCTACGGCACCATCGAAAGCGCGGTCAAAGCCATTAAGCGAGGAGCCTACGATTACCTCACAAAACCTATCATTGACGACGAACTGCGGCTGGTGGTGGAAAGAGCAATTAAACAGCAATCGCTTATGAGTGAGAATGAGAGTCTACGACTGCAGCTCGAACAAAAGTATAGTCTGGAGAACATAATCAGTCACAATTACAAGATGGCCAAGATTTTTGACCTGATAGAGGCAGTTGCCGACAGTAAAACGACCATACTGATGACGGGCCCGTCAGGGACAGGTAAGAGTATCCTTGCAAGGGCAATACACCATGGCTCAGGCCGAAGGAATAAGCCGTTTGTTGAAGTTAGCTGCGGAGCGCTGCCGGAGACACTGCTTGAGAGCGAATTATTCGGACATGTTAGGGGGGCCTTTACCGGTGCTGTGAGGGACAAAGAAGGGAAATTCCTTGCCGCGGACGGTGGAACGGTTTTCCTTGACGAAGTTGCGAACGCGTCACCGGCTCTTCAGGTCAAACTTTTGCGTGTTTTGGAAGACAGGCAGTTCGAGCCGGTCGGCAGTAATAAGACCGTGACGGTTGATACGCGGATTATACTTGCTTCAAATCGCAATCTTCCTGAAGAAGTGAAGGAGGGGAGATTTCGGGAGGATTTGTATTACCGGATAAATGTGGTGGCCATAGACCTGCCGCCTTTGAGCGATAGAGTTGGTGATGTACCGCTTTTGGCGAAGCACTTTCTGCGGATGTACTCCGTTCAGCACAACAAGGAAAAGCCGGGTATCACCGATGAGGCGCTTGAGTATCTGGAGCGTTATTCCTGGCCGGGCAATGTGCGCGAGCTGGAGAATGTGATTGAGCGGGCGGTTTTGCTGAGCAAAGATAAATTCATCGGCCCTGAGGACTTGCCAGATTCAGTCAAGGAAGAGCAGGGCCGGCGGCAAAAGACATACAAACCGATGAACTTAAAGGAAGCGCTGGCTGAGCCGGAGAAAAATCTGATTCGGAAATCGCTGGAGGCACATCACTGGAACAGACAGGAAACGGCCAAAGCACTTGCGATAAACCGCACAACATTATTTAAGAAGATGAAGCAGTATGGGCTTTATGCCGAGGCGGAGCGATTGGGGCTAACTTGAAATTGATTATTGGCAGAGCAGGAAGTTACCGAGAGCGGTGAGGATATGTACGAGATTGTAGAGAAGATTTTGCTCGGGGTAGGCTTTATCGCCATTGGCGGGGCGGTGGCGCTGATGTTTTTCTTCATGTTCGCGCCGAGCATCCTCGGCTCGAAAACGATACATAAGCAGCTTGAGAGGCTCCAGCGGGAAGCTGAGCAGATGAACGAGCAGCTAAAACGGATAGCCGAGCATTTGGAAAAGGAGAAGCGGCAATCCAAGAAAGGGTCCTGAAGTACATAATGCAAGTCTGCGCCGGGGGGACTGATGGCGCAATCAGAGTTTGTGGACTACTATGCCGGCCACGATAAAAATCAAGCCTATTACTGTTGAGAAGAAGATTGGTTCACCGATGGCAAAGTGAATCATGAGCAGAGAAAGAAAGGGAACCAAGTAAATCAGGTTCGCAACGTAAGCCGTCGTTTTTGATAACTTCAGGGCTTTGAGCCAAAGCACGAAAGTAATCCCCATTTCAAATAACCCGATATAAGCTGAACCAAGAATTGCGTTGCAGCTCGGAAGCTCTAATTTTGAAAAAAGCAGCATTGAAAGAAATATGAAGCAAGAGCCGAACGCGAAATTCAGAAATAGTCTGACAATTTCGTCGAGGTGGTCTTTTATGTTATAAATCCAGAACAGTGCCCAGATTACCGAACTGCCTAAGGCTAATGACGCACCGGTGACGCTGGTAAAGTTCAATTTTAAAATGCGGCCTTGCGTGGAAATTATAATGACGCCGAAAAACGAGATGATTATCGCAAAGATGCTTTTTGGTTTGATTTTTTGGCCGAGCAAAGGAATTGAGAGCAAAACAAGCATTATTGGCCAGGTGAAATTCAATGTCAGGGCCTGCTGAGCGGGAAGTATTGAGTATGCTTTGAAGAGCATAAGGTAGTAGAGGAACGGGTTGAGCAGGCCTAACAAGGCGGAACGCAAATAATCATTCTTCGATAGTGTCGTGAGTAGGTTGAGTTTCTTGAGAAATGATAAGGCACAAAAGAGAAAAATCGTTGATGCGATTGAGGCGCAGCACAGAAGAGGCAGAACGTCTAAATAGCGTAAAGAAATTTTGAACGCGGATGCGACAGTAGACCATAACAGGACAGTAACAATAGCACAGAAATAGGCTTTTCGTTGTTCAACCATAGCTTAGGTGCGTTATTAGTAGTTTTCTAATTTCCCTAAACTACCAATTAGGTTGGGAAAATACAACGATGAGCTTGATAATTGAGAAGATAGCGTTTGACGGCTGACCTCATAGCAGGATGACGCGGGAGCAAAGGGCGCTGCGCTTATGATGATGAGGCGGTGGGTTGGGAGGTGACAACTCGGTTTCGGCCGGCGTGCTTGGCTTCGTAGAGGGCGGTGTCGGCGCGCTGCAATATGTTTTCGGCGGACTCGTCGGGTGAGCCTGACCACTCTGCTACGCCGCAGCTTATCGTGATGGAGGGAACTTTGGGTATCGAGATGGATTTTGCCTGGCGTCGCAGTCTCTCTGAGAGGACTGCGGCTTCGTGTAGTTTTGTTTCGGGCATCAAAAGTACGAATTCGTCGCCACCATAGCGTGTGATTATTGCGTCGGTCATTCGCACATTATTGCGCATCACTTTCGCGACCTTTCGGAGCATTCTGTCACCGGCAGCGTGGCCTGCAGTGTCGTTGATTTCTTTGAAGTTGTCCACGTCGACTATGGCTATGGAGAGGCTATGGTTGTAACGAAGCGCGCGTGAGTACTCGACCTTTAAGACCTGATCGAGGACCCGGCGTGTGCCAACGCCTGTTAACGGGTCTATCTCGCTGTCGCGTCTGGCTTTTTTATAGTTCTGGTACAACCTGGCGTTTGTCAGATTGGCATTGAGGACTTCCTGTAACAGGGAAGCTTTGTACAGGCGTAATTCCTCTGAGGCGATAGAAGATGGATTTAGCTGGCACATACAGAGAAAGCCCTGTCTGGTTGTGACGGTTCCATCGTGGTCGTTGAATTGGTCCTGGATGCTGAGCGGAATAGTGAGTTGGGACGATTGGCCGGTAGGCGTTTTGCAGTCGCGGCAGAGTTCGTCGTGGATTTTGCCGCAGACGATTTGCCCATTTTCGGATAATTCTTCCATTGTGTTTGGGTTGAGCAGCTTTTTTTCGGGGAGGGGACAACCTTTTCGATAAATCATCGCCGATGAAGAGCCTCTTTGGGCAAGGCATAGTACGGCGCGGTCTGCATCGAAGCTTTTTGGGACTTCGTTGATGGCCAAGGCGATAACATCGTCAAAATCCAGACTCTTTAGCCCGGCGGGGAGCATTGCGAGCTGCTCGGCTGCGTTCTTCATAGCTTTATTGCTGAGAAGCTGGTAAGCTATGATGTCTCGGCTGGAGACCATACCTATGGGGACGCCGTCCTCGACGATGGGGACATGGCGTATTTTGTGCTCGGCCATAAGCTGTTCGATTGTTGCAATCGGTGTGTCGATGGTGCAGGATATTGCCTTGGTCGTCATTATGTGTTTTACCAGTACTTTGTCGGGCGGTAGTGAGCTTGCCAGTATCTTGGCGAGCATATCGCGTTCGGTGAGCACGCCGGCAAAGTTATCCTGCGCGTCAAAGACCACGAGGCAGCCGATTTGGTTATCGGTCATTTTCTTCGCTGCCTCATCGACCGTGGCATTTTCGTTTATGGTCAGGAGCTTACCTGGCTGTTGTGCCACCTGCTCAATATCTTTAACTATCGGTGTCAGCACGGTTTTTTCCTTTACAGACGGTGTGCTTTCTGCCCATTGCTTTTATCGGATAAAAGTTGCTGTTGGTTGCTGAAAACCTTTGTCTGGCGGGTTTTTTTTAGGCGGAGAAGACATCTTGGATATGGGCTTGTTAAACGAGTTTCAGCGGCGCCACTCGGCTTTGCGGACCATCAACGGCGGCATCTGCTGGGGTTTGACTCTTCGGCTGCCCGGTTTCACGCAGCTTTTATTGCTCGGATACCAGCGGATATTAAACAGCTCAACATTCAAAGGCAATCTGTTTTTTCTTAATTTGCCTAACATTGGTTACTCTGCTCCTGCGCAACACGACAGCTTTTCAGATTTGACTCCTCCTCCTATCGACTAATTTACAGAGTGACTTTGGGAAATTGCTCGGATAGGATAGTTGGCACTTGGCTTTGAAAACCAAGCCCGGCTCAGCTGCCGTTGAACAAAGGGCTTTTTTCTCACGAGGGCCGATATTTTTAATTGTCTCAAAATATGATATATTCGGTCGTCAGAACCGAAGGATTTTTTGGCAAAACGACAATATATTTATAGAGAATCAACTTCCTCAGATACGGAGAGCAATGTGAAGGCTCGAGCCAAGAACGAGATAAAGCAAGACTGCCGGCTGGCAAAAGGATTGCTTCGTGGGAAGCTCTGCGCGTGGGAGAAGTTCTACAACATGTATGCAGAGCCACTCTACCGGTATTCGTTGGTGCGCCTAAGTGGTGACACAGAAGCAGCTGCTGACATTACGCAGGAGACGATTGTCCTGGCTGTTGAGTGTGTTAGAACGTTTGAGGTAGATAAAGGTAGCTTATGGTCGTGGCTGTGTGGGATCGCTATGAACAAAATCCGCGAATGCCAGCGCGATGCTGCCCAGGCGGCAAAACTGCAGGAACGACTGCGAGATGGCGACCGTTGTCGAAAGTGCACACTAGGTGACGAGGCTAACGCGCATGATGTAAAGCTGGTCTTGTCGGAACTTAATCCGCGTCATCAGGAGGTGCTGATTCACAAATATGTTGAAGGGCAGAGTATGAAGGACATTGCCAAGGCAATTGGAATATCGGAAAAAGCAGTTGAATCACGACTTACGCGTGGACGCGAGGCATTTCGCACAGAATACGCAAGACTATTATCCTCAAAGGAGGTAAGTCAGGATGGATGAGAGGCTCAACAGCCTGAAAGGACAGAAGTTGCCCTCTCTGGCTTGCGATTTCCGAGAGTATGCCTACGCAAGTGTGTGGCGCAAGCTGCGCCGTCGACGGTGGGCGAGACGAGGACGCGCTGCTCTGGTTTTTGCAGTGTGTGTTTCTTTCGTATGGGCTACCACAATCTTGCTCCCCAATGTGGTGGTCAAGAGGTTCTTGGAGAAGTTGCCGCTTGAAGAATTGGTAGCTATACACGACGAGCTTGTGCCCAAATGGCCGATTAGTAGAGCTTGTGAGGGTACCCCGTGGAGCCAAGTGATAGAGCGATCGGATGTGCTCGTGCATGCGAAGGTAGTGGACGTGACGCCAAATGTGGGTGACATTATAAACGACATAGTAGAATCCCAGGACGTTATAAATCGGATACTTAATCGCGAAGAGGTTATACTGGAAGATGACATACGTGTTAATCTTCAACTCCAGGTATTCAAAACTCATCCACCGATAGACGTCAAAGAGCTTGTCGCGATACGCAGGGATACTATTGGTGGCGTGTACTATATAAAAGCAGGCCATGAAGGTATTTTTGCTCTGCGGCGAGCCCGCAAAGGAATCTTTGGCCTTCCCCGACTCAGGAAAGGTACTCCACTTTATAACATCGCCGTCGAACACGGCGGCATATACTTGATCGACCAGAAGAGGAGTGTTGTATCCGGCATTCGCGGCGCTGCCAAAGCTCTGCCGCTGGACGAAGCTTGGGAATTTGTATGTGACTTGTACGACACAACCCACGGTGCCAAGCGAGATGAGAGTAATATTTTGAACAAGTAATGCGTTACTGAGAGAATTTCTTTGGGCTGGCTGAACGCCGATTTTTGAGTCATGCACTATCCCTGCGTAGCAGCTATGATTGCTTGTGGACGCGTGCTTGCTTTGAGCAGTGAACATAGTAAAGGAGCAGGAAGTTGATTTCGATGGGTCGGCCAGATACTCGCTAAATTAGATGGTGAATTTCACAGGTTTACTGGTATTCCACGTTCGGCCAAGTACTCTTTCATCTGCTTTATGGAGTATGTCCCAAAATGTGCTATTGAGGCCACAAGGACGGCGTCTGCGCGGCCTTCGACAATGGCCTCGTATAGGTGTTCGAGCGTTCCAGCTCCGCCGGATGCGATTACAGGAAGACTGACCGCATCGGCTATCGCCCTGGTCATCGGGATATCGTACCCGGCCTGCGTGCCATCGGCGTCCATGCTTGTGGGCAGGATTGCCCCGGCCCCCAAATCTTCAACCTTTTTTGCCCACTCGACCGCATCAATACCTGTGCCCTCTGTGCCGCCTTTGACCATTACTTCGAAGCCGGACGGCAATTCGGAATTAGTGCGGGTGTCTATTGCGATGGTGATTTTCTCGCTGTCGAATTTGTTGGCTGCCTCTTTAACTAAATCGGGATTGCGAACGGCGGCGGTGTTCATTGATACTTTTGATACGCCCATATCGAGCAGGTCTTGGATTGCCTGACAGCTTGCGATTCCGCCGCCGACGGTCAGCGGCACGTCCGGCGACATTGCCTCGACCGTTCTTTTTACGGCATCGAGAAATGTTTTTCTGCCTTCGATGGTGGCGGTAATATCCAGAAAGACAAGCTCGTCCGCTCCGGCGTCACAGTAAGCGGCGGCGTTTTCCGCGGGGTCGCCTACGTCTTTTAGATTTACAAAATTAATGCCTTTGACCAATCGGCCGTCTTTTGTATCCAGACAGGGGACAATTCTTCGGTAATCCATCTTCTTTGCTCTTGAGACAGTTGAGTATTTGCCGGAATTCTGATTTCACAATCGGCCGGAGAGTATACCAGACAACCCTGAGCCGGTCGAGCAAATTAGTTCTCGTATTGGGCGTTTCTGAGTTGCTTTTGATATTAAGGCGGGGGCAGGTCGCGGCAGGCGATTGCAAAAGTCTGCTGGGCGGCGTCCTCGGACAAATGGCGGTCCGCAAGCACCGAGTATGCTAATGCAACCATTGAGTAGTAGTATCGCTCGTAGAGAGCAGCGAAGCTGTCCAAATGGCCATTTTGTGCAGCTTCAACCAGGCATTCTTCTGATTTATCAATCACTTTGCGCCTGCCGATTGGTAAGACTTTGCTGATATCAGCTTTCGTAATATAGTGTCATTTCCAGTCGAAAATGTGCGCGAAAAATCAGATTTTCCGAGATTTTACAATTATCTGACGTGTCGCCAATCGAACGGCTGCCTGTTGAGTTCGAGCAGCTCGGCCTGTTTTATGAGCCATTTGTCTTGCTCTTTTTGCAGATTTGCTTTTACTCTTACCAGCATAGTTCGTTTGTAGTTTCGGTAGACGTAACTTCGCTTATCAAATACTATCCGCACGGTAAAAGTTGCTTCTGCAGTTGTCTTTGACGGTGATACGACTATTTCCACAATCCTTTTTATGTTTTTTTTGACTAACGGCTCCGACAGTTTTCTCCTGCAGTGACGTATTAAGGCTGTTTTTGTTTTGTGATATGAGTCGCTGTAATTGTCGGAGATAATTGCTTCGATTGCATCCGGATTTTCTTGTTCGACGGCTTTTACGCCCATATTGATTATTGTGTCGATTTTCTCCCGGTCAGTTTTAACGAGCGCATCCAGTCCGAAAGCAGCAACAGCGAGAAAGGCAGGCAGCGCCAACTGCCACCAATGTCGTTTTTCCGGGAGAATCCTGCGGACCATTAGCAAGACCAGTAGAGTTGCGATAGCTACGGTCAGCAGAGTCCAGGGTTGTTCAAAAACGCCAAACATTTCTTGTCTTTTGTTTGTTGGTGACTGTGAACTCCAAAGTCAAAAATTGTCACGCCATTTTACTTGTTGAAGCCGGCGCGTTCTGTCGTGGTCGGTCATATCATGCGCCAGTGCCGTTATGGTTATATAACCTTCCGCCAGAGAGGTTGCGTCGGCGGGACTCTCTTCGTCACGGTGTTGACCGCCGGCTAATTGGAAAACAGTTCGGCCTTGCCAGTTTTCTTCGCAGATGAAATGTTCGTCAAGGCCTTCAATTGCTTGAGGCACAACTTTCACACCTTTCGGCTCACCTTTTGATAAATGGGGTATATTGATGTTTATGACCTCGCCGCTTTTAAGGGGCATAAGTTTTCTTAGGATTTTTGCGCAATACTCTGCGGCCTTTTCGAAATTCATTTTGTCCTCGGCGGCAAGGCTCATCGCAACTGACGGGATTCTTAGGAATGCTGCTTCCATTGCGGCGGCCACGGTTCCGGAGTAGTAAACGTTTATTCCCACGTTTGCCCCATTATTTATACCGGCAACGACCAGGTCTATCGGTCCCTCGTGAAGTTGCATCACTGCGAGTTTGACGCAATCGGCGGGTGAGCCCTGCACACTGAAGCCGGTGAATTGGCCGTTGATATCAACTTTGTTGCACACTAAAGGCTGGGAGAATGTTATGCTGTGGCCGGTGCCGGACCGGCTGTCGGCCGGCGCAACTATGGTTACGTCGCCGATATTGACAAGCTGTTTGTATATTGCCGCCAGGCCGGGTGCGAAAATGCCATCATCATTTGTTAATAATATCTGCATATATCTGTCTCCGAAGGCTAATTGTAGTTGCTGGTAGAAGTTGTGTCAATTGATGAAAGCAGGGGATTTGCGGTATCCAAGGGACGTCGCAAATCGCGGGCGAATCTACTTGAAAGGTGAGGTAAGATACTATAAACTCCGCTGGAGATGTGTACAAAGTAAGGAGTATGAATTATGAGAAAGAGTTTAGTGGTAATTGTGTTCGTCGCCATAGCGGCTGTTTTTATCGTGATAGGTTTTGTACGGAAGGGAAAGAGCAAAGCTGAGCGTTGTATTGCGGTGATTCCCAAAGCAACAACGCATATTTTCTGGCAGTCAGTCCGTGCGGGGGCGTTGAAGGCCGGTGAGGAGGCGGGGGTAAAAATCTTGTGGAGCGGTCCGGAACGTGAGACTGACAGGGAAAGGCAGATACAAATTATTGAGGACTTTCTCGTCAGAAAAGTAGTAGGTATCGTTCTTGCGCCGAACGACGAAAACGCATTGGTGCCGTCGGTGGAAAAAATATTTGCGAGGAATATACCCTGCGCGATTATCGATTCGGGCATCAACACTGATAAGTATGTTTGCTTTGCTGCGACGGATAATTATCAAGGGGGCGTGATAGCTGCCAGGCGGATGGGCGAGATTCTGGGCGGCAAAGGCAGGGTCATTGTTATCAAGTACGTGCAGAATCATGACTCGACGACAAATCGTGAGAATGGTTTTATCGAGACGATAGAGAAAGAGTTTCCTGGAATCGAAATTGTGGATGCCGAATATGCCGGAGATACCGTTGATGCAGCGATAAACCTCACGAAGGACCTGCTGTCGAAACACCCCAAACTTGATGGCCTTTATGCCTGCAATGCGTCCACTTCGGTCGGAGCGAAGCAGGCACTGGCAGGCCGGAAGCTCGCAGGGAAGATAAAGATGGTTGGTTTCGATGCCGAAGATGCGCTCGTCGACGGGCTTAAGACGGGGATAATAGATTCACTTGTGGTGCAGAATCCCTACAAGATGGGCTACGAAGGTGTAAAGGCTGTGCTCGACAAACTTGAGGGCAAAGAAGTCCCGAAACTCATCGATACGGGCGTTTGGCTGGTGACAAAAGAGCGTTTGGATGAACCTGAAATTAAGGCTTTGCTTGACCTGCAATGACAGTAGTGAATCAAGAAGATACATCCCGCGGCAGCGATGCCGCTTTGCGGATGAGGGGCGTATCGAAACGGTTTGGTCCGGTTCAGGCACTTTTGGATGTTGGTCTTACTGTGCGTGGGGGGACGGTTCACGCCCTTGTGGGTGAAAACGGTGCGGGCAAGTCGACACTTGTGAAAATTTTGGCGGGGGTTTACCGACCGGACAGCGGAACAATTGAAATCCACGGGCAGCGTTACGCATTCGACAAGCCGGAGCAGGCACTGGCGGTGGGCGTATCGATGATTTATCAGGATTTGGACCTGGCTGAGGATTTGACCGTAGCTGAGAATGTCCTCCTCGGTAACGAACCAAGGGGGTATCTGCCATTCACCATTGACCGCAAGGCAATAGTGGCAAAAACGGCTGAGTTGGCGAAAAGTTTCAATTTTGATATTGCCCCGACTGCCGTTGTTTCGGAGCTGTCCGTGGGGGATTGCCAGATAGTCGAGATTATAAAAGCCCTTGCGCGCAAGGCTTCGATTATCGTTATGGACGAACCCACATCGTCGCTGTCGGAAACCGAAGTCGAGAGACTCTTTGAAATAGTTAGACGGTTGCGACAAAGAGGTATTTCAATAGTTTACATCTCGCATCGTCTGGAGGAAATAGTCGGCTTAGCTGACGAGATAACAGTCTTGCGGGACGGCAAGGTGGTTCATTGTGAATCAGTTACGAAACTCGATATTTCCCAAATTGTCCGTTATATGGTTGGCCGCGAACTAAAAGAATTTTTTCCTGCGCGCGATGTCAATATCGGTGATGTCCGGGTAAGGGTTGATAATCTTTCATCAGATAGGGGAATAAGCGACGTCTCTTTTGATGTTTGCGCCGGGGAGATTGTAGGGATGGCTGGCCTTGTCGGAGCCGGCCGGACAGAGATTGCACGAGCTATCTTCGGCGTTGATAAGAAAACGTCCGGCTCAATCGTGCTCGATGACGAAGAGTTGTCAATCAATTCTCCCGCTGACGCGATATCTTACGGGGTTGCTTTCCTAACGGAAGACCGCAAGAGGACCGGATTGTGTCTGGAACTTCCGTGCAGCTGGAATGTTACGCTGCCAAACCTTGTTGCGATAGGGATGAAGAACGTAATTAGGCCTGCGAAGGAAAACAAAATCGTGGAGGATGTTGGTTCGCGAATTTCGATCAAATGGCTGGGGCCCGAGGCCCCGGTTGAGTCTTTGTCCGGCGGCAATCAGCAAAAACTCTTAATCGCCCGGTGGCTGCTGGCCGAGTCGAAGCTTTTGATTTTTGACGAGCCGACAAGAGGAATCGATGTCGGAGCGAAAAAAGAAGTGTACACACTTCTTAACCAACTTGCTGAAGAGGGTAAGGCGATACTGTTTATATCATCGGAGCTGCCTGAGCTGTTAGGGATAGCGGACCGGATTTTAGTGATGCGTCGGGGGCGACTTGTGGGAAATCTAACGACCAAAGAGACCACCCAGGAAGAGATTATGCACTTGGCGGCGGTGGAGGAAAACTAAATGAACAAATTGATGAGGGAGCTGCTCCCTTTTGGCAGTTTGACCCTGATAATCTGTATTCTGTCGGTATTGAAACCAGATACGTTCCTGACGATGGAAAATTTTATGAACGTGCTGCGCCGCTCGAGTGTCAATGGCATCATCGCAGTGGGCATGACAGCGGTCATCATTTCCGCGGGAATAGACCTTTCAGTAGGGTCGATGATGGCGCTGGCCGGTATGGTGGGGGCGTATACGATGATTGCTGTGGGTGGGCCAGACCCGCAAGGGGCCGCTCTTGTTATCGGCACAGTTGTGGGTGTTATTACTGGTATTGTTTGCGGTTTGTTGAATGGGGTGCTTATTACGAAACTTAAGCTTCAGCCGTTTATTGTAACATTAGGTACTATGAGTGCGTTTCGTGGAATATCGTACGTAATGAATGAAGGGCAGTCGTACAATGTTCCGAGCTACAAATATCTCAATGAAGGTATTGTGCTGGGGATTCCTGTTTCTGTACTGATTTTTGCCGTTATTGTTGCCGTTGCGAGCTTTGTTTTGAAGTATACACGGTTAGGGCGGTACACATATGCCGTCGGCTCGAATCGTGAGGCGGCCTTTCACGCAGGTGTGAATGTGGACCTTAATCTGATACGCATTTATGGTCTGACGGGTTTAGTGGTTGGGATAGCGGCGATGATTACAACGAGTCGTGCCGTCTCAGCTCAGCCGACAGCAGGCATCGGCCTTGAACTGGATATTATCGCAGCGGTCGTGATAGGCGGTGCAAGTTTGGCCGGCGGCAGGGGCACTATAACCGGTACCATAATCGGGACGCTGTTGATAAGCTTCCTGCGAAACGGATGTACGATGCTGGATATATCAACGAATGTTCAGCTAATAGTAATTGGGGCAATTATAATCGCGGCGGTTGCAGTGGACCAATTGGCTCGCTCAAAGGCTGAGGCTGGGGGGTAGGGTCTTAAGTCTCGATACTCGATGCTCGATACTCGATACTCGATACTCGATGCTCGATACTCGATGCTCGATACTCGAT
>CAZOUM010000046.1:0-23032 GCA_964582985.1 uncultured Pirellulales bacterium | reverse complement strand
CGCTGAGCCAGGTTGGGCCGTGGGTTATGTCGACTTTGAGGGGGACATCGAGCTTGATAGCGGTGGTCATTTCCTGAGCAATCCATTCTGCGTGCTTGTAGGCTTGTTTGGCGGGCAATTCGAAAACAAGCTCATCGTGGACCTGTAGAATTAATTTTACGGGGAGGTTCTCGGCTTCGATTTTTCGCTGGATGTTGAGCATAGCGACCTTTATCAGATCGGCGGCCGAGCCTTGAACAACGGTGTTTACGGCGAGGCGTTCGGCCTGCGCACGCTTGTTGGCATTTTTGTTGCTTAAGTTTTGGATTTTACGGCGGCGATGCAAAATAGTTTCGGCATAACCGGTGCGTTTTGCTGCGTCGATGCAGGAGTCTAAGAAGCTACGGATTGAACGGTAGCGGGCAAAATAATCGTCGATGAATTTTTTTGCCTCGGCCTGGCTTATTCCAATCGAGCGTGAAAGTCCAAACGGTCCCTGGCCATAAATGATACCAAAATTAACGGCTTTGCAACTCGAGCGCATTTCGCCGGTCACCTCTTGTATTGGGACATTATAAATCTGTGAGGCAACAAAGGCGTGGATGTCCTGGTCGGCGGCGAAGGCAGCCATCAGGGTTTTATCTTTTGAGAAATGTGCCAGCAGACGCAATTCGATTTGGGAGTAATCGGCGCTGAGGATGCAATCTGTTTTGTTCTTCGGGACAAAAGCAGCGCGGATTTTTCTGCCGAGCTCGGTACGGATTGGGATATTCTGTAAGTTGGGAGCACTGGAGCTTAATCGGCCAGTAGCAGTGATAGTCTGGTTGAAGGAGGCGTGTACCCGGTGTGTTCGTGGATTTATAATTGAGCCGAGTTTGTCGGTATAAGTATTCTTGAGTTTGCTTAGCTGGCGGTATTGAAGGATGAGGTCAATGATGGGGTGCTGGTCGGCGAGCTGCTCGAGTACGGCTGCGTCGGTGCTTCGGCGATTTGCCGCTGTCTTAGATAGGCGGCCGGCCCTGCCGATGCGAAGCGATTTGAGGTTGAGTCTGTCAAAAAGAACCTCGGCAAGCTGCTTCGGAGAATCGATATTAAAGACCGAGCCGGCGTGTTCGTAGATTTTGTCGGCCAGTTGCTCCAATGTTTCAGTAAGTTCTGCAGACATTTTTCTTAATAGAGCGGTGTCGAGCGAGACGCCATTGTATTCCATAGCTGCCAGTACGGAGACGAGGGGCATTTCGACATCTTCGAACAAATTTTTGAGTGACGGCTTTTTTTCGAGACGGTCTTTTAGATAATTGTAAAGCCGGAAAGTTATGTCGGCGTCCTCGGCAGCATACTCGCAGGCAGGGGCAGTATCGACCATATCGAAGGTGAGCTGGTTTTTGCCTTTGCCGATAAGGGCAGAGATTGGGATGCATTCGTAATTCAAGAAGTCCAGGGCCATTGCATCTAATGAGTGACTGCTGCGCTGGGGGTCGAGACAATACGAGGCGACCATCGTATCGAAGTAAACACCTCGTATGGGCATCTGAGCGTTTTGCAGCACAAGCATATCGTATTTTATGTTCTGGCCGATTTTTTTTACGCTTTCGTCTGCAAGTATTGGTGCGAGTTTCGGGCGTACCTTGGTTAGAACAAGATGCTTTGAACCCAAAGGGGCTTTTACAGGGAGATAGAAGGCGTGGTGGGGCAGCCAGGAAAAACTCATGCCGACGAGGTCTGCGCGGCAAGGGAAAATGGAAGTGGTTTCAGTGTCAAAGGCAAATAGTTTTTGCTTTTTGAGGCTGGTCAAAAAATCATTGAATTTTTCCGGTGTGTCGATGAGCAGATAATCATGAGTGACTGTTTTTGTTGAATCGAGCTTTCCAAACTGCTGTTCCGGGACAGATTCAATCGTGGGCGCTGGTTTACTGTCCGCCGGGCTTTCCAGGCCCAATTGTGTGAGCAGCCGAGAGAAGCCAAGCTCTGTGAAAATTTCGGAAAGTTTTGACTTGTCCGGTTCGGTGAGTTTGAGGCTGTCATAATTTATTTTCAGAGGCGCATTGCAGTTTATAGTGACAAGCTCTTTGCTAAGATAGGCTTGTTCTTTAAATTTGCGGAGATTGTCGCCGCGTTTGCCTTTTATTTCGTCAGCGTGTTTATATAGTTTATCAAGAGAACCGTATTGTTGAATCATCTTAACAGCGTTCATTTCTCCGATTAGCGGTACGCCTGGGACATTGTCTGAAGAATCACCCTGTAAGGCCAAAACATCGATAAAATCTTTAGGATGAATTTTATATTTTTCAAACAGTGCATCATCATCAAGAACTTCACCCTTTTTGATATCGAAAATGTAAGTATGCTCATCGACAAGCTGATACATATCTTTGTCTTTTGCGCAGATGTAGGTGTCGACATCTTTTTTTGAGGCTTTTTTGGCGAGTGTTCCTATAATGTCGTCGGCTTCGAAACCGTCCAATCGCAATACGGGGATGTTCATCGCTTTGAGAATCTGCTCAATTCGGTTTATTTGTTGAGGCATATCGTCGGGCATTGGTGGTCGGTTGGCTTTGTATTCGGTGTAGATTTTACTCCTGAAGGTTTTAGTTTTGCTGTCCATTGCGACGACGAGCATATCGGGATTTTGGCGCTGGATAAGGCCTAAAAGAGCCATTGTGAAGATGTAGGTTGCATTGGTTGGCTCGCCGGTCGGGCTGGTCAGCGGGTGCATCCGTGCATAGAAGGCAGCGTAGATGTGTGCGTGGCCATCAATTATGTAGAGTTTCTTTGCCATCGCCTCGTTATATCATAAGAGCACAGGCGCGTAACAGCAAAAAACTTATTCACTTATCGCTACTGCATTTTGAGCGCCTTTGACCTTATCTATTTTTGTGTGCTGTTTGGATTCGGCGTTGTTTTCCTTTTTAACTTTTCCCTTTCAGCCAGCATAATCCTGAGATTGTCTCTTGCCTCGGGAAAATCGGGCTTAAATCGCAGGGCCTCCATGATATGTGCGATGCCCTCGTCGATTTTGCCGTCCTTGAAAAGTGCAACACCAATTCTGTTGTGGATTTTTGGGTCATTTGGCAGGATGCGAAGAATCTTACGGTACTCTCTGGCAGCGTCCGAGAACTTGCCAAGTTCAAACAGCGCACGCGCCAAGTTGCGGCGTACTACAAGCAAATCGAGGGTTCGCAGTGCCTGTTCATAGTGCCAGACGGCTCTTTCGAAATTACCTTTCTTGACGAGTGCGACACCAAGATTAACGTGCGCGGCTGCAAGTTTCGGATTTATCTCAAGCGCTTTCCTATACCAGATAATAGCTTCATCTAATTTGCCGTCGTCGCAGTAAGACAGGCCCAAACCGTTGAGGGCCTCGAGGTAGTTGGGTTTGATTCGTACGGCTTCGGAATTATGCCAAATTGCCTCTTTGACCCTGCCCCGCTCACGCAGCAACTCTGTCATACAAAAATGTGCTTTATAATTATTTTTGGTTACGGCCAAGGCATGCTCACAAAGGGTTATGCTGTTTTTCCAATAACGTTGTTGGAAATGAGCGCATATAGCAAAAACAAGCAAAACTATCAGGACAGATGCAGCAAGCACATGCTTTCTATACTGCCATTTTGCCAACAACTCCGGCAGGCCCCAAGCGATGATAATAAATAAACCGATTAAAGGCACATAGCTGTAACGGTCGGACATAGCCTGGGTGCCCACCTGAACCAGCCCAATCACGGGCAAGAGAGTTCCCATGTACCAAAACCAACCGACAGGCAGGTATCGACGGCTTCGGGCCCCGTTAGAGACAACCAATGTCCGCCCCTTAGCGTGCATTTCGCAACGGTCTCCAACGGGGCGGGCATATCGAAGTACGCCAATGGTTATGGCCACCAGCACTACAGCGGAAAATACGGCATAAGAGAATGATACACTGTCTCCGGGATGCGGATAAAACATCGCCAAGCGGGTTGGCCAAACCATCTTAGTGATATAGGTCAAATAAGAAATAGAAGCGTTAGCTGCGCGGACAGTAAAACTAAAATTCTCGCCCTGGCGCATTGCGCCACCTTTTTGCTGGACAATAAAAGTAATTATGCTCGAAGCCAAAATAATAACAAGCAGCGGGATTTTTTCGGCAATCAATTGCGCTGCGGGCAGTCTGGTTGAAGACTTGGTTTTTCCGGCGGTCTGCGCTGCAAGTTGGACACGGTCCAAAGGCCAGTAATCCAACAGCAGTAGTACAAACGGTAAAGTCACGAGCATGGGCTTAGCCATAAGACCAAGCGCAAAGATTAGAAGAGTCAACAGATACCGACCGGTCCCTGGACGTTCGAGATATCGCAGATATGCAGCTATCGTCAGCATCCAAAACAAGGTACTTAGAACGTCCTTGCGCTCTGCAACCCACGCTACGGACTCGACGTGAAGGGGGTGAAGGGCAAATAAAGCTGCAACAAAAGCGCTTCGCCAAAGTGCGTGCGTCATTCTCTTAAGAACGGCAAAAAGCAGCAGAGTATTTGCTATGTGTAAGAACAAATTTGTCAGATGGTGCCAGCCAGCATTATCACCAAACAACTGCCAGTCAAGCATATGTGAAAGCCACGTTAAAGGATGCCAATTACCAGCGTGACCTGTTGTAAAGGCCCACTTGATGCTATCCAAAGTGATGCCAGACTGAATGTTCTGGTTTTTGTAAACATAGATTGGGTCATCGTAATTGACGAAGTCGTATGTGCGGACTTGCGCAAAAACCGCGAGGATGGCCAAGGCCAAAGTCAAATAAATGCAGAGAGCCCAATATTTGTCCGATGTTTTATCCATTTACTTCGGAGTATACTTTTGTCAGATACTCGATGCAAGGCTGGGCTGGGTTGTACGATCGCAGGGCGTTGCGAAATCCGCTGTAGCCTAAAGCTTTCACTTGAGAGCAACCGGTTATCAGCCGAAATTTACCTGCATGTTCGGCGAGGTCACTCTGTGTGTTTTTTCTCAAGCAGAGCGGTGAGTGCATTACGGGCCTTCGTATGATTTGGGTTGATATGGAGGACTTTACGGTACTGCTTCATCGCTTCATCAGTTTTGCGCTGCTTAGTTAAGATGACGGCCATATTGTAGCGTGCATCAACAAAATTGGGGTCAATCCGCAGTGCGCTTAAATAATGAGTGAGGGCCTGCTCGAGCCGGCCTTGCAAAAACAGGGCATATCCAAGGTTGTTGTAGGCACCGGCAAAGTCGGGTCTGACTTCGACGGCTCGGGTAAAATGTTCGATGGCCTCCGGCAATTTTCGCTGTCGGCCAAATTCGATTCCGAGACTGTTGTAGGCCTCTGCGAGGTGCGTGCGTACATCCGGAGCATCAGGTTTGATTCGCAGCGCCTCTGTGTAGTGCCTGATGGCTTCTTCGAACCCGTGCTGGGCGACGGACAGGAGGCCAAGGTTGATGCGGGCATCCAGATGGTTCGGGTCGATTCGCAGTACCTCTTTGAAGTGGACGGCGGCTTGTTCGAAGTTGTTTTGCTCGGTAAATAGGACGCCGAGGTTATGGTGGACTCTGTAAGCATCCGGATTGATTTGCAGGGCCTGTTTTAATTGGGCGATGGCTTTGTTAGGCTCTCCCTTTTCGGCAAGGGCAGCGCCGAGATGCATATGGACCTCGAAACGGTCGGGCCTGAGCTTCAGGGCCTTGGTAAAACAGACAACCGCTTTATCAAATTCGCGCTTTTCAACAAGTGCAAGACCCAAATTGTTCAGGGCAAATGAATTCCTGGGTTCACTCTGGAGGCTCTTTATATAGTAGTCGATGGCTTGGTCAAGATTGCCCTCACCGTGAAGGATGCGTGCGAATGCGTGTTGCGCCCACCAGTTGTTTCGCACTGCCTGTGTCGCATGCTTGAGCACGGTGGCATCATTTCGCCAATGAGTGACTTGGCCACGGGTGAGAACAGCAAGAATTGAAAGCAATAGCGCGGCAGATAAAGAAAAGATGAGTTTGCGATAACGCAGGCGGGCGAGCAGGTCAGGTATACCCCAAGCAACAATTATAAAGAGGCCCGTAAGGGGGATATAGGTATACCTATCCGCGAGAGCCTGATTTCCGACCTGGACGAGGCCGATAACAGGTACAAGAGTACCGAGGTACCAAAACCATCCGACAGCAAGATAGGGATAGCGCCAGCACTTCCATATCACCAACGCGGTTATGGCCGTGAGCAACAGGACTGCCGCTGTGACCTGCCAGGCGAGCAATTTGCCACCAAGGTGTGGGTAAAAGATTGCGAGGTGAGCGGGCCAAAACATCTTTCCAATATATGTTACATAGGCTGCGAGCGCATTTGCAAGCCGGGAAGAAAGTGGGTGCTCTATAAGAGATTTCATAACCACTGTTCCCTCCTGAGCGAGAAAAACCACCACGCTGGCAACCACAGATAAAACGAAAAGAGGCAGCTTTTCCAAAATACATCGCTGAATGGAGACAGAGGCGGCGGCTGGTGGTGAGCCGGACAAACTTCCGGCTTTGAGCGTGAAACGCTTCAGGGGCCAGTAGTCCAAAAGCAACAGGACAAATGGCAGTGTAACCAGCATCTGCTTTGCCAATAATCCCAATGCGAAAAACAGTATAATCAGCAGATATCTCACAAGAACCGGTCGGGCCACATAACGTGCGTAAGCCCAAGTAGTAAGGAACCAGAAAAAGGTACTTAGAACGTCCTTGCGCTCGGAGGCCCAGGCGACGGACTCTACATGGAGCGGATGGAGGGCAAATACAGCAGCGACAAAAGCGCTGGGCCAGAGAGCCCCGGTCAAACGCCTGATGACCAGAAACAATAGTATGGCATTGGCTGCGTGAAATATGACGTTAGTAAAATGGTGCCCGCCCGGGGCTGACCCGTGAAATTCACTGTCCAACATATGTGATATCCAGGTCAGGGGGTGCCAATTGTAGGCGTGGGTAGAAGTGAACGCCCAAGCAAGGCCTTGCCAGGTCAAGCCGCTCTTTACGTGCTGGTTATCGACGATGTATAAGTGATCATCAAAGCGGATGAACTCATTATGGTGCACCTGCCAGTAAACAGCAACTGTGGTCAAGGCCAATAAGAGACAAATCAAAAATGCGAAATGTCTATTCGATATTTTGCGCATTTAATCAATGGAGCCATCCAAATGCGAAACAGCATGTTTGGTGGCCTGGGGGAACAACTTTGATTTGATGAGATTCCATTTGGCCAGTCGGAATTTCAAAGCGGTCCAGAGACAACCAAAGCCGTACTTGATACTGCGCCAAAAATTTATTGAGGAGGCTTGTGAGAAATACCTGGTCGGACAACTCACCTCTGCTATTGTGTGACCGAACCACAATATCTGGGCCAGCATCTGATTATCAAATACGAAATCATCAGAATTTGCTTCGAGCGGCAATTGTTCCAAAAGCTTGCGGGAAAAAGCCCTGTAGCCGGTATGGTATTCGGAGAGCTTTGCACCAGTGAGAAGATTTTCTACAAAAGTAAGAAAGCGGTTTGCAACGTATTTCCAAATCGGCATTTTTCCTTTCAGGGCGTATCCTCCGAGGATTCTTGAGCCGAGTATACAGGGATAAAGGTCATTTCCAATCATAGAGGCCATCGCAGGTATCAACTTGGGTGTGTATTGATAATCGGGATGGACCATAATAATGATGTCGGCGTCGTGCTTTAGTGCGAGCGAGTAACAGGTTTTCTGATTGGCGCCGTAGCCGAGATTGCTGGGATGGGTGTGGACAACTGTGTTGGGCAGAGTTGCAGCGACGGCGGTGGTTTCATCGTTGCTTGCGTCGTCAACGATAATGACGAGGTCCACAACGTCCTGGGCCATAACCTCGTCGTGGGTATTGCGAAGCGTCTGCGCTGCGTTATAGGCCGGCATTACCACAATGACTTTTTTATTTTTAAACATAGCTATATTATATTCGGTATTAAAGCAGTTGTTGATTAACTCTTTCGCTGGAAAACCAGGAGCCAATATCTCGACCGACGTTTGTATGCAACGGCGCTGCCATCCCAAAGATAAATAGTCTGGTTGCGAGAAACAATGTCGATAACGCCAACTTTCCTGTAGTATTTCTGCTGATACTCATCAAACCATTCAAAAATCAATGTTTCCGACCGGGATCGTACCAGCCAAGAGGTAGGGACATTGACAAAAACCAAGAATTTAGGACGGGCCGTTTCTATTTCTTTTATCATTTCCTTCTGCATCTTCAGGGCGTAATTGTGGCTTTCCATCAACGCATAAGTGTAGATATAGCCCGTGGCAGAACGTCTGTTTGAGTAAAAGTAGATTTGCGGCTCAGAACCGATAACGGCGATACGTTCGTCCTTTGTTGAATTTTTCTTAATGAATCGTGCAATTTCCAAACATTCAGGAAACGGATTAGTGCCGTAGGTTTTTCGCGACACCGCAGTAGGGCCCATCACAAAAAAGAAATTTCGCTGCCTGTAGACTGCGTCAAATAGGACAATTAGAGCTAAAAGGATTGGTATGACCCTTGCCACAAAGGCCACCGGGATTCTTGCGAAAAGGTCTCGGATAGAAGCAGCACCGATGCCGACAAGCAGAGCAACTGCGGGCAGCGAAAGGATAAAATAGTGGGGGCGAAAATACAAACCGAGGGATGTTGCGAGAATGGAGAAAATCAGAAACCCCAGTACGAAGAGAGCATGCCGGCGGGTTTGCCTGTTCCACAGCAAGCCGACGACTCCGACCCCCGCCAGAATCCAGATTAGGATGGCAGAGGCAAGGATGCGGGTCATGCGTTTCTGCAGGGCGCGCAAGCCCAATCGAAGCGGAACGGCGGAGACGTACTTGCGGGCATAATCAAACGTCCAGAACCAGAATTTTTCGAACACACCGGCGCGCCAGAGAAGCAGGCAGGTTACAGCAAACGGCAGCACCACACCAACCAGAAACAAAAATGCTTTAGCCACAAAAGTCTTCGAGTTGAAAGGACGACGGCGAAGCTCACGAGCCAACAGGTACAATGCTGCAAAGACTGCGAAAGCGGCGCCGTGCTGTTTCATAATAAAGGCCAGGCCAAGCAATACCGCACTGACCAGCAGTAACAAGGACGGTTTTTGGTCGAGAGCACGGAGCAACAACAAGATGCCGGCGAGGGCAAAAAAGATGACAAAATGTTCGGCATTGGCAAAAACACCCTGAACTGACAGCCCTGCTGAAAGCAGCGCAAAAGCTGCGGCAGCGACGACGCCGATAAGCGGGTCGAACAATTCCCTTGCCAGTAAAAACAGCAACAAAATGGTGGCGGTGTTGATAACAAGCAGGCCGAGGTGGACGCCGGTGTGGGTCTGGCCGAAAACAGCCAGTATCAAGGCGTAAGCAGCATATATGCCGGGCATCTTCATATTGTAGACTTGGGCATAGGGCGGGACACCCTGCAATATGAGCTGGCCGGCGTAAGCATATTCGCCTTCATCCCGCTCCAGCGGAACCGCCAGAAGTCGGAGGCGAATCGCCCCCGTAAACAATATGACTGCCAGAAGCGCGACCCAGACCCAATGGTGATGCGGAGGCTGGGCTTTGGCGGTGAGAGGAGTCTGGCTGCCCGTCACCCCGCCGTGTTGTCCCTGCTTAAGTTTATTGGACGCCATTAGAGTAAACGCTCAACTTCCTGTGGACCAAAAAAATATCCCAAAAAATACTATTTGATTTTTCGGAAAATGACAACCCTGTCTTCGTCTGTAACAGTTCGGAAATGGTGCGGCAGGATGAGGTCCTCCCTGTTTTCAAAAGGAATGTCAGGATAGTCAATTATAATCCTTTTGTAATTTTGGCGCGAAAGGTTGTGCAGCAGGTATTTTTTAACGCCGGCATCTTTTTTGCTTATAACATATTTTCGCAGGATAACCCATTTTGCCTGCCTGGCGAGCGAGAGGTCCTCCCCGGTAAGTCCTCCAACGATTCTCAATTGTGTATAAAACTTGAGAGGCATATCGCCGTAAGTAATTGCAACTATATCGTCTTTATCAGCATTTTCGCTTAAGTAGTTTACAATGCCCTCAATCGGGCCGTCATAATCATGAGTTATCTCGTATAGATGATCACAAATTGGGCTGGTCCCAACCAACAAGAGCGTTATGACAAGCCCCAGTATCCTGTTGGCATCTACGGCAAACATCAAGAGAAAGGCGGTAATCAATGCAAATACAGGTATCAGTATAACCAGATTTCGGAAGAAAGCTCCATAGCTCACCAAAGATAATGCGAGTAAATTAACGATAATGAAAAATACCAATAGCAGCAGATTTTTCCAAAGTAGAGTAAGTTTTGAAAAGAGCTTTCCGGCCCCGGCCCGGCCTGCAAATAGCAGGGCTACTGCGGGTACTAACAGCAACAGAGGGGAAAAGAGGCTTTTCGCAATATTCCAAAGGTAGAAACGAAGAACATACATAAACGCCTTAAATGTAAAAATGTGAGGATGAACTTTGGCATAGTCCACATTATAAACCCAAATACGCCAGGGCAGGCTAATCAGGATTATGATAAGAGACAATACCAACAGCCTTAGAATCTTGTTTCTGTGAAAGAGGACCGCGTGAAGTAAAATAGAGGCCAACAGGGTAGCGCAAAAAATAAATTGTGTATGAAATAACAAAGCGGCGGAGAGCAGCAAGAGCGCGGTAGAGCCCTTTTTGCCGGCAATGATACCTAAGTACCCGTACAACCCTAAGAGTGAAAAAAATGCCGCCGGCGCGAAGTATCGACACTGCCTTGATAGAAGCAGAAACGGCACCGACAACAGAAGCAGAACAGCGGCCAATGCCGCCGTCCGCTTATCATTCCAAAGGTCTCTGCATAAATAATAGGTCAAGAATACAGTGGCTATACCGAACAGGGCGAAAGGTAAACGCGCAATGAAGGTACTAACTCCGAAGAATTTAAAAAACGGCGCCAACAGATAAAACTGGAACCACGGATGCCACTTCCAGATGTAATTCCGGCCGTATTCTGCTCCCAAATCCTGAGAGAAATAGTTCGTGCCATCATATCCCAAGGGAACGTGATTCGTGATAATTGTTTTACTTATCAGGGCGGTTTGCGCCTCATCCTGCCAGAGATATTGATTGCCGAGATTAGAAAGAAACAAAAACAGCGACGCACACAAGATGAGCAACAGGAAAAGGTATTCCGTGTGCTTAGCGGTCCATTTTTCTTTCATAGTTTGCTCAAAACGAGAAGATTATGTTTGGAACGGCACAATCTATCATACAACACTATAGATTTTTTAATGGCCAAATGCAAAGATTTTGTGGGTCAGCAGTTGGCGTCAGTCCGCCGGGGGCGGTGGAAAATGGACAGATTTTCTAAACCGGGGGTTGACATTGGCCGACTACTTTGGTAGAAGAAATGCGGTTTGAATTTTTGTTGTGGTTGAGTATGATGAGAACAGGTAACAACAATCAGTTTAGAACGACACGGTTGATTTTGGACATATCATCTGTGCGCGCAAAAGGCGGAGTCACCGATATTACGAATATAATTATAGGAGACAGACTGACACCGCCCTGAAAGAGCTATATTTTGACTGTTAAAGGCCTTTCAGGGCGGCAAGTTCTGAGAGGCCTTTTTTATTGGAGTTTGTTGTTCACCTGCCG
The DNA here is from genome assembly GCA_964582985.1 of uncultured Pirellulales bacterium. Classification (GTDB taxonomy): domain Bacteria; phylum Planctomycetota; class Phycisphaerae; order Sedimentisphaerales; family Anaerobacaceae; genus CAZQYB01. The sequence goes on along the minus strand of CAZOUM010000046.1, from coordinate 11,421 downwards.
GAGTTAGAGAGAATGAGGAAAGAAAATTTGAGATTAATAGAGCCGTGTGTGGAACTTGAGGCGGAATTTATGGCTTTGGTTCAGGAATTTGTGGCGGTGGGTAACTATCACAGATGGGGACATGAGCTGGTGATTGAGGATGGAAATTTCAGGAAGTATGTGCGAGACCGGCTGGACTGGAAAGAAGGTAAAAGTCTGCCGGAGGGCTGGGTGCCTGCGTCGACATTCTGGCTGACCCGCGGTGACAATGTAATTGTCGGGACCAGCTCATTAAGGCACAAGCTGACCGAACATTTGCGAAACATCGGAGGGCACATTGGTTTTAACATTCGGCCCAGTCAAAGGCAAAAAGGATACGGTACGGCAATCTTAGCCCTTACCCTTGAAAAGGCAGGGGAGCTCGGGCTGAAGCAAGTGCTGGTCACCTGTGACGAAAACAATATTGCTTCGGCAAAGGTCATAGAAAAGAACGGCGGGATATTGGAAGACAAATATTCCAATGATGAATTGGAACAAGCCAAACGACGGTATTGGATAGATTTGAAAGGAAGAGAATGAGCAATATATTTGCTAAAGAGTTCGTGCTCAAAGACGGCAAAAAGATTGTTGTGCGTGGAGCAGCGGTTGAGGACAGCGAAGCCTTGCTGCGGTGTGGGCAAGAGGTATTCAGAGACGACAAGTACTTTCTGACAACAGAAGAGGAAGCGAAAGAGTAGTGGAGTGTCGAAAAGGCCACAGAAAGGATCAAAGGATATGTGGATCAGAAAGGGAAAGTCCTGCTTGTTGCCGTGGTTAATGGAATGATTGTCGGTCAAATTCAGGTTGAGTGCGGGGCAAAGCACAGGACTCGACACGTGGGTCAAATAGGGATGAGTGTGCTTGCAGAATATCGTCGAATGGGAGTGGGGACGGCTTTGATGGAGGCGGTTTTTGCCTGGGCCAAGGAAGATGCGATAATAGAGAAGCTTGCGTTGAGCGTATTCGCCACGAATAAAAAGGGCATCGGGCTTTATAAAAAGATGGGTTTTGACGAAGAAGGACGCGAGATTCGGAAAATCAAACTTGGGAAAGGCAAGTATGTGGACACTATTTTGATGTACAAATTCGTGAGGTGAAGTCAGTCGCAGCGCTGAGAAGGGGTGGCGTGGGGTTGACAGAGCGATACGGGACGCGTATCATTCGGGATTCAAGATATTGTTGAGGATTTGAGATGTCAGATAAGAAGGACAAAAGTTACCGAGAGACACTGAATCTGCCGAAGACGAGCTTTTCTATGAAGGCAAATCTGGTCCAGCGTGAGCCGGTGTTGCGCAAAGAATGGGCGAAGAAAAATATCTATGGCAAAATCAGAGAGGCGCGGAAAGGGGCTGCGCTGTATACGCTGCATGATGGGCCGCCCTACGCTAACGGCGACATCCATATGGGCCACGTTATAAACAAGGTCCTGAAGGACCTCGTCGTGAAGTACAAGACAATGACGGGCTTCGATGCACCTTATGTGCCGGGCTGGGACTGCCATGGTCTGCCGATTGAATCAAAGGTGGTGGCAGAACTCGGGTACAAGATGCGCGAAAAGAGCAAGCTCGATATCCGCAAGGAGTGCATGAAGTACGCCAGCAAATACGTCAAAATTCAAAGCGAGCAGTTTCAGGAACTGGGAATATTCGGTGACTTCAAAAATCCCTATCTTACGTTCAGGCCACAGTATGAAGCAGGGATATTGGAAGTATTCGCCGAGCTGGTTGATAAGGGGCTGGTTTATAAACAGTTGAAGCCGATTCATTGGTCGATTGAGTGTGAGACGGCGCTGGCAGAAGCAGAGCTGGAATATAAGGACATCTCATCGCCAAGTATTTTTGTGAATTTTCCAGTCGCCAAAGAAAGTGTCACCAAATTGGTAGAACTCGGTCTGGTTACACAAGAGCAGGTCGAAGGTGCGAAGGTTTGCTTTATGATATGGACGACGACGCCGTGGACGCTGGCGGCGAACCTGGCGGTGGCAGTGCATCCGTACCTGGATTATAAGGCGTTAAGTTACGAAAAGGACGGCAGCAAGTTTGTCTCAGTTTTAGTAACTGAGCGGCTCGGTGCGGCGGTCGCCGCGGGCAAATTGGAAGAAGGACAATACAGCGTCAGTGAAAAGGCTGTGAGGGGCAGTGAACTTGAGGGGCTGCGGTATCTACATCCGTTTGTAGAGAATAATCCGACTGACAAGGATGCTTTTGTGGTGATTCTGGCCAATTACGTTACAACTGAAGACGGCACAGGGCTTGTGCATATTGCGCCGGGACATGGTCTTGAGGACTATCTGTCAGGGCAGAAATATGGGCTGGCGATTTATTCGCCGGTGATGGACGATGGGCGATACGATGACACGGTTCCGGAGTGGCTGCGTGGGAAAAACGTTTTGGAGGTAGATAGCGACGTAAACGGGGACTTGCGGCAAAAGGGACTGCTCTTCGCTGAGGGTGAAATTGTGCACAGCTATCCGCATTGCTGGCGCAGCAAGGGGCCGGTTATCTTCAGGGCAACGGAGCAATGGTTTATCAGCGTTGACAAAGAGCTGCCCGGTGTGGGAAAGAGCCTGCGGGATTTGGCGCTGGAAAGCGTTAAAAATGTAAAGTGGATTCCTGCGTGGGGTCAAAAACGGATTGAGGGGATGCTGGAATGCCGGCCTGACTGGTGTATAAGCAGGCAAAGGAGCTGGGGATTGCCCCTGCCGGTGTTTGTGAACTCCGACGGGCAAACTCTGCTGACAAAAGAATCTGTGTTGGCTGTGGCCAAGCACATCGGCAAGCACGGCTCGGACAGCTGGTTTGCGGATTCACCTGGCCAGATTTTAGGTGAGGATTTTGAACTGCCGGAAGGTTTTGATTTTGACGATTTACAGAAGGAAGAAAACATTTTTGATGTATGGTTCGAGTCCGGCTGCAGCTGGTACAGTGCCGCGAAGAAAATCGGCTGGCCTGTGCCGGTTGATTTATACCTGGAAGGCTCTGACCAGCACCGGGGATGGTTTCAACTGTCGCTTCTGCCGGCCCTTGGCGCAATTGGGGAGGAACCGTTTAAGAGCGTATTAACACACGGCTTTACCGTTGATGAAAAGGGAATGAAGCAGTCGAAGTCACTGGGCAACTATGTTAATGCCCAGAAAGAGGTGGCGAAATACGGTTCGGATATTCTTCGTCTGTGGGTGGCGAGCGTAAATTATCAGGAAGATATACGCTGCAACGATGAGCTGATAGGACGGACACAGGACGCCTACAGAAAAATCAGGAACACACTGAGATACCTGCTGGGCAATATAGACGATTTTGACCCCGGTGAAAACGCGGTCGCGTACGATAATATGTTCGAGATAGATAAGTGGGCGATGCAGCAGCTGCAAAAGCTGATTGCGAACGTGGTGGAATCTTACGAGAACTTTTCTTTGCACAGGGTTTTTACGCTCCTCTACAATTTCTGCGTTGTCGAGATGAGCAGCATATATATGGATGTACTCAAGGACAGGATGTACTGCGACGCGGCTGACAGTTTATCGCGGCGAAGCGGCCAGACGGCGATGTATAAAATCCTCGACAGTCTGGTCCGGCTGCTGGCACCTATATTGGTACACACGACGGAAGAGGCGCGGGCGGCGATGCGATTCAAGTCGCAAGACGTTGAAAGCGTGCATCTTGCTCTCCTGCCGGAAGTTGATGACTCTATAGACTGGCAGGCTCAAGAGCAGAGGTGGGAAAAGATAATGAGTCTGCGTGATGAGGTTTTGCGGGTATTGGAAGGTCTTAGGCAGGAGCAAAAGATTGGAAGCAATCAGGAGGCCTGCGTTGCTGTTTACTGCGGAGACGAACAACTGGCTGGGGTTTTGAACGAGTTTGGGCTTGAGCAGTTTGCCGCTTTGTGCATAGTTAGCGAAGTAAAATTGCAAAAAGGTGCAGGCGAGACGACGGTTGCAGCAGAGAAGAGCAGTTATCAGAAATGTCAGCGATGCTGGAACTATTGGCCAAGCGTGGGGGCGGATGCTGAGCATCCTGACCTGTGCGAGCGATGCGTCCTGGTCGTGCATCGTGCGTGACGCGTATTGCGCAGAGACAAATACTCAATACGATATATGCATCACGAATTCATTTGCGCGCATACCGTTTGATAAACGCAGTCAATGGTTACGGCTTTGACATCATATTTGGGGTCGGGACTGTTGGGCTTTACCCCCCTGCCGTTCGGTTCAATTGCTGCAACGCAATTGCGTTTTCGGTATGGGGCAATCCTGACTGGGTTTGACCGGCCGAATATCAAGACCGTCGGCGTATCCAGGGCCGCTGCGATATGGCCCGGACCAGTGTCGTTGCCAAGCACGAGTTTGGCAGCTCTTAGTAAAGCTATCAGCTCCCTGAGAGAAGTCTGGCCGGCAAAGTCTGCTACCGGGACAGCGGCCAAGCTCTGCAGCTTTTTGACAATGTCTTTTTCAGAAGCGGTACCTGTGGCGACTACGGACAGACCAAACTGTGACGAAATCCTGTCGGCCAAAACAGCAAACCGCTCGACGGGCCACCACTTGTCACTGTGGACAGAACCGGGCATAAAGACTACATAATTGTCAACATCAACACCATGGGCCCTCAACATCTCGTTAACCGAATCGACAGCGGCAGGGTCAACGGGCAATACAAATTCCACTTGCGTCCGGGAGGCACCAGCAGTCTGGATTATCTTTAAGTAGTAATCAACCAAATGAATACAGTCCTGGTCCTGGGGGATTTTGTGTGTATAAAAAATATGTGCGAGTTCTCGGGTCATTGTCATTCCGAAACGATTTTTGCAGCCGGAGAGCCAGGCCAGAGAAGCGGTCCTGAAAAGGCCCTGCAAGTCTATTACAAGGTCGAATTTGCTTCGGCGAAGCCGCCAGATGAGGGAAAGAAGAGAGCCGAATGCGCGCGGATGGTACCAAGCTTTGCCGAGAAATTTGCGGTCGAAGAGAATAACTTCGTTTAAGTGAGGGTGATTCTCAAGTAACGGTGCGAAGTCGGGGCGGATGAGCCAACTGATATTCGCATCTGGAAAGCTTTTGCGCAAAGCGGTCAGGGCCGGCAAGGCCAAGACTATGTCACCCAGCGAACTGGGCTTTATTATCAGGATGTTCTTGAAACTATTCGGCATTGCTCGGTAATTGTAAGCAATAAAAAGATTTCGGGCAATTGATTATTGATGGTCGATCTATTATATTACTGCTACCAATTGCTACAAGCCAAGAAGGACAATTGTACTATGGGTAAAAAGGGCAAGTACGTTTATGATTGGCCGAGGCCGATGGTGACGGCTGATTCTGTGGTGTTCGGCCTTTTTGAGAATAAGGTCAAGCTGCTGCTTATCAGGCGGAAAAAAGAGCCATTCAAAGGTAAATGGGCACTGCCCGGTGGATTTGTTGGGATTGATGAGGAACTGGAAGACGGCGCAGCCAGGGAATTGGCTGAAGAAACAGGGTTGGGGAATGTAAAACTGGAGCAGATGCATACTTTCGGCGCTGTCGGCCGGGACCCAAGGGGCAGAGTAATTTCAATAGTATATATGGGCATTACAACAACGGGAGAGACTGAGATAAAAGGCGGGGACGATGCAGCAGAGGCACGATGGTTCGACATAGAAAAACTGCCGAAGGATTTGGCATTTGACCATAATGAAATAGTTAAGTTTGGTATCGAAAAGCTGGAAACGATGATTTAAAGGCTCTAACAAAATGAGGTTTTGGTTGTTGAAGGGACGAGATTGCCACGCGAACCTGCGGTTCGCTCGCAATGACAGTCTTTTTATTTAAGGCTCTTAAGACTTCTACGTTTTCATTTTCTATCACATATCTTTGCCGCGGAGAACGCTCACAGGGCGGAGAAAGAATGAATGGACTATTGGCGGTTTGAGGCAGAATATTTTATATATTTGTTTACTTGCGCTTTTTGTTTTGGTTCAATAGGCAGGTTTGACGAGGAGTATCGCGTACGGGCTTCGGGGCGTACTCCGAACGAAAGACGAGGATTTTGCGTGAAAGGCCAATAGAAAGGCCTAAGGAGAAGAGAACGTGAGTACAGGTACAGTAAAGTGGTTCAATGAACGGAAAGGATACGGTTTTATTGTTCCCGACGATGGCAGTGACGATTTGTTTGTGCACCACTCGGAGGTCCAGTCGGAGGGCAGAGTATCGCTCCGTGAAGGCCAGAAGGTCGAGTACGAGATTGGGCAAGGTGAAAAGGGCCGTCCATGCGCGACCAAAGTACGCGTCTCCTGAAGCTGAAGATTATGTCGTGAAAACCGCGAATCCTTTTTTGCTTCAGGAAGGTGATATGCAACGTGGGGCACAAAGTAGAGGGAACAAGACGGCCTTCCTTTGAACGATGAGGACACAGCAGTCTCTTCCATGCCTGCGACATACAACAAAATGTAGATACCCACGGGCAAGCCCGTGGCACTTGAAAAATCAAAATTCAAACTTCGTTTGACCTGAATCCTGGCGACCTTGCCATTCCACGTATTTCAGTATCTTTTCCTCGTTAATGCCTACCGTCGATACAAAATAACCTGGTGACCACACTACATTCTCTTTCCAGTAAACCTTCTTGAGCCAGCCAAACTTTTTCCTTAATCTACTCGCCGTTTGACCCTTCAACCGCCCCACCACTTCGCTTACCGAATACTTCGGTGGAATTATCATTAGCATGTGAATATGGTCAACTTGCATATTGTAGCTGACGATTTCGCATCCAGGCATGCTCCTGACAACTTTCGGAAAAAGTTTGGCTAAATATCCCCTCACGCCAGGATTCAGGATACGGCGGCGATATTTCGGTATCCACACAATATGGTACTCCGTACGATAGGCACCGTGTCCTGATAATCGAATCTCCATTCAAACAGTATACCATATCGCCGCCTACTCATTCACCCACGGTCAAGCCCTCGGAACTCTGCCCTTCGGGTTATTAGAGTGTTGATAAGTTTTGGACGCAATTTTATTTTCGCCCTTCATATTTTTAACTTCTCAAAAGTGGCGTCTTGCTCTATAGTCAAAGCAAATTCAAATACTCGGCACTTTGCAAAGCCCTGGAATGGCAGGTAAGATAATATATGAGTTGTGAAAAAATGCCAACACTGCGAATAGGCGATTTGGAAGCTAATATACCGATTGTGCAAGGAGGAATGGGGGTCGGCATTTCTTTATCGAGTTTAGCCTCGGCTGTTGCAAATGCCGGTGGTATCGGAGTTATTGCTGCTGCTGGAATTGGTCAGTTTGAACCTGACTGGGATACAAACTCCAGAGAGGCGGACAGAAGAGCCTTGCAGAAAGAAATAAGAAAGGCAAAAGCCAAGACAGACGGTATTATCGGTGTAAATATAATGGTCGCCGTTTCAGATTTTGATGACCTTGTACAATGTGCTGTGGACGAAGGGGCAAATATACTTTTTCTTGGTGCGGGGCTTCCAATAAGGCTTCCTAAAACATTGCCACTGGATAGATTGGGAGAACTGTCCACCAAGTTTGTTCCTATAGTATCTTCCGGCAGAGCGGCTAAAATTATATTTAGGTCATGGGCAAAGCAGTACTCTCACATCCCCGACGCTGTGGTTGTAGAAGGCCCATTAGCTGGGGGGCACCTTGGTTTCAAAAAAGAGCAACTCGACAATCCTGACTACGCGTTAGAAAAAATACTGCCGGAGGTGATGTCTGCGCTAAAGCCGTACCAGGAGCAATTCAATAAAAGCATCCCTGTAATTGCCGCCGGAGGAATATATACAGGTGCGGACATTCATAGATTTATGGAGTTAGGCGCTCAGGGAGTGCAAATGGGGACGAGGTTTGTTGCAACTTATGAGTGTGATGCCTCCATGGAATACAAGGAGGCATATTTGAAATGCAAGAAAGAAGATATTGTTATAATTGACAGCCCTGTTGGTTTGCCGGGAAGAGCCATACAGGATAAGTTTCTTGAGAGGGTCTTGTCAGGAGTTAAGGAAACTTTCAAATGCCCGTGGAAGTGTTTGAAAAGCTGTGATTTTAAGAATGTGCCATATTGCATTGCTCGTGCACTAACCAATGCGAAAAAAGGTAACCTTGAAGAAGGATTTGCTTTTGCGGGAGCTAACGCGAGTCGAGTAGACGAAATCATCTCCGTGAGAGAACTTATTGAGACTTTAGTTGAAGAATATAGGCAAGAGAGCGTGTACATAAGGGCGTAAAGGGAGCAGGTAACACTTTTCAAAGTATCATTCTGATGGTTTTGTGTTTTGGTTGGATTTTACACTATAGTTCTGCGGTATTTTTTAGCTGTTTGTTAAACATACGCAATTGCACGTCAACAGCACTTAAGGCCCAATCGATGTAGTGGAGTTTGTGAGCAGGCCTGCGGTGCATTTCACTCATCAAGCCAGATTGGACAGTCTTAACGAATCGGCCTATCGTCTGGGGGCTGATTTCGGTAGGTTCGGCGGCCCAGCTTTTCAACTCCTCGTACTCGCGCCGTAATCTTTTGCTGTGCTTTAGCTGTTCGGCAGTTAAATAATCACCCGGGTTGTAAGCCAATTGCAGGCCTTTTAGGCATAAGATTAAGGGCTCATAATTTGCTCTTGGCTCCAGCCGAATGAATTTGTACTGTTGGATGTATGTTGTTGCCTGGGCCGGGGGTTTATCACCAATCTCGCCTTCACTCAGGTACCACCTGCGTTTACTGGTTCTGGCGAAGACAAGTTCTTCTCCGTGCTCTCGCTGTGTAATCTCATCGTAGGCCATTCTTGAAACCCAGAGTCTGCCGGTGCGTTTTCGTTCGGGTCCGCCGCCGAGGACAAGCAGGCACTTGACAAAACCTAATGGCAGAACACTTTGATTGCCGATCTGATTCTTTCGAAGCTGAAAGGATAAATGCAAGCTGTGTGGACGTACGCCATAGAAAAGTGTGGTTTCGCGTACTAACTGATTTAACAACCAAGGGTCTGCGGTAGCGGGCCGGGACAGTTCTCCGAGTATGTTGAGCCTTCCCGGTGCAAGCTCCAAAAAGCCAGAGCGGCGTGCCTGGTCAGTCGAGCCGGTGTGGTCATCAACATATCCGCCCAGTTTCCAAGACAAGACGTCCAAGCGGAAATCATAGAAATACTTGAAGCCATCATATAGTGGGTCAAACCTTTTTTGGATACTCCTTTGTGGCTCAACGGCTGCAGGGCCGAGATTGCTCAACTCAATCTCAGCTCCGAGTGGGACGACGCCCAGTTGAAAGTTGGAACGAATCCGGTCAAGGTGTGCACGAGCTACGCGTGCGTCAAAAATGCTGTCGGCCGCCTTGACAGCATATTTGACATAGTCAATCAGGTCGTGTTTTTCGTATGGCATCGTCTCAAGCGATTGTTCAATGATGAGGTCGGCGGCAGGGCTATTCGCATTTATCATCCGCAGGGCCACAAGAAGACTAACTGAACGTTTGAAATACCTTTCTGAGACTTGCATATGCTCGAGGTCAAAACGGTATCGGGACTGAATTTTTTCATCAAACTGATTGAGCAAGACTTGTTTTATAACTAAGGCCAAATAATTCTCAATGAACGGTTGGGCATCCCGGTCATTATATAAATTTTTTATGCTTGGTCGTGGTCGGTCGAGCTCATGTTCAAGGTAGTAATCGCTGACAGCGTCAGTACGATAATGGCTTATGACCAAATCACGCTCGGTGGTTGCAAGCAGCTCTCTATCTGCTCGCCGTTCCAGTTCTGCGTCGGGCGTTTTTTCGCCGGGACGAGTGTGCTTTTCGATAAATTCTTCTATGCGTTTCCGCAGCCAAAGTTCGTGTATCAAATTGACGTGGAACCTATCGCCGAAGTGCTTTCTCATTGACTCATGCGTTGCGAGATAGGCGTGAGCTTCGACGAGGCCTTTGGCAGTATTCACGTTGACGGTTTCTCTATCGTAGCGTCTTCCTTCATATCTGTCGATTTCGGCCATTGCCGAGGCGGGGACATTGTAGATTACAAGGCCCTCAATTCTTGAAGCTTTGTGTGCGACGGCGTAGAAATATACATTGTCCGGGCTGACTTTTCGGTAGTGGGGCAGCAAAGCAGGCTCAGTAAAAAGCATTTCCTCGTTGACCTTGGAGGGATTTATGGTGAAACTCAGGCCACTGACGGATTTGAAAATTGCGGGGTCACGCAGCGAGCCATAGATAAACAAATTAACTTTTTCTTCATCCATATATTGTCAATCCAAAAGCCAAAAGCTAAAAAACGATAATTAAAGCTCAAGACCTTTATACTCAAAGTGACCGTCCGAGTCAAGGCGGAGCTCATAAGCCTTTTATTGACGGTAAGATAAGTCGATTTACATTCTTGTGAAAATAGGAATGCAGAGAAATAACAACAGCGTGGATTGCCGCTCTGTCTAAAGCCGGGTCTTCGATTTCGCGGGAATGACAGAAGGAATCAGTCAGAGCAAGTTATTTAATTTCAGGTTTCAGGCTACGGCATTGCATTCTTCTCTTCAGTTTTTTCGCCTTCTTTTCGAATTTGGCTGTGTAATTTAAGCAATTCCTTGAATGCTCGAAAAACTACTTTCAGGTTTGCGCCGGTTTGTGTGCCAGCCGTTCGCGGAAAATGATGCACGGGTCTTTGGGTAACAGTGTAACCCTTGCGAACAGCCCGGGCCAAGATTTCCGCGTCAATAAGAGCACCACTACTTACCATATCAATGTTATCAAAAATTTCCCTTTTATACAATTTGAAAGCACAATCGATATCGCGGATTCTCATACCGAATAGGAGACAAACGACCTTTGTCCAGCCCCAGCCATTGATTTTGCGTATCAGGTTATCCTGGCGGTTCAGTCGATAACAACTGACAATATCATATTGCTTAATCAACGGCAGCAAAGGCGGCAATTCTGCGATATCAAATTGGCCATCGCCATCAGTGTAAAAAACAAGGTCTTTGGTTGCCGCCTTGAATCCGGATTGCAAAGCGGCCCCATAACCCAAATTGGTGGGATGATGCACCACCTTTATCCTGGTGTCCTTGTCAGCCATACTGTCAGCGAACCGGCCGGTGGCGTCGGCACTGCCGTCGTCAACGATGATTATCTCAAAGTCAGCGGAGAGTTTCTCCAGAACAGCAAGCGCCTGTTCCACGGTGCGGGCTATATTGTCCTGTTCATTATAGCAGGGGAAAAAAACGCTGATAGAGACAGCAGCATTTTGATTAGAAGCGATTCGGGCTTGCGATGAGTCACTTTTTGCCACAGGCTACCACCTTTTTGTTTTAATTAGCTCGTTTCGTTCCTTTCTGTACTCTCGGTGTTTAGCGGCAAACTCCTGGGCAAGCTTTGTGTGCTGTTCCGCGAGCTCTATGTTTCCTTGCTGTTTGGCGAGTTTTGCTTGCCGTCCAGCGAGTTTCTGCAAATA
>CAZOUM010000045.1:0-23932 GCA_964582985.1 uncultured Pirellulales bacterium | reverse complement strand
TGGGCGATGATTTTGTTCACGGGATAAGCAAGCTGCGAAAATACAATCTTACTTATGACTTATTGTTATTTGCGAAACATCTTCCTGTTGCCTGCGAATTGGTTGGCAAATTTCCTGAGCAGACCTTTGTTCTCGACCACATTTCCAAACCATTTATCAAAGACCGCAAGATTGAGCCGTGGAAAACCGATATTCATCGTCTCGCGTCATTTCAAAACGTTTCGTGCAAAATATCAGGTATGGTGACGGAGGCGGACTGGCAGAACTGGAAGCCGGAGGACTTCAAACCTTATATGGACATTGTGGTGGAGGCGTTTGGTGCTGACAGGCTTATGATAGGCTCCGACTGGCCGGTGTGCACGGTGGCGGGCGAATACGAGCAGGTTGTGCAAATTGCGGCTAACTATGTGAAGCAGCTTTCCACCAGTGAGCAAACGGCCATTTGGGCAGAGAACGCGAAAAGAATCTATCAGATTTCTTGAAGTAAGAGCAGTTCGCGAACTGCCCCTACTATACGTCGCATAGGACAACAGCCTGCCTGAGGCTTTCCAATGGGTCGCGGGTCGGAATGAACTCCTGACCGACATAGCCGGTGTAGCCGGTTTTGACGATTTCCTCCATAATCGGCTTGTAGTTAATCTCCTGTTTGTCGTCGAGCTCGCCGCGGCCCGGGTTGCCGGCGGTGTGGTAGTGGCCTATGTAGTCCTTGTACTGTCGGATGCGGGCTATGATGTCGCCGTCCATAACCTGCGCGTGGTAGATATCAAGCAGCAACTTCATCCTCGGTGAGCCGACCTTCTTGATGATTTTCATGCAGTAATCGGTGTGGTTGCCCTGATAACCGGGATGTCCTTTCATTTCGACATTTACGCGGTCGTTAAGTATCTCCAGGCAAAGGTTGACGTTGTTTTTTTCGGCGTGCCCGATGATTTTCTTGTAGCCGTTGACACAGTTTTTGATGCCGTCCTCAGGGCTAATATTGCCGGCGTAACCGGTGAAGGTGATGACGTTGGGAAAGCCAAACTCGGCGCACTCGTCGATGGATTTGCGCATCTTGCCGATACACATCTCGTGATGCTCGGGATTGTTCATTCCATCGTCGAACCAGTGGCTGCCGTGGAGGGCCAAGACAAGGCCGTACTTTTTCAGTGTCGGCCAGTCCTTTGGCTCGACGAGCTCGACGCTTTTGCAACCGAGTTCTTTGGCAATCTGGCAGGTTTTCTCTACGCTCCAGTGGTCCTGGAAACACCAGTAAGCAATGGATTGCTTAATACGTCCTTTGGTGGCTTTCATTTTCACGTCCTTACGTTTGTCGGAAGCAGTGCAGGATGAAAAAGTGAGAGCCACAGCGGAAGCAGCGCCGACACCGGCACTTTGAAGGATGCTGCGGCGGCTGAGGCGATTGGTTTGCTCGGTGTTTGGTATATTCCCTTTGTCCATCTTGATTTCCTTTCTGTGCTTAGCAAGAGTGTTTGACTCATCTCAAACAGAGAAAAACGTCCACAATCTTTTACTTGTGTTTGTTTCACTTACAGACCAGATATTAGGTTCTTTGGGGGCGAAGGTCAAGAAATAATGTCCGGCTTGCTCACAGCGGATGCAGGTTGCCTTTATCCTTCGGGTATCATCTCACGTTGGTCGGGTCTGAGGACGGCGTGGTTGCCGTGGCAGTTAGTGCAGACTGAGTCGTCGAGAATCATCCGGCCGTTGGGACGGCGCTTGCTATGCCACTTTTTGACGAAGTCATCATAGATTTTGCCTCTGACGTGGGTGCGGTGGCAGCCTTTGCAGTAGTGGGCGATCTCGGCACGGCCGAAGAGTCTGTCGGGGGGCGTGATATTGAGCTCATCGTCGCCGTGGGCCAGCGAGGGACCGTGACAAGTGGTGCAGCCGGTGCCTGCCTTTTCGTGCTGAGCCGATAACAGCTCGGTCTTGAAATCCATGTGGCAGATGAGACACTCTGAGTTGTCCATAGGCTTGGCTGCGGTGGGCTTGGTTTTTGGAGTTTCACGCTGAAGGCACCCCCCTGTCGTGAGCGTGATGTTTCCACACAGACAGAGGACAAGCAGTTGACGGCTAAACCATCCGGCAGAGTTACGTCTGGCCTGGTTGTGCATACTATACGTACTCCCACTCTCTTTTGAGCCATTGGTAGTTCTGAGGGAGGTTGGCCCACATCTCGCTGACAGCCCGCTCAAATCGTTGAGCTTCGGCGATATCAAACTTTCGGTGTTCGGTGACGGCGCGGGCAACATTCTTGACCTGGTCAATAGTAATCATTCCGGGAATCGGCGCGGTGAGGGCATCGTTGGACAGAATGTAGCGCAGGGTCAGTCGGGCGCGCTCATCGTCAATATCTTTGGTGGCGGGGTTGACCTCGCCGCGGGATTTGAAGATTGAGCCGCTGGCAAAGGGCTTGATGCCAAACCAGCCGACATCATTTTTCTTTACAGCATCAATGACGCTGAGCATAGACTTATCGTAGGTCGCATCGGCATCCGCTACTGCTTTCCATCCGGTGGGGTTCTTATCGGGGTCGACGCGGGCGTGGGCCTGCTTGGAGCCGGCGGTGTAGGGCACGACAACGACCTGGATATGATTCGGATAGGTCTGCATCATGCGAATGACCCAGTCGTGTTTATGAGTGGAGATGCCGGTGAAGCGAACCTTGCCTGCTTTTTTGGCCTTGTCGAGAGCTTCGATAATGGCGTGTTCTTGCTCTATCGTGTGGTCTGTGCTGGGTTTCCAGTAGCAGGTGATTCGCCAGAGGTCCACATAGTCGAGCTTGGCCCGGCCGAGGATGTCGTCCAGGGCTTCGAGGAGTCTGTCAGCGGTCTGCCAGCTCTTGTTGCGCATCTCGTGCTCACAGTAGGAACAACCGAGATACATTTTGTCTCGGCGGCCGCGGAGGGCATCGGCGTAGGCAAGGATTTCGCCACCGGTGCAGGCATCGATGTAATTGATGCCGTGGTCGATACAGGCACTGACCACATCGCGCCGGTTCTTCTTGAACTCTTCGGTGCCGAAGCTAAAAGGGAGCTTTTTCCAGTGGCCTCCGAGGCTGATGGCCGAAATCCAAAGACTTGTTTTTCCGAGGCGGCGATATTCCATATTCGGATTATAGCTGCGGGTTGTCTTGATAAGCCCGCCGACGTTGCCGGTCTTGCAGGAGGTCTCATCGGCCCTGGCGGTTTGGCCGGCCCCGGCACCCATACCGACGGCCAGACCTGCTGCGGCCAGTGTGGTATCGCGCATAAACTCGCGGCGAGTCATGTTAGCAATCTTATCTGACTGCGATTGTTGATAACTCATATTTTCCTCCGTTTTCTGTTTTGGTTTCTATTGTACGTAATGTCTCACGTTGTTTGGCTGATACTATTATAACATGCTTTCAGGTAATCTCGTGATTTGGCAAGATTGGCGGCCATGACATCCACGGGGGGGTGCCCGTGCATAAAGGGATTGACGTACCCGCGATATCGAATGTCCGCGAGGGCCTGAATCCAGGGAATCATATTTGTAGGGCCGATGCCGGGGAGCTGTCGGTGTTCCAGATAGTGCTGCCAGGCATAGAAGAAGAAAAGCTGATTGCCACAGATGCGAATTGCTTCCGGCACCGAAGCCTTAATCGTCTGGAGGTGGTACGGTGCAAGCGCAATGCCTAATCTCGGCGAGGTGTTCATCTCAACAAATGCCTTGAGCGAATCGAGCGAGTTAAGTAATGCCCCGCCGTGGTTTTCGATGGCGAGGTAGGAATTGTATTTCTCGGCCAATTCAATCAGCGGCTTGGTGCTCTCGATAAACTCCCGCATGCGGGTAGTCAATTCCTCAGGCTTGCATTTGCCGGCACTCCCCTGGACAGCAACTCCGCCACCGGCTTTGCCGAGGAGTTCCGCGTAGCGTTCGTAGCGGCCCTTGTAGACGGAGAAGGCAAAGAGCTTCAGGTTGTTCTTCGCCAGCACCTCTTTCAAACCTTCCGCGCCGAGGCGGTTAGCAACGTCGTCAAGGTGAGGACATCCAGCGTGGGCCGACCAGATGTCGATTGCCTCGAAGCCCAGATTTGCGATTTTCTCGCAAGCCTGCTCGATTGGCAGTTGCATAAAATGAATCGATGACGTCGATAGCCGCATTTGCCATTTTTCTTTGGTCTTTTCCTTTCGTGCGCACGACGACAGAAGCGGCGCTACAGTGGTTAGTCCTGCAACTTTGAGAAAGTCGCGTCGACTCACGTTTTGGTTCGCTACAAAATTCATTCTTGCTGTTCCTCTAAAAGAAGCTATCGAAGTTATGGTAGGTATTTTAAAAACAATACCTTCGAAACATTACTCTGCTCGATTTTTCCTACGTATTCAATATTATTTCCGCAACCATGCTGCTGATTTAACCAGAAGCCTTAGTTTCCAGCATGGTGATGAACTGGCGTTGCTTCTTGGTCAATGGTCTGGCTCCGCCGAGGCGCGCTGCGAAACTGCGCACTGCAAGAGAAGTAGTAACAACATCTTTTATAAGTGTTATTTGACTCTTTCTGCCAGTGACAAAAAGCCCGAAAGGTCTTATTAAGAAGGCAGCCGGTGGTTTTTGCCCTTCAGCAATTCTCCGATTGAGTCTGTTAAACAGTGTTTGCCGACTCCACTTCTCAAGCCATAACGGAGGGCCGTGAGTATAAACCAATTCATCCGGCGTAATAGCCGGCAGCGAGCAAAGCTTTGCAGCATCTCTTCTGACTATGAATGTTGCAATGTTTTCATCGATAAAATGCCTTACTGTGACACGTTTGGCGGTTGCCTGGAGGAAAGCTTTGCGAATGGCCAAAGTTGCGTCGGAGATTACAGTCTTACCTGCGGATTTTATTTTGACAGGCTTCGGTCGCTTTACTTTGCTTTTGCATATATTGACGACTTTGCGGACAAGCTGTAATGCCGTGCTTGAATTGTTTGAGGAAACAAGCAGGCCGTGATTCTGCAAGAACATAACTTTGGGGCCGCAGCCGTATTGACTGTTGTAATTCCGGGTGAGCGTTTCAATCTTTTTTGCGAGCATATATCCCGGGTTTGCATAAGGGACCCACAGCGGCGGTGCCGGAAGGCGTCCTGGGGCCCTGCCGTTGAGAGGCATTCTGCGAAAAGGTCCTGCGGAGAATTTTTCCTTTGCGAACAGTTTTTGAAGTTCCGCCTGGCCATTTTTCGCACAGACGTATGCCAATACGGCGGCGGGATGAAGATGTATCACATATCTATCAAGCATTGAATGGAAACCTGATTCAATAGAGGGTTTTCCACCGGCCTTGAACTTATCGTCACACGCGGAAAACAGGCCATTTGTCACCTTGGCCTCTCTTTCGTCAACATCCATACAGTTGAGCGATTTGTCTCTTAGCATTGCGAGTATTGAGTCAACCCTTAATCTCCGCCACCCTTTGCGCTCGGTCATATCTTTGATAGCCGTGCCGCTGGCTTTGATGTACATATATTTTCCATCCTGGGTCTTCGCCGATGTGTTGCCGAATCCACCAAGGACGAGCGAGCTGTCCTTGCCTACAGCTTTTGAAATTCTGATAAGCTCTGTCAGAGTACTGTCCATATCACCTATTAGTTCCTGGAAGTTCCAGCCTGTTTCTAATCCCGTTGTATCGTTCTTCCCAGAGCGAGACATTTTGCGGCTGGTACTCTTTTAGCTCAAATGAATTCCGTACAATTTCCCTGGCCTGTTGCAGGGTTTCTATCTGCCCGGTCGCCCTGGCCTGCATCAGGATATTTCCGCTGGCGGTCGCCTCTACCGGCCCGGCGATGACCCTTTTCCCAACAGCATTGGCAGTGAACTGACAAAGCAGTTCATTTTGTATACCACCGCCAACAAGGTGCAGACAATTTATTGTATTACCTATAATATCTTCAAGCTTTTCCACCGTCCAGCGATACTTGAAAGCAAGACTCTCTAATATTACTCTTATCATTTGACCTTTGTCATTGATTGCCTTCCGGCCCGTTTGGGCGAGGTGGTCGTTTATTTTCTCAGGCATGTCGCCGGGTGAGAGGAACGGACTGTGGTCGGGATTAATATATGCAGCAAACGGTTCTGCTCTTCGCGCTATGTCCGTCAATTCATCGTAGGACAACTCAAGACCATCCTGCTGCCATTGCCTTTTGCATTCCTGAACCAGCCATAGGCCCATTATGTTCTTTAAGAGCCGAATTGTGTTTTCGATGCCACCCTCATTTGTGAAAGAATACTTGAAGGTTTTATCATTGATAATTGCCCTGGGCACCTCAACGCCGCATAAGGACCAGGTGCCCGAGGAAAGGTATGCCCAGTTATTGTCCAGAGCCGGTACGGCGACAACGGCAGAGGCGGTGTCGTGCGAGGCGACTGCAATAACCGGAATCGGTTCGCAGCCGATTTTCCCGGCGACTGCGTCTGTCAATTGGCCTACGACTGCGCCGGGCTTGACGATACGCGGCATAATCTCAATCGGCAAAGACAGTTTATCGAAAATCTTTTTTGACCACTGAGCGGTTCTCATATCCATCAACTGAGAGGTGCTCGCCAGAGTGTATTCGGCATAAACCTGGCCGCATAAGTAGTAGGCAAACAGGTCGGCGGTGAAGAGCAGATTTTTCGCCTTGGCCAAGGCATCCGAATCTGCCGTACGCATCGCCAGAAGTTGATAGATAGTATTGAACTGCAAAAATTGCAATCCTGTGTTTTCGTAAATTTCGCGTTTCGGCATAAGGCCGAATGCTTTTTCCATCATTCTGTTGGTTCGGCTGTCGCGATAACAATAGGGATTTTCAATTAACTTGCCGTCAGCATCTATCAGACCGAAGTCAACACCCCAGCCATCTATGCCGATACCGGCAATCGGGCTGTCCGCTTGTTTTACTGCCTTGGCAATACCGGCCTGCACTTCGTCAAGCTGGTTTTCAAAATCCCAGCGTAACGAGCCGTTTTGTTCGAGGGGGACATTGTTGAAACGGTAAATCTCCTCAAGGGTGAGCTCGCTGTCCGAGAGCAACCCAAGCATGACCCTGCCGCTCTCAGCGCCGAGGTCAACGGCGATATATTTCTTTGCTTGTGCCATTTACAAATTCTTTTTACTTTTCCCCATTTGATTTTTGTTAGTTTGCGTACAGTTTTAGAAGAGCTTTTTCCGCTCGCTTATTCCACATGCCTTCTCTCAGACATTCGACCACTTGAGGAATTTGGCTCTGCAGATTTTTCAACTGGGTTAGCTTAAGCCCTTTGCAGCCCGGGTAAATGACGATTTTGCCGGGTACGCTACGGTTCTCTACGGCCCTGATTCCTTCGACTGCGCCGTCAAGTCCGCTGACAGCGGCGATACAGACGTTAGTATCAAGCCTGCCGGATTCTACTTTCGCCAATACTCGTTTCATATCATCAAGGACAGAGCCGCTGGTCCCGACAAAATACAGCTGCTTTCGTATGTACGTATCAAGGTCAACTTTGGCGGCAACCACAGCAGGTATGCCAGCAAAGATATTTATGATTCCTCTATCAGCGGCGCTGCATACCGAAGCAGGGACCAAGTCAGGTATCGGCACCATCAAAGTGGTATAACTGAAAGCCTCCTTGATTTCATCTTTGGCGGGATTATAGCAGCTCAGTTTGATGCCATTTTTTTTGGCCAATGGCGCGGCAATTCTTATCAGGGTCGCTAACCTTGTCTCGTCCACATCACTGGCAAAAATGCTGATACCTTCAACATCCTGGGAGATATTTCGTATCACGTGCATCATACCCATAGGTCCCGCTGCGCCAATAACGTGAATTTTATCGCAAGCGCGAATTTCGCCGGTTTCGGGTATGTTTTTCATCGACTCAGCGGGGTATGTACCTGTAGTGCCGATGATGCGAATACCGGCGTAGTGAACACGTCCTACCGGCGTGACAACGTCTCTGCCGAACTTACCGCCGCAAAGAACGATATTGAGAAGACCTTGTGCGGCAACTTTTGCAAACAAGGCCCCAACTGTCTCTGCATCAGAGCCGAAATAAATTACATCGTCAAAGCCGGCGTCCTCAAGCTCCAATATGCCTGCAGCCTTTTTTATCGCCACATCTAATCCAGTCGGTGCCGCTGACTGCGAGACCCAGGTTATTTGGCTCGGCCTGCCGCAACGATTAAACAGGTTTCGCAAAGCATCCCGAGGCAGCTCTGTGTCAGCAACGACCAGCATCCGGCCGTTTGTCTTCAAGCTCTGGCGCTCTTTGGAGACATAGGCATGTTCGACACAGGCCCATGGCTCTACAAGAGCTATAGCTGAAGCTGACAGCTCTTCTGGAACCGGTATCAGCATTGAGTTACCTTCCGGCGAAGTAATGACCCTCTCATCCATCAGCACATATTCCTGGAGGGCCCCTTCGAAGTTGTATCCGAAGGCGGCGTTGGAACCGACTGTTGGCAGCCAACGATAATCAGTTTGAACGAGATATCGCCGGCCGGGTTTGAAGTTTTGCACATTAGGCCCAACCGCTACAATTCTCACTACTGTTTCGTGACCAGGTACAGTCGGTAAATCGCCGGGAACATAGCTTGGTATTTCGCTGAGCACGTGTTGTTCAATGCCATAAACCGCATCGGGTTTATGGCCGTTAACCCCACGTGGTTCACGGCCGGAGACTATTTCGCTCTTGCGAACATGTCCCGAGAATTGCTTTAGGAGTTTGAGGTCGGAAAAGCACAGTCCGACTGCTTCGACCTGGCAGAGAATTTGATACCGGCCAGGCCCGACGACCTCTTTGGAAGGATTCAAAACAAGCTCATTCGGACCGACCAGTTGCACGGCATATTGTGTTTCCGGCAAGTTTGGCATAATTTCTATTTCAGTTTTGTCATCTGCCTAATCTATTAACATTTACGCTGCATTGGTGCCTTTGCCCGCGTCCGCGCAATTACAGATGGTTAATATCACTAAATAAGCAACTTTAGTAAAGCAAAATTCTTTGCTACGAGTCGATGAACGCTTTTTGGGGAGTTTGCGTTATTTGTGGAAGCAAACAGGTATCTTGTCTGCACGCCACGTGGCCTATCACAAGAATCGCAATGCGCATAAAATAAGGGAGACGCAGGCGTTTGATAAGGAACAACTTGTAAGCCCGTCTCCCTGTTGCGATGTGCCTTTTCGTACACATTACCGCGGATGGTGCAATTGGCGAAGCCGTCTGCTTGCACACGCAACATATATATTATACGACAAGACAAAAGCTTTGTCAATCAAATCTTCTTCTCCATCAGATGTTTTGGAAGTAATTGGCGGAAGAAACCTACCTGTGTTCATAAAAATGGCTCCAAACCCTCAGAAAGGCGTGTTGGCCCTTAGCTATTTTGCGTTATCTTTCATAAGGTCTTTCAAGAATTTTGCGATATTGGCGATGATTACCGGAGGCGCACCACCTGGACTTAGAGAGCTGTTGCGTGCTAAAGTGGTTTTCGTTACTATAAGGCCGGTTGTGGTGTGACCGAGAACAAGGCGTAGTTACCAGAAGAAACCAGATTAAAACTGATGAGAATCAAAAAAAATCACAAGGGGCTGGCACTTGTGCTAATGTTGCTGCTGCTGCAGCCCGAAATTTATGCGCGCCAGACAGCAGAGCGGTCGGTGGGCTGGCCTCTGCGTCTCTCGTCGCAAGACGAGGCAGCAGGCAGAAAGCACGAGATGATATTTTCCAGGCCGATACCGCGGCACGAGCCGGAAACCAAAGCGGCGGAGAAATGGGACCAGGCCATGCCCACCGGCAACGGGCGAGTTGGGGCCTTGGTGTTCGGCAAGATTGAAAACGAAACAATTATTCTCAACCACGATTCGTTATTGCTTACGACGCAAAAACCGACTCTTCCAGACGTTTCGGAACATATGCCAAAGTTGCGTCGATTAGTTGGTGAGGGTCGATACGAAGAGGCAGGCCGGTATTATCGCGACAAGGTCAAGGTGGAGTACGACCATCAAGGGTCAGACTCCTTCCATCCGGCGTTCAATGTCACCATCGATATGCCGATGGCCGGGAAGATTACGGACGTGTATCGCATCGTGAACTTCGAGACGGGCGAGGCAATAGTAACCTGGAAGCAAGAGAGCGTAACCTATCACCGTAAGGTATTCGTTTCGCGCCGAGATAATGCTGTTATCATGAGCATCAAGGCTTCAAGACCTGGTATGATTAACTGCCAGATTGGTTTGTTGCCCACAGGTCTAAAACGCGACGAATTAGGAGATGGTAGGAACGTCCGGGTACCAAGGTTCCCAATAGAACGCGTTGCTAAGATTAGACTCGACGAAGTGCCAATAACTTTCAATCTGACGGCTGAGAAGAACCTACTTACCTTACTTGCCAAATACGATGTCGGGGGCAAGTATCGTTTGGTTGGCGGTGAATATGGCGGCTGCGCCCGTGTGGTGGTCAAGGGCGGCAGCGCGAAAACGTCGAATCTACAAGTCAATGCCAGGCAGGCTGACGAAGTAATGATAATCATCAAACTGTTCGCAAACGAGGAAAGCACTGCTGCGCTTAGGCGCATCTGCAGCGATGTTGAATCTTTACGAGCGGATTACGACTATCTGCTGGAGCGCCACGCCGCGCTTCACCGGGAGTTGTTTATGCGGGTGGAGCTGGAACTCGGCGGAAGAAAAAGAGAGCGAAAACTTTCCAACGAGAAATTGGTCAACGAAGCCAATCATGGCCAGGCTTTGAATGCTTTGATGGAGAGGATGTTTGACTTCGGGCGATATGCGCTGCTCTGCAGCAGCACTTCGAAAGGAATGCCGGCCAACCTGCAAGGCATCTGGAATGGTTTATACGGGCCACCGTGGGCTGCAGATTATCACAATGATATGAACATTCAAATGAACTATTGGCAGGCGCTGCCGGGTAATATGGCTGAGATTACCCTGTCGTACTTTGACTACTATGAGTCGATGCTGGATGATTTTCGCACGAATGCGCGGAACATCAGTGGCTGCCGGGGTATTTTGGCTCCCCTCTCAGGGACGACCCACGGGCTTTCGGGTCTTGGCTGGAGCTACTGGACTGCGGGTGCCGGCTGGCTGGCGGAGCTCTTCTACGACTACTGGCTTTACACAGGCGACCGCGGCTTTCTTGAAAAACGCGCTGTGCCATTTATGAAAGAAGTTGCTTTGTTCTATGAGGATTTCCTAATTGAAGAGAAAAATGGTCGATACGTCTTCAGCCCATCTTTTTCTCCCGAGAACGTCCCGTCTAATGTCAAGAGCTCTTGCACTATCAATGCCACGATGGATATTGCCGTTGCGCGAGAACTGTTGACTAACCTGTGTGACGCTTGCAAATTGTTGGGCATTGAAAAGGAAGGTGTTAAGCGATGGCGCAAGATGCTGGAGAAATTGCCGTCCTATCAGGTTAATGAAGATGGTGCTCTGAAAGAATGGTCGCACCCGGGCTTCAAAGACAATTATGAACATCGGCATATGTCGCATCTGTATCCGGTTTACCCTGGCATTGAGGTTACTCGGGAGCGGAAGCCGAAGCTTTTCGAGGCGTGCCGAGTGGCGATGGGTAGGAAAATGAGCGAGTTTGAGTACCCCTGTGCGTGGTCATATGTCCAGGCGGCTTGCACATTCGCCCGCCTGGAGCAAGGTGAGCCAGCGTGGAAAGCTTTGGAGATTGTAGCTCGCGGCTATAGGCTGCCGAACCTGTTCACTACTCTTTGGTTGTACGACCATAAGCCTCCGATGTATCAGTTTGAGGCGGCCAGCGGGATACCGGCGGCGATGATGGAAATGCTGCTTTTTTCGGAGCCGGGGGCAATCAGACTATTACCCGCCCTGCCGAAGACCTGGCCCAACGGTCATATCAAAGGTCTGCGCGCCCGTGGCGGCTTTGAAGTGGATATTTACTGGAAGGACGGCAAACTTACAACTGCGGTTATCCGCTCACAACTTGGCAACAGCTGCAAGGTTCGCTACGGAGAAAAAATGGTTAAACTGAAAACCGGGGTGGGGAAGAGTTATCGATTTGATGGTAGTCTGAAGGTTATGTAAGACAGTACAGTGTAATAATATTACCGTAAGCTGAAGCGAGTGAGTATGGAGAAAAGCCCAAATTGCAGGTTAGTTGTGAATATTGTTGGTTTCCTCGTCACAGGTTTGCTTTTGGGTGCTAACGCGCAGAGCGCAGATATTCT
The DNA here is from genome assembly GCA_964582985.1 of uncultured Pirellulales bacterium. GTDB lineage: Bacteria > Planctomycetota > Phycisphaerae > Sedimentisphaerales > Anaerobacaceae > CAZQYB01. Next base: position 11,757 of record CAZOUM010000045.1, on the reverse strand, counting down.
GAACAGCTACAATGTAGTTTGGGATTCGCAGAGCAGCAACCCGAGCGAATCTATGCCGGTTGGGGGCGGTGATATTGGTCTGAACGTGTGGATGGAAAACGACGAGTTGCTGTTTTATATCGGCCGAAGCGGCACGTTCGACGAGAATAATCATATGTTGAAATTAGGGCGCGTTCGGCTTAAACTAAGCCCCAATCCTTTTAGCAGGGAAGGTACATTCCGGCAGGAGTTGAAGTTGCGACAGGGCTATATCGAAATCACCGGCAAAACTGCGCAAATCGGCACGATTATTAAAATCTGGGTCGAGATATTTCGTCCGGTGATTCATGTTGATATCAGCAGTGACAAACCCACATCCGTAACAGCTCAATATGAGAACTGGCGTACAACTGCGCGGGAACTACCGGCTGATGACAGGAAAACGCGCTTTCCCTGTATGAGCCTGGTCGGATACCCGCGAAAGGTCACGATGTACGCAGATTCCGTCGAGTACAGGAAAAATACTGTCCTCTGGTATCATCGCAACAGAAATGATGACCTTCTTTTTGATAAGGAAGTGAAACAACAGGAACTGGAAGAGGTCAAGGACCAGATGTGGAATCCCCTGAAGAACAGGACATTCGGCGGGCTGATGAAAGGCGACGGGATGGTTTCGGCAGGCGCATCCCGCGGTCACTATGCAGACACACGTTTTGCGGCCTGGAAGCTGCACAGCAAGTCTGCCAAAAAATCTCACAAGTTGAAAATATACCTGCACACGGGCCAGCCCGAAACTATTGAGCAGTGGAAGAGGGGTTTGTATAAATTAGTGGATGAGGCTGATAGGTCGCAGGAGTCCGCGTGGAGTAAGCATCAGGCCTGGTGGAAGCAATTCTGGGAACGCGGTCACGTTTTTATCAACTCTGAAAAGCCGGACCCGAATGACAAAGGCTGGCAGGTAGGTCGAAATTATCAGTTGTTCCGTTATATGCTCGGGTGCAATACCTACGGTAAGTGGCCTACTAAATTTAATGGCAGCTTTTTTACTTATGACCCGGCTTTTGTCCGAAACAAAAGGGGCGTCAAAACGGAAAGCCCGGACTTTCGCACCTGGGGCGGCGGCAGTTTCACAGCTCAAAACCAGCGGCTGGTTTACTGGCCGATGCTCAAGAACGGTGACTTTGATACGATGCCCTCGCAATTTGAGTTTTACCGTCGCGCCCTTGGCACGGCGGAACTGAGAACAAAAGTCTACTGGGGGCACGATGGCTGTTCGTTCACTGAGCAGCTTGAGAATTTCGGGCTGCCTGTCGGCTCCTGCTATGGCTGGCTCAACGGGGTTTCCAGGTGGGGTCTGCGCAAGCCGGGGACACCAACGGGCGTTCAATCCATAGGCTGTGTTTATCAGTTTGGGCATCAACTGGATTTTTCGTTTATGATTCTTGAGTATTACCGTTATTCCAAAAGAGACATTTCCGTCTATATGCCGTTTATTGAAAGTTCGGTGACCTTTTTTGACGAGCATTACCAGTTTCGGCATAAGAAACGTACCGGCAAGCCGCTGGATGAGAATGGAAAGCTGGTCATTTTTCCTTCACGAGGCTGCGAATCGTATGTTGATGCAAAGAATCCGGCTGACGTCATCGCGGGACTTAAGGCGGTGCTTTCTCGTTTGGTTGAACTCCCGGACGAGCTTGTGCCTTCTGCCAAGAAGGAGAAATTTAGAGCAATACTGAAGCGTGTGCCGCCGCTTCCGCGCAAAGAAAAAGATGGCCGGCAGTATCTTGCTGGCGCGAAAGAGTGGAGGAAGTTTGCGGTTGGAGAAATTCCCGAACTATATGCTGTTTTTCCGTATGGACTCTATGGTATCGGCAGGCCGGGATTAGAGCTTGCAAGATACACGTGGACAGATGGTTTGAGGCAGCGACAGAAAAAGATGCGCGAGCCGTGGTATCAGGGCGGAATATTCACCGCGTGTCTGGGCTTTACAGATGAAGCCAAAGAGATCGCGATTTTCAAGCTTAGTGATTCGGGGCTGCGGTTTCCGGCATTCAGGGACAGTGACGACTGGAGCCCTGACCACAACTGGCTCGGAGCAGGAATGATCGGCCTACAAGAAATGCTGATGCAGAGCGTTGACAAGAAAATATACCTCTTCCCGGCCTGGCCAAAGGATTGGAACGTCGATTTCAAACTTCACGCTCCTCATCAAACGGTGGTTGAAGGTGTTTTTCGGAAGGGAGAAATCGAGATGTTAAAAGTTACGCCTGAAAAGCGTCGCGGGGACGTAGCTATAATGAAAGCAAATTAGAATCCGCCATAGGCGGAAAGAAAAAATGAAAAAGGAGGTTGCAAATGGAAAAGGAAGTTAATCGAAGGGAGTTTCTGCAGTTGACAGCAGTTGGGGGCGCGATGTGCCTTGGCGCTCCGAGCATTTTAGCATTTGGTGCAAATCCAAAGCGTTCGAGGCTTATAAGCCCGGGCTGTAGAGGAACAAAAGTCAAAGTTGCCAGGATTTATATGGGAAGGCCAGAGAATCCGTATTGGCCGAAGCCGGAGCTGGACTTGAAAAAAGAAATCCGGTTCTATGAGTCTGAGTTTGCGAAATTGAAAGACGAATTGTCAGATGTGGAGTTTGTGGTGGATGAGCTGGTTGCCTCTCCAGAACAGGTTGCCGTGCTTAAACACAGGTTAAAAGATGTTGACGGCGTCTTAGTGATTCATCTCACGATGGGAACAGGTGGCATCCTGAAAGAAATTCTGAAGTTGCAAAAGCCAACTACTGTTTTTGCTGTTCCGTATTCGGGGCATCAATGGACCGCATTCGGTGCCCTGCGGAAACAGGAACTTGGAGCCAAATTGGAGTGCATACTAACCGGTGACTATAAACAACTGGCCGTTGCTATAAGACCTTTTCGAGCGATTCACCATTTACGAGAAGCCAAGATTCTTAACCTGACAAGTCGGTCGTCCAGGCAACCAACAGAATATGTTAACAACATAAGAAATAAATTCGGTACAGAGATTAAACAAATCGAACTCAAACGAGTGCTTGATGCTTGTGAAGCCGTCAGTGACAGCCAAGCAAAGGCTGAGTCCGACCGCTGGGTTCGGGAGGCCGTTAAAGTTATCGAACCCTCTGAAGAGGAAATATTCAAGTCCTGCAAACTGGCACTGGCTTTTGAAAAGTTGTTGGATGAAGAAAATGCAACCGTAATGACCGCCGATTGTTACGGCAGTATGTTCAAGCCGCTCTGCCAGTCTTATGCCTACCCTTGTATTGGTTTTATCAGGCTGAACAATATGGGATTAGGCGGTATTTGTGAATCGGATTTGCGTTCTGCTATGACACACATAATATTCCAGGGACTGGTGGGAAGACCAGGTTTTGTCAGTGATCCTACCATAGACGAATCCGGTAATAGTGCCATCCTCGCTCACTGTATGGGAACAACGAAAATGGATGGGCCGGATGGTCCTGCTGCTCCATACAAGCTGCGCAGCATTATGGAGCGTCGGGAGGGCGCTGTCCCGCAGGTGAGGATGCGCATCGGCCAAAAAGTCACTCAGGCAAAATTGGTTCGTTCGGACGGTATGGACCTCCTACTATATTTCACAGGCGAAATTATTGATACGCCGGTTGGAATTGAGGCGGACAGAGGTTGCCGGACTAAAATTACGGTCAAGGTGGACGGCGATGCAGAGAAATTATGGAAAAACTGGTCGCACGGACTGCACCGGGTGACATGTTATGGAGATATCACCAAGGAACTCGAGCATTTCTGCAGATTTAAAGAAGTTGAAATTGTAAATGAAGCGGTGTAAGCAGGGTCTTGTTTAGCAAAGGAGTCTAAAGTTCCGCGTGAAAGGACGGTGTTATGAATCGACGTGATTTTCTCAAAGCCATTGGGGTCGGTGCGGCATCGCTGACTATTTCAGGCTGTGCGAACGGCGTAAAGCTCTCTGGGGGCAAGAAGTCCGCAAAGAGGCCCAATATTCTGTTTTGCATATCAGATGACCAGTCGTGGCTCCACGCCGGCGCTTATGGTGACAAGGTCGTCAAGACGCCTAACTTCGACCGCGTCGCCAAAGAAGGTGTTCTGTTTACGCATTCCTTCTGTGCGGCGTCTTCGTGTACGCCGTCGCGAGGTGCCATCCTGACCGGGCAAGACATCTGGCGTCTGGAAGAAGGCGGGTTGCTATTTGGCACGCTACCGGCGAAGTTCCAGGTCTATACCGACTTGCTGGAGGGTGCAGGTTATCACGTAGGCTTCACCCGCAAGGGATGGAGCCCAGGTCGAGTGAAGCCAAGCGGGCGAAAGCAAAATCCTGCGGGCCCGCGATATAAAAGCTTCGAGCAGTTTTTGGAGGCTCGTCCGGAGGGCCAGCCTTTTTGCTTTTGGTTCGGCAGTAGTGACCCACACCGTGGCTACAAGTGGCAATCCGGTTTGAAGAGCGGGATGAAGCTCGAGAATGTCACCGTGCCGGAGTTTCTGGCTGACAGCGAAGAGGTCCGTACGGATATTTGTGACTACTACTGGGAGATTCAGAGATTCGACCGCGAAGTCGGACAGTTGTTGCAAATACTTGAAGAAAAGGGAGAGCTGGACAACACATTGATTGTGGTGACTTCGGACAACGGTATGCCGTTCCCACGCGCCAAGACCAATTTGTACGACTATAGCACGCGGATGCCGCTGGCCGTTCGCTGGGCGGCGAACATCAAAGGTAATCGTATAGTTGACGATCTGATTAGCCATACGGATTTTGCTCCGACATTTCTGGAGGCAGCCGGAGTTGAGGTGCCGAAGGAGATGACCGGCCGCAGTTTTCTGAAAGTCCTGCTCTCAGGTAAGTCCGGACGCGTAGACCCAAAAAGAAATCGTGTGTTCACTGCTCTGGAGCGTCACACCTGGTGCCGGCCGAACGGTGTGGGATATCCCTGCCGTACCATTCGCACGCACCGCTGGCTTTACATTCGAAATTACGAACCTGAGCGCTGGCCCGCGGGCGGCCCGGACTTCGAATCGTCCCATCAGAGCATCTATGGTGACATCGACAACAGCCCCACTAAAACGTATATGATGGAGCATAAAGACGACCCCAACGTAGCGCCGCTATTCCAATTGGCCTTCGGCAAGCGCCCTGCGGAGGAGCTGTACGACGTAAGCAAGGACCCGGCTCAGATACACAATCTCGCTGCCGACCATGCCTTCGCCAGGGTCAAAAGGAAGCTACTGGGCCAGCTTGAGCAGTACCAGCGTGACACGAAAGACCCGCGTATAGAGGGCGAGTCTCCGTGGGACCATTACCCCTACTACTACAGGGACTTCTGGAAGCGTGCGGTACGGCCCACTGGTTAATTTTTTCAGAGTTCAGGAAAGGAGCCTTTGTGAAAATGAGAGACAAAGTAAAGCTGTTCAGGTTCAGTGACCTCGTTCTGGTTGTTGTAGTTTTCGGGCTTTGCAATGACCATTGTAAGGCAGCGGCTCAATCCTCAATACTGTCTGTCAATTACAGGAAGCTGGTATCGCGCGCGGACCTCACATATGATAAACCGGTTATTCGCAGCGAGGACGGTCTGCCGGTGGGCAACGGCCGAATGGGCAGCCTCGTGTGGACGTCACCCTCGGCACTGAAGTTTCAGATTAATCGCGTAGATGTCTACGCAAATAACAGCTATTCAAAAAGTTTTAACAGACGCGACTGGGACTACGCCTACGGCTGCGGTTCTGTCGATATCGACTTCGTTGATTTTGGGCCTGACGTCTTTCCGAATGAACGCGCACCACAGCACCTTTCCGTCTATGATGCTCTTGTGACGGTAGAAGGCAAAGGCGTCAAGGCTAAGATACTTGCCTGGCATGAGCGGGATGTCATGGCAATTAAGGTCACCGACCGGCGAAAGAAGCCGAGCACGATAAACGCAAATCTAAGGATGCTTCGGCACATTGCCAAATCCTTTCCCGGACAATCAGCAGAGTATCGGATACGACAGAACTCGGTGGTCAAGACTAAGCATCATACTGCTACATCAAAGTTGCACATTCGAAATGGCAGGATTATCCTGACTCAGGAGTTTGAAGAAGGCGACTACTACTGTAGCTCAGCGGTAGCAATCGGCATCATTGGCCGCAAGTCCAAAGCCAAAATTGCCAGTGTCACCGAGGCGCGATTGGCTGCCAAGCCGGGCAAGGGCTCGTTCACAATTCTAATTGCCAGTGCGGCAACCTTTGACCGAAAAGAGGACATAATTGCCTCTGCTCTCAACCAGCTCGAAGCTGCCGCTGCCAAAGGATTTGACGGACTGTTCAAATCCAACAAGAAATGGTGGCACGATTTTTGGGCGAGGGCATTTATTCATTTACATAGTGACGATGGCGTCGCTGATTTCATCGAAGAGAACTATACGTACTTCTTGTATATTATGGCCTCAAGTTCGCGCGGCAAATTCCCTCCTCGCTATGGCTGTATGATATGGAGCACGGAAGGCGACTTGCATCATTGGGGCGCCCAACACTGGTGGAATAATGCGAGCTTTTACTACCATGGACTGATTCCCGCCAATCGGCTGGAACTGATGGACCCAATGTTCGATATGTACGGCGGCATGTACGATGCCTGCGCGCTCGCAGCCCGACAGCAATGGGACAGCAAAGGTATTTTCATTCCAGAGACAGTTTTCTTTGACGGCCTTGCGAAGCTGCCTGATGACATAGCTGAAGAAATGAGAGAACTTTACCTGCTAAAAAAAACCTGGAGGCAAAGGTCTAAAAGATTTCGTGAATTTGCATTTGCCAAACATCCGCATAACGGCCGATGGAACTGGAAGAATTATGGCAGTTGGATAGATGGACGATGGGTATACACGGAGAAAGGACAAGGCCCTTACGGTCATTGTGTCCACCTGCTCTCTGCAACAGCCAAGATTGCCTACCTGTTTTGGCAACGATACGAATACACCTTGGATAAACAATGGCTGCGCGAGCGCGCTTATCCGATGATAAAGGGTGCAGCCGAATTCTATCGCAACTTTCCAAATGTAAAGAGAGGCCCGGATGGCAAGTATCACATCTACTATGTGAACAACAACGAGAGTTGGCGGGGGTATCGTCAGGATACAATGGATGAGATCACAGCAATGCGGGGGATACTGCCGGTCGCCATAAGAGCTTCCGAGATTCTCGACATAGATGAAGATTTGAGAGGCGCCTGGCGTGAATTGTTCGACAACTTAGTTCCGCTGCCCACCGTTAGAGACGCTGAAAGCGGTTTGCGCCGCTATAGCTCGCATCGGCCGTTCTATACCTACGACCTTGTCACCCTCGAAACAAAAGACCCGGAAATAATCGAGTTAGCCAAAGCAACATTCTTCCCTAACGGAATTGATTTTGAGAGGGGAGTACATATTTTGGATAGAACCCCCATCGCGGCTGCAATGTTAGGTCGTCCCGAAATCATAAAGGCCTGGCTGCCGAATCAGATAAGATGCTTGACGCCGGAAACCGACTTCTGCTATTTTGTTCAAACCGGTAGAACCGGAGTTTTAGCAAATCGGATGACACTCAGAGAAGGTGTCAATGCGATAGGCGTTCAGCGTTTGGGCATAGTTGCTGATGCACTGCACTTAGCGCTATGCCAGAGCGTTCCTCCTTGTCCGGGACAAGACTCCGTCATCCGCGTCTTTGCCGCCTGGCCGAGTGACTGGGACGCGGCATTCACGCTACTTTGCCGCGGCGGATTTCTTGTCACATCATCAATGCAGAGTGGACATATTGAGTTTGTTGAAATAAAATCGCAGTTTGGAGGCCAATGTAGGCTGCGGAATCCTTGGCCTGATACCGAGGTGACGTTATTTCGAAACGGCGGCAAATGGAAAGATGCGCGTGGTGCGCTTTTGAAATTTGAAACTGATAGGGACCAAATTTTTGTGGTAGTTCCAAAAGGTGTACCGCCGTCGCAATTTAAGAGAGTGATTTTAGGGGAAAAGTAGTTCTGAAACGAGCATCTTTTGGGCTCTTGTATGAACGTTTTTTGCGCCCGTAGCTCAATTGGATAGAGTCGCGGACTTCGAATCCGAAGGTTGCAGGTTCGAGTCCTGCCGGGCGCGTTTTATGATGTCACTATGCGGGGTGAGCAGCCAGCTTGCACCTATGAGCCCAGTTCGTCAAGCTGTCACCGTCTTTATTACGGCTATATATACCATATCATCACAACGATGGGTTTTCGTCGGCTTCCCGCAGCAGGTCCTCGATTTGTTCGGCTGTCTGGCATTGTCTTAAGAACCTGCGAAATTTGTCCTGCTGCAGGTGCTTGAAGATAGTCTCCATCGCCTGCAGATGCTTGTCAGGGTTGTCTGATGGGCTGAGCAAAAGTATCACAGAAAACACCGGCTGTTTGTCCAGCGAAGAAAAATCAATACCGCCGCCGCTTAGCCCAACTGCAGTGACCACGTCTTTGACCGCTTCGTGTTTGACGTGGGGCACGGCAACGCCCTTGCCCATTCCGGTACTGGCTTCGTTTTCTCTTTTTATAACCGCCTTGATAATCTTTTGGCGGTTTTTGTTTCCGAGCCGGCCGGCCTTATCGAGAGCCGAGACAAGCTCAGCTATCACACCATCACGGTCGGCGGCTTTCAGCTGGGGTATTATCGCCTCAAAACAAACAAAATCCGCAAACTTCATTTTATCCGCCCAAAATCATCCTTCGGGGACCGGCTCAAAACTAAGAATACCATTATGCAACAAAGAACCTCTTGCCAGGACCTTTCAGACCCTTCGCTTCGCACCTTGGGCACAAGCTCAAGGTGACAGTTTTGAGATAGTTTCCTATCTGCCTTTATCCATCCAAACCAAGATTGCAAAGTTATGTTAACTCCGTGACACCTGAGCGTTTATTGTCCCGCTCCTTGCCTTTTTGTCTTTTAAGCTGTCTCTCAAGCTTACGGGCAGCTACACTAATACATCGGCGGACATCCTGCCCGGTTTCGGTAACAACGAAGACTTTGTTATGTTCCGCCCTTGCTATTATTTCCACGCTTATTTTTCCGCCCTCGTTGCCGTCTATCGTCACCTCAACATGGTTGATACTATCATAATATCTGGAAAGCTTTGAAGTCTTTTTTTGAGCGTATGTTCTGATAGCTTCCGTTATATCGATATGTTTACCGGTAATAGTAAAAAGCAACGTCGTTCTCCTTAACTATTGCCAAACGAAATCCTTATCTTTTCTCTTTATTTATTTTCCAATTCAGCTTTCGGCAGGGCAGCTACCTGCTGGTTGTTCGGGGCTATAACTCCAGCGCTTATTGTGAATCTAAAGGCCTCTTCCACCGTCATATCCAGGGCTATGGTCTGTTCTTTCGGAAGCATTATGACATAGCCGGTAACCGGCATCGGCGAATTGGGTATGAGAATCGTAAGGAATTCCTTCTCCACGTTGTCCACCACTTTTTTTAGTCCGGAGCCGGTGACAAAGCCGATCGACCATACACCTTTTCGCGGCCATTCGAGGGCAACCACTCTTGAGAACAGCTTTTTCTGCTGGTCTTGGGTAAGCACAAAGTCGGTAATCTGCTTAACATAGGGATAAATCCGCCTTAAAATCGGCGTATTCATTATGAAGCCTTCAATCAATTTCCACAGTGCCCTGCCGACCACGCTGGCCAATAATGCCCCAACTATGAAAACGGCCACGACCGCTATAATAAAGCCTGCTATGGAGCCCAATCCATCCACCCAAAAATCGCTCCAGACCTTTCTGATAGCTTCATCGCTCCAGTCAATCCCTTTAATTACCATTGTCAGGCGGACCAGGCCCCAGTTTATATGGACGCTGATCTTTTCCTGGATGAACCTGTAGACGGTGACTAATATCCAGATTGTGACGATGGCCGGCAGCAGTACCGCCAGGCCACGCAGAAAGTAGCTTTTGCAGCGTTTTGCAATGCTCATATTCGTTAGCAGCAGTCCTTTGCTTTTATCGGTAACCTGCTTATCTTCGCCAAGTCCCTCGAAGATGGTTATAAAGACCCCTTCCAGAGTACAGCAGGTTAATCTACAGACTCGCCGGAGTCAATAAAAAAGTCTTTAGGCAGATGGGCGCCGAGCAAATGTATCACCGCTCCCGGCAAAGAAGCCAGCATCCATACGGCACGCTGACACAATGCCAGCGCACCGGCCGCCTCCTGGCCAACGCCGGCAAACTTAACAAACAACGAAGCAAGTGAAAATTCCACCACCACCGCCCCGCCAATACTGATAGGGACCGCACCCAGGACCCACGTCAGTGTAAAAAAGACATAGTAGTACTTGACGCTGGCATCAATCCCAAGATTTTTCCCGAGAAACCAGAAGCCTGTGATTACCAAAATCTGTAAAAAAACCGTCAGTCCAAATGCTGCCAGGATTATCAAAGGCCTTCTGCAGTAAATGGCTATCGAATCCTTCAGCTTCTTAATCATCCTTGTGCCAAGCATACGGATATAAGACCAGGCTTTTATCATTATCAGCCTGCCTTTGCGGTGTAAAAAAAGCAGGCCTAAAATTGCAGCTATGCCGACAGCCACCCCAAGAAAAATCCAGCTATACTCTGCGACGGACTTCAAAAAACCGCCCCGGCTGTCTGAGGTCTTTACAACGCCGTGACCTCGCAGGAAAACGATGTAGAAAAAGCCGGAAATTGTCAGTGTGCTTAACAATCCAATTACTCTGTCAACAAATACACTCAAGGCCGCTTCGAATCTTCTATCGGTGTGTCTGGTAACGTACCAGGCCCGAATTAAATCGCCTCCCACCGAACTTGGCATGAAATTGTTGTAGAAAAGCCCCAGGAAATGCAGTCTGACAGCAGCCCAGAAGCTTATGAAGATAGACTGGGTCCTAAGCAACAGCCACCAGCGTAATCCTACCAGTATCTGGCCGATGACAAAAATACCCAGAGCCGCCGCAAAGACCCACAAATTCATTTGAAGGAAAATCTTTGTCAAATTGGACCAACGCCGGCCTCCGGAAAGCCAATATATCCCGCAGGCAATTCCGCACAGAACAAATGCGATGCGCAGATAGAAGAATATGTGTTTGCTTTTGCCGCCTTTGCCTTGAGTCATTATTGGGGCAGTCTGCCTTAAAAAAACTTGTTCTTGCAGATAATAATCGGTAAAACTTCCTCTGGCAAGATGTAACAATCAATTTAGGAGAGCCGGCAGATGGCTGCAAGGCAGACTATTGAAGAGAGTTTGGAATTTAGTCCGCAGTTTGATGAGAATGGGCTGATACCAGTTATAGCTCAGGATGTAAAGACCGGCCAGGTGCTTATGGTCGCTTATATGAACCAGGAGGCCCTGGATTTAACGATAAAGACCGGCTATGCCACGTACTTTAGCAGGTCACGGAAGAAGTTGTGGAAGAAAGGCGAGGAAAGCGGCCACTTCCAGAAAGTCCAGCAAATACTTGTGGACTGCGACCAGGATTGTCTGGTTCTTAAAGTAGCTGTCGATGCCGGCCAATGTCACGCAGGCTATCAATCGTGTTTTTACCGTGTATTGAAGGCCGGCAGCGACAAGGAGCTGGAATTTATCGCAGAAAAAGTCTACGAGCCAAAAGAAGCTTACAAAAAGTAGTGGTCTGTAACACGATAAATGCGTGGTGGTTACTGGAAGTTGCTCCGAGCCGAAAGAAGCTTACAAAAAGTAGGACAAGAACAAGCTATTAGCCGTATGAGCTTATCTGCTTTATGAAAGCTGGTGGTGAAAAGACATTGCGATTGTTTACGATCGGT
>CAZOUM010000044.1:0-24194 GCA_964582985.1 uncultured Pirellulales bacterium | reverse complement strand
TTGCGCAGAGCGGCGGGCCTTATGTTTTGGAGTGGAGTACGATAGACGGCGGCGGGGGGACGAGCAGCGGCGGGTCGTATGCGCTGACCGGCACAATAGGTCAGCCCGATGCGGCGTACTCGGCCGGTGGTCAATATGAGCTGTTAGGAGGTTTTTGGCCGGGCGGGCCTTTGTGCTTTGTGGATTTCAAGCACTTTGCGAGGTTCGCCGAGTACTGGCTTGAGACGGGAACGGGACTGCCCGCTGACCTGTACGAGGATGAGTATGACATCGTCGACTGGTTTGATTTGGAAGTCTTTGCCGATGAATGGCTGGATTACTGCCCGTACGATTGGCCGTTAAGGTGAGCATAAACGCCGCGTGAAATGCAGAGCCAAATGCGAAATTGCCGCGGCCAGAAGGATGCGGTGGGCTAAAGCCCACCCTACAATTTGGATTCCTGCTCCTTCGACCTTGCTCAGGACAGGTTTCGCAGGAATGACAAAAAAAAGATTGCCACGGCCAGTCGGCCTCCTATCCTTGATAATAACAACGTATCCGGGCAACCACATGGGATTGCTCCTACATTAAACAACACATCAGAACAATTTCATAACAAATCAGGGCAACCACGTGGAGTTGCCCCTACAGATTGTATTCCTTGATTTTTCGATACAGCCAAGGACTGTCTCTTTTTCGCTGAATTGGCAGCGGTAAGACAGCCGAACAACTTAAGCCCAGTACAAAAACAACCGATATAAAAAACGGCTGGACTGTCGTTCTATAGTGGAAACGAGGCTTCTGCCAAGACGTTCCGATAAAACATTTGATGCTCACGAAGAGCGTGTTATGTTAAATGAGGTAGCTTAAGATGGGGATTCAAAATTTCTCAGAGGATACTCTTCTCGTCGAGTTGCCGCCGAAGGAGCCGCGAATAGCGAATGAGCTTAGGCGCGTTAATGAACTCGTCAGCAATAAAGATAATTGCAATGTGATAATGGACTTTTCCAAAGTTGAGATAGTGAGTTCTGCAAGCATCTCTAATCTCATGATATTAAGAGAGATGCTAAGCGGGTCCGGACATCAGCTTGTCCTATGCAGTGTTTCGCTCCCAGTCAAAGGCGTTTTTACGGTAACCGGCCTTGAGGCGTTATTCGACTTTACCGATGACAAGTCCACCGCTTTGGAATCTATTGGGCGTGTCAAACACCCGGCCTATAGTCGTTCTACGGAAAATCCTGAGCCGGCCTAAGCCTTAACGCTCAAAAAGCTATATTTTATTATATTTTTTGCCACTCCGTTTACTACTACCCTCATGCAAAATCCAAAACGCAGGACAGCTTGACACAGGCAAGAATCACTATCCCGCCAAACCAACCCGGCTCTCCGAGGGTATGATTGGCCGTTAAGATAAGCAGGAGAATATCGACTGCCGAACCCCAAGAGAAACCATCGGGACAAGCCCCCCAATCAGGTAGGGGCGAGCAAGGAATATGGATACATACGTTTCTGACAGGCGTATCGAATGGTGAATTATGGGCGGTGGCCCGATCCTTCGACTCCGCTGCGCTTCGCTCAGGATGACAGAGAAGAAAAAGCACTGCGCACCTTGGGCACAAGCTCGGAATAACGGTTCATAGGACTAATCGACGAAGGGCGGTTCGCCGTGGATTTTTTCGGCCAAGTTGAGGGCGTTCTGAACTTTCCGGCGTGGTCCGCGGCAAATGAGTCTTACAGAGCCTTCCGCGCCGCCGATGCCTCCTGCGGCGGCCTGGAAGACGGAGACGTCGGTAAGGAGCTTAAGCGCTTCGAGCTCTGTTACGATGTGGCCTGTGAACAGGAACATAGAGTAGACATCGTTGAGGCTATCGACAGGTTCCTGCATTTTTTTGACGATATCGATGACGCTTCCGGAGACCTGCTTTTCGAGTCCGACGGGTATGACCAGATGTGCTTTTCTGGAGCCGACGTATGGGAGGATTTTGCCCATTGTACCGCCGGAGGAGCTGCCGACGATGCCGGCAGCGAGTTTGTTCTCGTGGTCAAGGGCGTTGGCGCCTTTGATAACGACGTCGCCAGGTTTTAGCATTCTGACAGCCTGCTCCAGAGACAGGTCTTTTCTGTGCTTTCCCTTTACTAATACGACCTCGCCGATGCTCTCGACGTCACCGAGTTTTTTTCCGCCTTTTTCGGGAAATGTTCTTCCGAGGATGTATGCTCCGTGTGGGATTTTTTTGCCGAGTATTTCCTCAGCGACATAAGTGCACGTAGTGCCCTTGGTGATGATGACTATTCCGTTTTTGAGGGCTTCCTTGACGATGGGCATCCGGGCCACTGCTTTGGCGACGAGCCTTTTGCTTTCGGAGACGGTAAGGACTATTTGCGCCTGGACGATGTTTTGGTCTTTGGCTTTTGCCATTCCGGAGGTCGGGACATACAAAGCCGCACAAAGCAGACTGATAGTTAAGAGAAGCGCTAATCTGACTTTCCCAAATCGTGACATAATGTTCTCCTTCGAATTAAGCTGACATTTCCCGTTTAGATTTTTGCCCAACCGTCGGGATATATTAAGGCCCGGCTTTCTAATAATAGCCGACTTGGCTGTACGGTTCTACTGTCTTTTGCGAGGATTTTGTTTACTCAATACGAAAGCTCGTGACCGTAATGGACGAAGTTTAAAAAATGGTTAGCCACGGAACAGGAAATGCAGTATAATCATCGGCTGTTAGTGGTAAGTGTTTAGTCAGGAGTAGTTATGTCAGGTCATTCACACTGGGCTGGAATAAGATATAAGAAGGCGGCGGTTGACGCCAAGCGCGGCAAGATATGGAGCAAGGTGGCCCGAATGATAATAGTGGCGGCTAAGAACGGTGGTGGAGACCCGGCTGCGAATCTGTCTTTGCGATACGCAATCGACAAGGCCAAGGCCGCCAATATGCCAAAAGATACGATTGAGAAGGCAATAAAGAAGGGGACCGGCGAAGTCGAAGGCGTCCGTTTTGAAGAAGTGGTCTATGAGGGTTATGGGCCTGGCGGAGCGGCGATAATGGTTGAGGCGCTGACGGACAACCGGAACAGGACAACGCCGGAGATTAAGAGGCTGTTCGAGAAGCACGGCGGCTCACTGGGGACAGGAGGATGCGTCAACTGGATGTTCAGCAAGAAGGGACTTATCACAGTGAGCACCGACGAGATTGACGAAGAGCAGCTTCTGGAGATTGCTCTTAATGCGGGCGCAGATGACATGGAAAATACGGGGGAGGTTTACGAGATAACGTGTGACCCCGGCGCCTACGAGAAGCTGAAGGAGACCCTGAAGGAAAAAGAAATACCTACCCAGGTGGCCGAGATATCAATGGTGCCTCAGAATACGGTGCCTGTCGGTGAAGAGGGAACGGCGAGGAAGATAATTTCGCTGATGGAGGGGTTTGAAGACCACGACGACGTGCAAAACACATACGCCAATTTTAATATACCTGATGAGATAATTGCTCGAATATCGTAGTGGGCAGTTCGCGATTTGTGTTAGGGGGTAGTTAGTTTTGAGAGGTCTCTTGTTTTACGTATTGCAAATCGATAGGTTTCTTCGCCTAATCGGCTGAAGATTTCCTCTTCGGGGTACATTTGCCGGAATTGGTCGCGATATTCCTGCTCTATCTCAATGGCTTCCTGGTAATGGTCAACAGCAATATCGACCTTACCCAAACGTTCAGCAATTTTGGCGCGTTTGATATGGAGGCGGCCGGAGCCGGGGTATCGCTTGATTGCCTGGTCGGCAGCCTGGAGAGCTTTGTTTAGCCAGTCGGTCTTTTCTTGTCCGCGTGAGATTTCGGCAAGAACGGCATAAACTTCCGCCAATCGCTCGAAGTTTCTGAAGTAGGCCTTGTCGCGGTCTATTGCCTCAAGGATATTCTCTCTGGCACGGTCAAGCAAACTCCGGTCTTTTCCCGGCGTCACGTTGAAACGATGGAGGTGGAGTTCTGCGTTAGCGGATGAAGCGGCGGGACTTAAAGGGTCATCCCTGGCAGCGGCAGCCAAGAGGCTGTGAGCCCGGTCGAATTGGCCAAGCAAGGCTGCGTGGTTGGCTTGGGAGATTTTGGTCGTACTTTTGACTACGGGGACCAGAGCATAATTAAAACAGGCCCAAATCAATATCAACCCTGCTGCGGTCATTACTATTGTGACTAACGGAGCAGGTTTGCGAAGAATTTGCGGCCGGGGTTTTTGATGGTAATCCATCGCGACCAAACAGGCCATTATTGCCCAAAATGCGGTCGCTACGCCCGGCTCAAAAATGGCGAAGTCTATCAGGTTATGAATTAGGAAGCCGCAGACCGCACAGAAAAGGGCGGCGTGAGTGTATCTGAGGCCGGCGTGTTCGTTCTTGTCCTGGTTTGCCGTTAAGAGCCAAAGGCCAACGGCGAAGGCAACCACGGGCGCGATGTATAGAATAAATATTGCGTAAGTCATTACACCGATAGTGACATCAACGACACCGCCGGTTTTGATAGGTATAAGTACTGGTCTGAAAAGCAGCAGTGAAGCTGATATGGCAACTGCAAAAGGTATGGCAAATTTTCTCAGATTGGGCTGGGGCTGGTGAGCGTTTGTCGAGGACAAAACAGGTCTGTGGAAAATTGCTTTCCATAGCGGTACGAAAATCATCATCAGGAATCCGACAAGGCCGAGCGGGCCATATTGGGTCAGGATGCTGAGCGGAAAATTGTGAGGGTCGGCAACCTCTTCCACGGCAGCGCGGGGCTTGTAGCGCAGATAAGCGTGTGCGAAGTTACCGGGTCCGATACCTGTGAGTGGGCGGTCGGCACACATCCGAGCCGATGCGTGCCAGTACTGCGACCTGACGAGCATTGAACTGCCGCCCGGAAGCCGGCCATGGGCCCGACCGTACTGGACAACAAGAGCGCCGCCGATGAGAGCGAGTAGTAAGCAAGCAATCAATATGGGTTTCTTATGAGCGCTCAGCCAGTTGCCGGATACAAGATAGAGAGCAAACATCACTGCCGTAATTAGTGAGGCAACAATCGCGCCTTTGCTGCGGGTAATGACAAGGCCGAAGATGATGACGGCTGTCCCTACCGCACAGATAATAAGCGGGCGCAGGGACGAGCCAGGTCGGCGGTTCTTAAGTTTTTCCAAGAACAAGGCAATACCGGCAAAAGATGCTAATAGCGCGAACGAACCGGCGGAGTTGCTCGTTGTGAAAAAGCCGCTGACATCTTTTGAATGGAGTCGATGCTCGAACTGCCAGTGCTTTAATGTGTTTGGAGTAATATTCTGCCGGGCGAGTACTTCATCAGGATTCTCCTTATAAAATTCAATTAGCTGCTTGTTGCCGGCGAAAAACTGTGAGCTGCACTGATAGGCGGATACCACACCCAAAGCGGCAATAACAACAAGGAGAAGCTTTATCTTTGATTTCGAGTCCAGTATTTGTACCAACAGAACAGCCATAAGGATTGGAGCGAGCAAAGTTGCGGAACCAGTAATAGCGGCCCGTTTATCTGAGGCGGCAAAGCCGGCAATAACGGCAGCTACTGCAAAAAGACACAGGCCGAATTCGATTGGGCCGAAGCGGTACGAGAACCTCCTGCTCCAACAACCACATACAAACCAACAGAAAAATACCAGTATCAGGACGGACGATATCGACAAGCCGTATACAATGTCGCTGAGACTATCCGGCTGACTGCCTGACTGCACGTTTGGGCTTTCAGTGACAGTTGTTCGAAGTGCAATTATGCAAAGGCAAAGGGCAAGCAAGATATATTCAAGAACCGCCTGTCCCCTGCTTTTTGAAGAATCCGAATTAGGCTGGGTCTTTATCATTTCTGACGGTGGTTTCAAAAATTGCGATGATGGCCAATATCATAAACGTCTGCGCAAAGATTAAGATGGCGCCGGTCAGATTGACCTGATAGAGAAAAGTTGCACCCAGGCCGGTGCAGAGGGTAGCAAGGTACAATGTCAGCACCGTCTGGGTAGCGGTCAATCCGCGTTTTTTTAATCTATGGGAGAAATGCTGAGTGTCACCGACGAAGGGACTTTTGCCCTGTATTATTCGCAGCAGCGTTACGCTGACAAAATCATAGAGCGGGACGGCCATCACGATGAGCGGCATAAAGACAGGGTATGCCGGCCCTGATTGTGCTTCGTGATAATATGTAGTGCGGAGGGTCAGCAGGGCGACGAAAAAGCCTATGACAAGGGAGCCGGCGTCACCAGCGAAGATTTTGGCGGGCGGGAAGTTGAATACCAGAAAGCCCATCAATGTCCCGATAAAGACAATCGCGAGGCCTCCGACAAAGACCTGGCCGCTTATAGCGGCGGCGGTGAATAAGATGCAGCTTGCTATTACCGCAATGCCGGCGGTTAGGCCATCCATATTGTCAAGGAAGTTGAACGCATTGATAATCAGGACAATCCAAACGGCCGAGAGCAGGGAGGTAGCTATTTTGCTTTGGATGAAAAGCTCAACGCGAATGTCCCCAAAGAAAGCAGCGATTATTGCCACTGCAAACTGGACAGCCAGTTTAGTAAACGGACCTAAATGCTTCAGGTCGTCCCACAGGCCGAGTAAAAACAGAATAAAAACACTCAGGAGGATAATTCCAAGCTGACCGATTTTGGGCAAGAAATCCTTTGCGTACGTGGCAGCCGATTCGCCGAGAAAATGCAAGTAGGCGGGCGCTACGAGAAACTTCAGCGCCGCAACAGCCACAACGATGATTAGCATAATCGTAGCAAAGATTGAGATACCGCCGCCGAGAGGGACGGGTTTTTGATGGAACCTATCGGCAGCGGGGTGCGCAACGAAGCCACGACGGGCAGCCAGCTTTCTTATAACCGCCGTCAAGATAAGTGACAGCGTAAATGAGCCGACAAGTAAAATGACTGCTGGTACGATTAACGCTGCGATTTTAACTGCTCCAATAATCTTTTTCTGACTTTATCGAAAAAATCGAAGTAGCACTGCTGTCTGTAGTCGGGGTAAGTATGGTCAAATGGTCGCCAAGAGCCTTTATCGAAAATCAGCGTGACTTCGGCATACATTTTTTTACCGATATATATACGATGGGAATAGTTTTT
Source organism: uncultured Pirellulales bacterium (assembly GCA_964582985.1). Classification (GTDB taxonomy): domain Bacteria; phylum Planctomycetota; class Phycisphaerae; order Sedimentisphaerales; family Anaerobacaceae; genus CAZQYB01. The sequence continues at coordinate 17,108 of CAZOUM010000044.1, read as the reverse complement.
TGTTGTGGCGAGAATCAGCTTCGAAGGTTCGATTATGCCGGGGTCAAGATTGACAGGTCTTGGCAGAGGAAGGGCCAGCTTTGCCGTTAATTTCTGCTCAAGCTTGTTTGTTCTGTGCTTGATTTTGGCCAGTAAAGCCGGGCCAATCAGGCGTTCAAGACTAACAAACTGCCTTAAGATATTTTCGCCGGTTTCGTCTTTGTAATAGTCGGTTTTGTCGAATGGCCATACGTCACTTTCCAAATCGACCTTGCCGAATTTGGCATCTATTGCCTCGACTGCGGCGTGCAAACACTGGCGGTCCGCAGCCAAAATTCCAATTATCAGCTTGACCGGCTTAGGGGCTTTAAGTTGCCACATGTCTGTAAGCTAAACGCTTAGTCTTCCTTTGAGCGAATTGACAACCTCGATTGCCTTATCAACTGCTTTTTCGATTGGCACTTTTTTGCTTTCGGTTTCGGCCCGCAGTTTTATTTCGACTTTGCCTTCAGCGACGGATTTTTTGCCGACGGTGACTCTGACCGGCATTCCGATAAGGTCGGCATCTTTGAATTTCACACCGCCTCGCAAAACCCTGTCATCCAACAGTACATCGATACCCTTGTCGAGTAACTGCTGGTATATGTTTTCGGCGACCTGCGCCACCTTTTCCTCCTCCTGATTGACCGAAGTTATTAGAACCTCGAACGGCGTGATGCTAATGGGCCAGATGATGCCGTTGTCATCGTGGCTGATTTCAATTGCAGAAGCGACAATTCGGTTGATGCCGATGCCGTAGCAACCCATAAGGCAGGGTTTTTCGCGGCCGTGCTCGTCGAGGAATTTTGCGCCGAGTTTTTCGCTGTATTTTGTTCCGAGCTTGAAGACCTGGCCGACCTCGATGCCTTTTTTGAAGAGCAGCTTTTTTCCGTCATGAGTGTCACCCTCTACGGCATAGCGTATGTCAGCAACAGTTATATTGTCACCTTCGAGGGGAAAGTCGCGACCGGGCACAATGTTTTTCGTGTGATAGTCGGTTCTGTTGGCACCAGTGACGCCTACCGCCATTGCTGCGACGGCGTGGTCGACAATCATTTTCGAGACCTTGTCAGCTATACCTATCGGCCCGGCAAACCCGACTTTGGCCCCGGTGACTCTTTCTATAGTCACCTCATCGGAAAGTTCGGCGTGTTTGCCGCCGAGAGCCTGGGTGAACTTTTCGGGGTTGAGGTCGTGGTCGCCTCGTATTAGGGCAGCGACAACCTTATTGTCCGTGGAGTATATGAGGGTCTTGATCATTTCCTTTGGCTGGGTATTTAGAAAAGCACAGACCGCTTCGATGCTGCCGATATTGGGTGTATGAACATCCTGCGTCGGAGAGATTTTTGCGTTGGTTTTTTCTTTTGGCAGCGGGTCGGCAGCCGCCCTTTCGAGGTTTGCGGCGTAAGAGCCGTCTTTGGTGTAAACGATTGTATCTTCGCCGGATTGGCAGGGGATGGTAAACTGGTGTGAGCCGGAGCCGCCCATCTCGCCGACCTCGGCTTCGACGATGACATAATCGAGGCCGCAACGCTTGAAAATTCTGCAATAAGCGTCGTACATAATTTTGTAGGTCTTATCGAGGCAGGCGGGGTCGGCGTGGAAGCTGTATGAGTCCTTCATAATAAATTCGCGTGAGCGCAAGACGCCGAAACGCGGGCGGAATTCATCTCGAAACTTGAAGCTGAGCTGGTAGATGTTCATTGGAAGCTGCTTATATGAGCTTATTTCGCCGGCGGCGAGGCTGGTGACAACTTCTTCGGCGGTTGGTGCGAGCACGTTCAGGCGGCCGTGGCGGTCGGTGAACGTGCCGAGGGTTTGGCCATAGTCGACGTCTCTACCGGTTTGCTGCCATAGTTCTATGGGCTGAACGGCAGGCATTAAGATTTCCTGGGCGCCTGCCCTGTTCATTTCCTCGCGGACTATATTTGTCACTTTTTGCAGACAACGAAAGCCCAAGGGCAGATAAGTGTAGGTACCGCTGGCGAGTTTTCGCATAAGGCCCGCCCGAATCATCAATCTGTGGCTGGTGATTTCGGCATCGGCAGGGACCTCCTTGACGGTTGGTATTAACATCCTGCTATATCTCATATCCTTCCTTTGCTCCTATGGAATGTTTCCGGCAAATATAGCACATATTTATAGCCAAGAATATAAATCATTGCAAGCTTGAGCGAAATATTCATATGTCTTTTGATTCTATGGAAATCACTGCTTGCATAAAAGTTGTTGAAACAATATGATTTGGGATACTCAGAAACGAATATTGAATACTTCAGAACCGGTATCAAACAGGAAGGAAAAGATGGCACATAAGTTCATTAGTGAGATCGAGCCGGGTCAGGCGATTGATGACATCTATATGGTAAGGGAGCCGATTTTGCGAAGCACAACTCGCGGGGATTTATATATAGCGATGTTCCTTTCGGACCGCAGCGGTCAGTTGAACGGGCGGATGTGGCAGGCGACTGAAGCGGCCTATAAGGCGCTGCCGAAGCCCGGCTTTGTTCATATACAGGGTAGAAGTGAGCTTTATCAAAACAATCTTCAAATAGTTATTAATAACGTCAGTGTTGTCGATGCGAGCAAGGTCTGTATCGAGGATTTTCTGGCGAGAACCGACAAAGATACTTCGAAGCTATTCGAGGAGGTAAAAGAAATCTTGGGCCGGATAAAACATCGCCAGTTAAAGGCGCTGGTCGGGGAGTTTTTGGCCGATGCTGATTTGATGGAGAAATTCCGCAATGCTCCGGGTGGTGTGAAGCTGCATCATAACTATCTCGGCGGGCTGTTGGAGCATACGCACAATATGCTGCGAGTTGCCGTTGCGATATTGCCGCTGTATCCGAAGGCGCAGGCTGATTTGGTATTGGCGGGGATTTTTCTGCATGATATGGGCAAAACCGAAGAGCTCTCGTACGATATGGCCTTTTCATATACTGATTCGGGCCAGTTGATTGGGCATATTGCGCAAACTCTGCTTATGGTAAATCAAAAGGCTGACGCACTCGCGGCGAAGGGGACAGTGATTGAGGAGCCAATTTTAGATTCTCTTGGACACATAATCTTATCGCACCATGGCGAATACGAATTTGGCTCGCCGAAGCTGCCGGCGACACCTGAAGCGTTTATGGTTTATTATATTGATGATTTGGATGCCAAGATGAGCCAGGTGACAAGGGCAATTGGGAATGAGCTGAGCGATTCAAACTGGACGGCGTGGCAAAACGCGCTGCAGACCCGGCTTTACAGAAAACGCATAGAAGAAATGTGATGCGTTATGCGTATTGAGTATTGTGTAAGATGCACACAATATGCAATTTGGAGTGAGTAAGTAACTTGCGGAGTACAGTGGGGAGTTGAAAATTAGGCCAGCCGGGCTTCCCCCCTAAAACAGCCCGGCTGGTTTTTCTGCGTGGGTGCGGATGTTTGTGGCCTTGAAGCAGCCTTTTTCACGGCGTCAAGCATACCTTCAACGCATACGGTTTCGCCATATATTCTGTTGCGGTGTGACAGCGTTATGGCACACCTTGTGAAAAAAGAGCGCGAATCAGGGGACACTCGCGATTCCTTTTTTTGAAAAGCAGCTTTTCGAAGCGATTTAGTGTGTCAAGAAGTGAAAACACATTAGCGGTTGTCAGAGGCTTTTGGGGGTCTAACCCTTATAAACCGGTATTAGATGCTCTGCGCCGACTCGCGTTTGAGGACGATGCCGGAGAATCGCCAGATCTTTTCGAAGTGCTTGCGAGGTAACGATACTTTGCCAGCGACGGGGTCACCAACGGTGACCGTATAGTCTGAGACATCGAGGACTACGACGCAATGGTCGGTGAGAAATGTGTTCCTTACCACAGCTAATGTGATGCCTGCATCTGCGAGTTCAGCGAGGGAATTGAAGCGACGGTAGCGGCATTTTAGACCGTCGCCGCTGTAGTGATTCTGAAGGGCGGCATAAAGACAACGTGGGAGAGTGCCTGTGATAGGACTTGAGTGAGAAAGTACAGCTATTTCTCCCTCGTTTGCGGGTAGGCCCAGCTTTCCAAGGGCCGTCACCGCCGCAGCCGGGCCGCAGGTGTAATCGGTAGTTTGAAAGCAAATTCCCTCAGAATCAAGCCTTGTCTTAAGATTTAGAAGGCGGCCCCTAACTAAAGCGGGGACAAGAAAAGGCAGGACGGAAAACCACGTTACAACGACAGCCATCAGGACGCAAATCATAAGCTTTTCGCATTTTCGAGGCAGGCGCGAGAGGGGTGTTGTCAAGCCCATTGTAACCGCCAGGCATAAGATGACGAATTTTATCCGTCCCATAAGCCAGTAGAAGGGCGGCACAAAGGCGAGTGAATTGGCAAATCTGGGGACCACGAGGGTCACCATGAGCACGAGCGGTACAAAATAACCCAGTATCCAACAGGGCCTGCGAAGACGTGAAAACGCCCTGCCAAGTACGATGCCCAACAGGGCCACGAGAACAACCGCTATAGTTTCAAGCCAAGGGTCCATGTTTTTTCCTTACATTTGGCTGTATCCGAAAGCCGAGCCCATACAGCCTCTCATTTTCTTGCAGCCTTTTGTCAATCTGCTGAAGCTTTTGGCCATGGCAACAATAGCGTTAGACTGAAACTTCAGTCGCATATAGGAAACGCCAATAGATGTGGAAGCGGAGACCCCCCTCTTTCCACATCTTTTCACTCTTGTAATATATCAGATTTGAGCCCGAAAATCAAGAAAAATCCTGCAGCACTCAAACCCGGACCTGACGGAATCGAGCTGGAGCCGAGCGTAATACCGATAATGTCCGGCATCGCTGTATAGAAACGCCGGATGCGTTTGGCTATGGAACGTCAGTGAGCCAGAATTGATGACTGCGCGATTTGTTTTTTTCGTGTCTATCGTAAGCAAGATGTGCTTTATCTAAGGCGGCGTCCTATAATTGTTTCCGCTTTTAACTTGACAACGCGATAGACTTTGGTATTATATATTTAATATATTTATGATTTTCGCGAAGAGGCACAGGTTAGATACTTCGGATGTTGACTCCAGCCTCTGATTTGCCGATTTACAAGTCAATGAGGCATTTAAACAAAACACATTTTTAAGGAGGATTTAATATGAGGAGATTAAGTCTAAAATTCGTGATTGTGTGTGTGCTGGCAGTCTGGCTGGTCGGCCTGACAAATTCGGCGGCCAGCGAAAGCTGTGTGGAGGCTGACAACAGCTCTGGCACTATCACGCTGCCGCCGGACTGCAATTATACGTGCCCCGGTGAGCCTTTCAAGATAATCGATGGTCTGCCGTCCGGAACGACGATAGAATTGGATGGCATCCTGATGGACTTTGTTTGCTGCGACGGTCCTTCCAAGTGCTCGTTATGCTCGCTGTCCCTCGGCGCAGCCCAGTGCGAGACAACCGGGGGCAGCCTCGGTGGTCACGGCCACTGCTTCACGGCAACGCTGGATTTGACTGTCAGCGGCACCGGTGACCTGACCGGCTTCAACCGCCATCTCGCGGTTCCGGTTTTTGGCGAAGTCCATACCGGGCCGCGAAACGCAGGCGAACCCGTACAGGACTTTAACAGCGTTTTCTTCCGTCTTTTTGGCGAGCTCTTTGGCGACCCCGATTTTTGTACGTTTCGTATTAGGTGGGGGACGGATTATAATCTGCCGAGTCCGGGCCATACAACATTAACGCAATTGCCCAGCGGAGATTTTGCGGTGGACAGCTTTTTTGACATTACATACGAGATTGAGTTTGAGGGTTGTCCAGACAGTAATGCTTTAAGCGACTTGTCGGGAACAACGACAGAAACACTGCGTATGGAAACCGGTTTCGCGGAGTGTAAACCAACGCCGGACGGCACAGCTTGTGACCCGGCGGCATGTTTGGATACGGACGAGGAATGTCACCCGGTGTGCGTGAACTTTGATATGGCCACGGGTGAGGTCACCATCCTCGACTGCAATTGCGGCGAGCCTAACGACTGCCGTGTGTATATACCCAGTGCATCCGGCCAGCCTTGTATGTTGCCCGATAACGGTACGGGCACGCCCAATCTGCCGCCGATAGGCTGCGAGTACAACAGCCCCAACGATGTTTTCAAAATCATCGATGGTCTGCCAATCGGGACTACGATAGAGATGGACGGTACGTTAATGAACTTTGTTTGTTGCGGCGACTCCTGCACGAACTGCTCGATGTCCCTGGGCGGGGGCCAGTGCGAGATGGCCGGCGGAAGTCTCGGAGGCGATGGTCATTGCTTCACAGCGACGCTGGACCTGGACGTTAACGGGACCGGAGACCTGGCGGGTTTCAATCGCCATTTGGCTGTTCCTGTCCATGGTGAGGTCCACACAGGGCCTCGCAAACCCGGCGAGCCGGTACAGGATTTTAACAGCGTTTTCTTCCGTCTTGATGGTGAACTGTTTGGCGACCCTGATTTCTGTGAGTTTATCGTCACATGGGGTACTGACTACGGTTTGGCGAGTCCGGGCCACACTACGCTGACGCAATTGCCAACAGGCGATTTCGCGGTGGACAGCTTTTTTGACATCACATACCAGATTGAGTTCGAAGGCTGTCCCAGCAGCGTGCTGAAAGATTGCTCCGGTATAACCACCGCCGCCACGCCGCTGCGGATGGTAGCCGGCGGCCCGGTGCCCAGTTGTATCGGCGATTGCCCGCCCGGGATGGTCTGTGACAGAACTATGACGGTAGACTGCGACGATGGGACGCTTAAAATCTGCTGCAAGCCGAGGGAGCCAAGTGCAGACTTGAACAGGGACGGCATAGTTAACTTCAAGGATTTCGCTTTTATGGCGAACCAGTGGCTGAGAAACATCCCGTAGTTTACCCAAGTGCCTGTTAACTCGTATGATGTCAAAGGGCTGTGGGCATTAAGCTTGCAGCCCTTCTTGTTGTATTGACATTGATAATTGGGGCTTGGGGCTTATAATTGCCGCAGAGATGCAAAAAAACAGAACCAAAGTATATACGGTCAGCCAGGTCAATACGCTAATCAAAGTAGTGCTCGAAGAGAGTTTGCCGCCGCGGCTGATAGTTCGAGGCGAAATAAGTGACTGGAAACACCATACGAGCGGGCACTGTTATTTTTCGCTCAAAGATGAAAACGCAATCCTGCCGTGCGTTATGTGGGCGAGCAAGTTCAAGAGTGTTAAGTTTTCGCCTGAGGATGGGATGGCGGTTCTGGCGACGGGTCATATCGATGTTTATACCGTTGGGGGGAAGTATCAACTCTATGTCAACAAGTTAGAGCCGGAAGGCGTCGGCGCTTTACAGTTGGCATTTGAGCAGATGTATAAACGGCTTAGAGCGGAAGGTCTGTTTGAGGACAAATACAAAAAGCCGCTGCCGAAGTATCCGATGCAAATAGGGATATTGACCAGCGAATCGGGAGCGGCGGTGCACGATATAAAAGACAGCATTTTCAACCGCTGGCCCTGCGCGAGGCTGTTTCTATATCCTGTGCCGGTGCAGGGTGAGGGGGCAGCGGAGGAAATTGCAGATGCGATAAGAGAGGTAAACAAACGCAACGAGGAGCTAAGGCTTGATGTACTGATTGTCGGTCGGGGCGGCGGGTCGTTAGAAGATTTGTGGGCTTTCAATGAAGAAGTTTTGGCGCGGGCGATTTTCGATTCGAAAATACCCGTCATTAGCGCGGTGGGTCACGAGGTTGATACAACAATAGCAGATTTGGTCGCGGACGCGCGGGCATCGACGCCGACGAAAGCGGGTGTGACGGCGGTGCCGGATATGCAGGAAGTTCTGGGGCAGTTAGCTTACATTGAAAAAAGCTTGGGTTCAAAAGCAAGGGCGATTCTGGAAGTGTGTGAGGGAAATTTGCAGATTATTTTAGCCAGTGCTGTATTTAGAAATCCGCTATTGCCGGTTCGCAACGCTGAACAGCAATTGGATGAGCTCGGTATAAGGTTAGCGGATTTGATAAGAGAGCTCTTGTTCGAAGCACGAGCCAGGCTGCAGGCAAGCTATGAGCAAATTGTCAAAATCGAGCCGCATCGGCTATTAGGCAGGAAAACGGTTGATTTGAATAATTTGTTGAACAGGGCAAAGGTAGCGGTAGAAACAGTGGTCAATCGCCGCCGAATGGAGCTTACGGCGCAGGAGAATCGGCTGGCGGGACTGAATCCGAAATCGGTTTTGCAGCGGGGATACAGTATTACCAGCAGCAAAAAAACCGGTCTTTTAGTGAGGAAGCCCGATGATGTCCGAATTGGAGATTTGTTGATTACCGAGCTTACGGACGAGAAATTGATTGAAAGTAAGGTGGTAAAAAAGTAAGAAGGAAAAAGAACTAAGCAAGGATTCCACAGATTAACACGGATTAAACAAAAGTAAAAGAAAATGAATTCCGACTTCCGCCGGGATGACAACTGGTGTGAAGTCAGCAACCTGTGTGGTAAAAAAATCGTTGGAATTCAGAAGCTGTTGTCGCTTCGTCAGAAAAGGTCCAGATGATTCAGAAGAGAATATTGCGACGCGCTCGCCGCCGTAAAGGAAAGAAGAAAGAGTTTACTACTCTTAAGCGGTCTAACCCCAAAAACAACCTGCCCCAGTTCGTTGTCAGAGCCCATGCTGCTATTGAAGCCGGTCAAGTTAGAGAGGCAAATCGTCTTTTCAAAGAAAATGCCGCCAAGGTCACCGAAGAAGTGACGGGGGAAAACCCTTTAAGAACGAACGTTATGTTCGTACTTGCAGAGGTACTCTGTCTAAACGGGCGATACAAAATGGCGGAAGAAGTATGCAGGAATATTCTAAAGATAGGTCCGCAGGCCTTAATATACAATCCTGCTTTAGTGTACAACATGTTAGGAGGCATCTGCGAGTATACCGGTCGTCTGTCAGAAGCGATAATAAATCTAAGGAAAACTACAGAGCTGGTCCCTGATTTTGCAGGTGCCTGGAGCAACCTTGGGATGGCTTTGGTACGTATGGGTGAAACACAGGAAGGGGTCAACCTATTACGAAAAGCGGTTGAGAAGACACCTAAGCTCGCCACATTACGATCCAATTTTTTGCTTTACCTGAATTATCTGCCAAACGTCGACCCTCAAGAGCTTCTTAATGAGCATAAGCAGTGGGGCCGGATTCACGCTCGCACAAGTTTGGCCAAGGTATCTCACAACAATGTTCCCGAACCTGAGCGCAGGCTTCGGATTGGTTACATCTCGCCCGATTTTCGCAATAGTTCGGCAGCATATTTTTTCGAATCACTTCTTGATGGACACGATAATGAAGCGGTGGAAGTTTATGGATATGGCAGTGTCAAATTGCCGGACCAAACCACCGAACGCCTTAAACAGAAGTTTGATTGCTACCGAGATATCTGTGGTGTGGGTAGTGAAACGACCGCCCATATGATTGAACAGGACAGAATAGATATCCTGGTGGACCTTGCAGGGCACACGAACAATAATCGTCTGACTGTGCTGACATACAAGCCAGCTCCCATCCAGGTTACCTACTTAGGATATCCCAATACAACCGGAATGCAGGCTATCGATTATCGTTTTACGGACATCCTGGCAGAGGCGCCGGAATCACAAGAATTCTACACCGAAGAATTAATTTTTTTGCCGGGGGGGTTTCTTTGTTATAGGCCGCCCGATTTTGCCCCTCCTGTGTCGCCGCCGCCCGCCATTCGAAAAGGTCACGTTACCTTTGGGTCGTTTAACAATAACTGCAAAGTTAGTCCGCTCATCATGGAACTTTGGGCGAAAATCCTGAAGGCTAATGGTAATTTTCGTTTTCTGTTGAAGTTCCAAGGAGGTGACGACCAGGCGCTCAAGGACCATTACCTCCGGGATTTTGAGCGACTGGGAACCGCTCAGGAGAGGGTGGGCATCTATGGCTGGAAACCTCCCGTTGAGCACTTGCAAGCGTACGGGGAAGTGGATATTGCACTGGATACGTATCCTTATCATGGTACGACAACGACCTGTGAAGCGCTGTGGATGGGCGTGCCTACCGTTTCTCTGGTGGGAAAATGTCATGCGTCCCGAGTCGGACTAAGCATACTGAGCCATGTAGGGCTGGAATCTTTTGCAACCTCTACTCCCGAAGAGTACGTCGCCAAAGCTATCCGGCTTGCTGAGAACCAGGAGACCCTGGCAAAGATGCGTGCTTCGATGAGGGAGCGGATGGCTGCCAGTGTGCTGTGCGACGCAAAAGGGTTTGCTCGCAGTGTGGAAGCGGCCTATCGAAAAATGTGGCACCGGTGGTGCGGATGCCGTGAGGAGGTATTTAGATGACGTCCGAATCGCAGATTTGTTAATTACCGAACTCGCGGACGAAAATTTAATTGAAAGTAAGGTAACAAAAAAGTAAAAAGAATTAAGCCACAGATGAACACAGATTGGCACAGATTCAATGAAAGTAAAAAGTGAAAGTTAGAAAGATGGCAAAGGGCAAACAGAAAAACGATATCGAGAAGCTGACGTTTGAAGAGGCAATCAAAGAGCTTACAAACATCGTAGGCAAGATAGAGCAGGGCCAAATCCCGCTGCAGGACAGTCTCGAACAATATGAAAAAGGAATGGCTTTGATCAAGCACTGCAGGACTATATTGCAGAAGGCTGAGAAACGGATTGAGAAGATAACCAAAGAAGAGAAATCAGCAGACAGTAGTCAGGAGCAGGAATAGTTGGCTTTCGCGAGCGTGGCGGAATTGGCAGACGCGCAAGGTTTAGGTCCTTGTGTCCTTAGGGACGTGGAGGTTCGAATCCTCTCGCTCGCAGTTTTATTGAAAGAGGACTTTAATCAATGACGGCAAGAATAGGTTTTGACAATGAAAAGTATTTACAGCAACAGACGGAGGCTATCCTTGAGAGAGTTGATCAGTTCAACAACAAACTGTATCTGGAATTCGGCGGAAAACTTCTGTTTGATTATCATGCAGCACGAGTGCTCCCGGGCTTTGATCCGAACGTGAAAATGCGCCTCCTGCAGAAAATACATGACAACATAGACGTTTTGCTATGTATTTATGCCGGAGACATTGAGAGAAAAAAAGTGCGGGCTGACTTCGGTATTACCTATGATTCGGACGCGCTTAAGACAATCGATGACTTTAGGGAATGGGGCATCGATGTCACCGCCGTGGTCATTACACGCTATGATAACCAGCCCTCAGCCAAAACATTTAAGAACAAGCTTGAGCGGAGGGGAATAAGCGTTTATACGCACAAATTTACCAAGGGTTACCCTACGGATGTCGACGCCATTGTAAGCGACGAAGGTTACGGTGCAAACGAACCGATACATACCAAAAATCCAATCGTAGTTGTGACCGGTCCGGGACCGGGTAGCGGTAAACTCGCCACCTGCCTTTGCCATTTGTACCATGAATACCGAAACGGCAACGAGGCCGGCTATGCCAAGTTCGAAACCTTTCCCATCTGGAACCTGCCTTTGAAACATAAAGTAAACATTGCCTACGAGGCCGCAACGGTCGACCTCAAGGATGTAAACGGCATTGACTATCACCATCTGGAAGCCTACAACGAAACAGCAGTCAACTACAATCGTGATATCGAAGCTTTTGCACTGCTGAAAAGAATAATGGAAAAAATCACAGGCAAGGAACCCTTCTACAAATCTCCGACTGATATGGGAGTCAACCGTGCAGGTTTCGGAATCGTCGATGATGAGGTTGTTCAGGAAGCGGCCCACCAGGAGATCGTCAGGCGGTATTTCAGGTGTGCGTGCGAATACGCAATGGGATTCGTGGAAAGAGAAATACTGGAGAGGTCGGAACTTATCATGAAAAACGTTGGTGCAAAGGTGGAAGACAGATGCGTCGTACTACCGGCTCGACAAGCTGCACGAAGAGCACGGGAACTCGGCAAGGGCAATGAGGGCATTTTTTGCGGCGCTGCCATCGAGCTCCGGGACGGAACCATAATCACGGGCGAGAATTCTCCGTTTATGCACGCGGCCTCGAGCCTCGTTATCAACGCCACGAAATACCTTTCTGGTTTGCCGAAGAAAATGCATCTTTTGCCGCAGAATATTACTGATTCTGTACGATTCCTGAAAAAGGAAATCATGAACGGAAAAATGATTAGCCTTGACCTTGAAGAAACATTAATCGCCCTGAGCATTAGTGCTATATCGAATCCCGCCGCCCAGATGGCTGTCGAGCATTTGAAAGAGCTAAGGGGCTGCGAAGTCCATATTACTCATATTCCCACTACTGGGGACGAGGCTGGGTTAAGAAAGCTGGGTGTTAATCTTACCTCAGATCCTGACTTTTCTTCGAAAAGTCTTTTCATTAACTGAACGCCGTCAAGGCGGTGTTTTTATGGAGTACGACCTCGTTACAGGTATCCCACGCAGACTACGGAAGTTTCTGTTCAACCAAATTTTGGGGGTACTAAAAATCACATTTCAAAGGAGGAATACGGGCAGGCTCGTCAGAATGCCAAACATTATTGGCAGACGCGCCAGGTTTAGGTCCTGGTGGGCCATTTAGCCTGTGGAGGTTCGAATCCTCCCGCTCGCATTCTTATCGGCCGTAAATAAAATAAGGGGATTTCAAATAATTTCTGTGTTTGGGCTTGACAAAAATCAAAGAATCTGGTATAATTGTTTTATCATGAGGCAGATTAACCGCAAAAATACTGGTTGTTGGTGGTGGCCTGTGGGATAAATTCCAGCAGGCATGCGGTGATTTGCTGTAAAAAAATGTTGAGATTTGTTAGATGGCAGCCTGTTGGAAAAGCAGGCTGCTTTTTTTGTTTGTATTTGTGTTAACTTGAGGATAAAAATTACGATTAAAGGCTGAAACTATGGAAGATTACAGACAAATAATACACGGTGCCAAGCCGGGGCAGATTATACCCATCGTTAAACAAATGGATATGGACGAGCCGGTGGACTTTTTTGCCAAGCTCAGCGACTACGGCCGGGCCAAAAACTGTTGCTTGTTCGAGTCCAAAGAGCACCTTGCGGAAAATGCTTTGAGTTTCGGCACGGCGAGGCCGGCACTTTACCTTACCGGCACGGGGTCTGAATTTGCTATCAAGGCCTTGAGTAGGACAGGCGGGCGAATGATAGAGTATTTGTCCACCGAGGGCAAGACAAGGTTCGGTTTTTGCGAATCGGTCGAGTTCGGTTCGGAGGCAATTACCGGTCGAATCAAACAGGACGAAAAAACAGTTGATGAACAGACCCGGCTGCAAAGCACAAATCAAATGGACGTATTGCGGGCGGTGGCGTTTGCGTTCAGCCTGGCGAGTAAGCCGTTCCGCGTGACCTGTGGATTGCTTGGGGCGATAAGCTACGATTTTATTGACCAGTTTGAGAAGCTTCCTCCAAATAAAGAAGACATGCTCGGCAATCCCGATTACGAACTTTACTTTGCTGACAATATCTTTCTGATGGACCACGCAGCAGGCAAGGGTTATGTAATTGTGAACGTGATAATAACAAACGGTGACCGTGAAGCTGTGGTAGCTGAGGCACAGGATTGTTTCGACTACTATTCCAACATTGCGAGATTCGATGCACCCAAAGGACAGCGATTTACGGGCTCGCTGCCTGTTGCTTCAACAGATATGAACCAGGATGAGTATGAAAAAATAGCTCGTGACGCCAAACAGCATATTATCGACGGTGACATCCTTCAGGTCGTGCTGAGCAGGACGAAAATGGAGCCTTGTCCGGATGAGCCGTTGGATGTTTATAAGCGGCTGAGGGAATTAAATCCTTCGCCCTATATGTTCTATCTCAATACCCCCAACACGATATTGTTAGGCTCGAGTCCGGAACTTAATTTGCGTGTCAGCCCCGTTAGAAGTCCGCAGCGAGATTCCGGCAGGCGCCCGGAGGGCCTTACTTCTAACGGGGTCAGCGGGACCTTGGGCCCAAGGACCGAGAGGCGCGACGTTGAGATTCGGCCGATAGCCGGCACAAAACCCAGGGGCAAGGTCGGCAATACAATCGATGCCGATACCGATTTTAGATATGAGGCCGAACTAAAACTCGACCGCAAGGAACTGACTGAGCATATAATGTTGGTTGATTTGGCCAGAAACGATATTGCTCACGTGGCTGAGCCGGGCAGCAGAGTTGTTACAGAGCTGCTGACGGTTGAAAAATATGCTTCGGTCCAGCATTTAGTAAGTAATGTCAAGGGTACACTCGCAAAAAATCTTGATGCGTTGAGTGCTTATCTTGCCACAATGAATATGGGGACATTAACGGGGGCGCCGAAGATTGAAGCGATGAAAATAATCCGCCAGCTTGAGAAGACCAAGCGCGGCTACTACGGCGGAGCTGTTATGTACCTGACCGTGGACGGTCAATTCGACAGTTGTATTACCATAAGGAGTCTGCAGGTAAAGAATCACACCGCTTATATTCGGGTCGGTGCCGGCATTGTGCACGACAGTATTCCAAAAAGTGAATTTGAGGAAACCGAACACAAAGCAAGGTCGTGTATGCGCGCGATTCAAGGAAAGTAAGGGACAAAAACTTATGGAAGAAAAGATTAGAAAAGTTTTGTTCATCGATAATTTCGATTCGTTCACGTACAATCTGGTAGATGACTTCTGCAAGCGCAATTGCGAGGCCAAGGTTTATCGTGCCGACACGGAGCTTAAAGAGCTAAAGGTCATAGCTGACGAATTTGGTCCTGACCTGCTTGTGATTTCCCCCGGGCCGGGCACTCCTGACACAGCGGGTGTTTCGCTTTCAGCGGTAGGTTATTTCAAAGACAAACTGCCGATATTCGGCGTGTGTCTGGGTCATCAGGTAATAGTACAGTATTTCGGCGGCAAAATCAGTCATGCCCCGGAGCCGATGCACGGCAAACCGTCACGAGTGACACACAACCAAAAAGGCGTATTCGCGGGGGTTGAGAACCCGCTGCAGGCAGGGCGGTATCACAGCCTTTGTGTTGTGGAACTTCCTGATTGCCTGGAAAGAACCGCTGAGTTCGAGGGAGTTGTTATGGGCGTCGAGCATAAGGAACTGCTCATATTCGGCGTGCAGTTTCATCCGGAGAGCATTTTGACCCCGGCGGGCGGTAAAATAATCGAGAACGTTTTGTCAATTGCAGCTACAAGAAGCAAAAAGCAGGGGGGCGGCGATGGCAACAATAACTGAATACCTGGAAATTATTTTAGAAGGTAACGACCTTACATTCGAGCAGGCAAAGGGTCTTTTGGATACCGTATTCGAAGGCAGTGTTGCGGATGTTCAGATTGCCGCTTTTCTGGCGGCAATGAGGGTCAAGCATGCCAGCCCGATGGAGATTGCCGGTCTTGCTAAATCGCTTCGTGAGCATGCAGTGCCTGTAAAGGTTGACATCGATAATCTTATCGACACCTGCGGCACGGGCGGAGCGGCGACAAAGACGTTCAATGTTTCTACCGCTGCGGCACTTGTGGCTGCGGGAGCGGGTGCTTACGTAGCCAAGCACGGCAACAGGGGTATAACCAGTCGTTGTGGCTCGGCAGATGTTTTAGCGGAGCTTGGCGTAAAAATCGATGCTGCTGCGGACGTTGTCGCGGCGTGCATTGAACAGGCCCATATTGGTTTTATGTTTGCTCCCAAGTTTCATCCGGCGATGAAATTTGTCCAGCCCATCCGAAAGAGTCTTGATTTCCAAACTGCCTTTAATATTCTCGGTCCGTTGGCCAATCCGGCCGGGGCCGGCGCACAGGTGATGGGTGTTTATAGTGAACATTTGCTTGACAGCATAATCGAGACCCATAAGATTCTCGGCGCCCGACGAGCTATGGTGGTTCACAGTGAAGGTCTGGACGAAATCAGCACTATGCACCCCACGAAAATTCGTCAGTTAATAGACGGTAACATAAGTTCTACAGAACTCAACCCTGCCGATTTTGATATTCCCAGGGCATCTATCGACGAGCTGAGGGGCGGTGACGCAAAGACCAATGCGCGAATTGTACACGACATACTCAGCGGCAAAGAGCACGGCTCCAAGAAAAACATTGTCATTCTAAATGCAGCCGCTGCAATAATCGTCGGCGAGTTAGCTGATGATTTCGAATCGGCCATTAAGATGGCAGAGGGTTCGGTCAGCGATGGCAAAGTATTGGCCTGTCTGGAGAAGTTAATCGAGATTTCAAACAAGGCATAAGATATGGTCGAGAGCACGGGCCGGCAATATGTTGATAGTGAAAGTTAAAATTTGTGGTATTACGAATTTTGAGGATGCTGCCGCAGCAGTCGACGCAGGTGCGGATTTGCTGGGTTTTAACTTTTACCCTAAAAGCCCAAGATTTATAGCTCCGGAGAAAGCAGCGGAAATAATAAACAAGCTGCCTAGCTTTATAGATGTAGCCGGCGTGTTTGTGAATGAATTGATTGAGCAAATCCACAAGACGAGGAACTTGTGTGCGTTAGACTGGGTTCAGTTACACGGCGACGAAAGCCCGGAGTCATGCAGGGAGTTTCTCTCTTATAATGTAAAAACGATGAAGGCGGTACGGGTGAGGGACCAAAGCGATATTCAAAAGGCAGAGGATTATTTCACAGATGCGATATTGCTGGATGCTTTCGACCCTGAAAAGTACGGCGGGACGGGAATAGCGTTTGACTGGAATATCATCGGGCATATAAACAAACGCGTTTTTTTAGCAGGTGGAATAAATCCCGATAACGCAGTGAGGGCGGTTGAGCTTGGTGTTTATGGGATTGATATCTGCAGTGGTATCGAAGCTGAGCCCGGCAAGAAAGACCATAAGAAGATGAAAAAGTTGTTTGAGAATATCAGGCATTTGAGAGCTTAGGAGAAAAAGGAAATTCGCTATGAAATATCGAGGCAGATTCGGCGATTACGGCGGCTTCTACGTTCCGGAGGTTCTGATGCCGGTACTGGAAGAATTGGAGGAAGCGTTTTATCGCTTTTACAAGGACGAGCGGTTTGTGACTGAGCTGGCGCAGCTTTCGAAGGACTATGCCGGCCGACCCTCGCCACTTTATTATGCAAAGAGATTCAGTGAGCATGTCGGTTTTAAGGTGTATCTAAAACGCGAAGACCTTCTGCACGGCGGAGCACACAAAGTCAACAATACGCTCGGACA